>UREC01000006.1:0-72031 GCA_900546755.1 uncultured Collinsella sp. | reverse complement strand
GGAGTCGACTCACCCTTGCCGTCTGCTCGCTTCTCATAGGGCAGCCCATCGGAACCGAAATAGATCACGGTATCGTTTTTAACATCCTTAGGCTTGAGCTCGCCGCGCTCGACCATGGCGAGCTTCTCCTCGTGGATGCGCGACAGCAACTCGCTTGCGGACTCGTCGTTCGGATCTTGCGGAACAAGCTTGCCGCGGATGGCAAGGTCCAACAGCTTTTGACGTAGTTTCCTAGTGTCCATTAGTCCTCGATGTCCCTCAGAAGCGCCTCGAGCTGCTCCACGGCGTCGGCAATCGCATCGCTCTTCTCGTGAATGCTTGAGAGCAAATCAGAAAGCGAGATCTCCGAGATGTCCTCACCGGTTTTGATCCAGGTGATATCGAGACTCAGCTTGTCGCGGCTCATAATCTCGTCGATAGTGAAGCGACGCCAACGTCCATCGGGGTTGTTGTCCTCGTTGTAGGTCTCATCGCGCTCATCGATATGGCCGGGCCTGTAGCATTCAAGGAAGTCGGCAAGGTCCGCCTCGGTCATTGGGTGTTGCTTCAACGTGTGGTGAACGTTCGTACGATAGTCGTAAATCCACACCTCTCGGGTCTGCACGCTCTCGCTGCCGGGACGGTTCTCGAAGAATATGACGTTAGCCTTTACGCCTGGCTTGTAGAAGATACCAGTCGGCAAGCGCAGGATAGTGTGCAGGTTCGTGGTCTCCAGCAACTTACGGCGCACCGTCTCACCGGCACCGCCCTCGAACAGTACGTTGTCAGGTACGACAACGGCAGCGGTGCCGCCAGTTTTCAAGATGGTATGAATGTGCTGAAGAAAGTTCAGTTGCTTGTTCGAGCTCGTTGCCCAGAAGTCCTGGCGAGAGTACGAGAGCTCTTCGTCGACAAGCTCACCGTCCTCGCCGGCAGCAGCTTTAAGTGTCGCCTTTTTACCAAAAGGCGGGTTGGTGAGCACGTAGTCGAAACGCGTACCAGGGTCGGAGAGAAGCGCATCATTTCTTGTGATAGGCGGCACATCGTTAAAGTCACCGATGTTGTGCAGGAAAAGATTCATGAGGCAAAGCCGGCGCGTGGCGGGAACGATCTCCCAGCCGTGGAATGCCTCGTTCTTCAAGAACTTCTTTTGGTCGGCGTCGAGCTGATAGGCCTCCTCTATGTAGCTTTTTGCGGCCAGCAGGAAGCCGCCCGAACCGCAGCACGGATCACAGACGGTCTTCTCAGGCTTAGGCTGCGCACACTTGACGATGGTGTCGATGAGCGGCCTAGGCGTAAAGTACTGCCCGGCACCAGATTTGGTGTCCTCGGCTATTCGCTGAAGCAGCCCCTCGTAGATGTCGCCCTTGACGTCCTGCGACATAGCCGTCCACGTTTCTGCGCCGATCATCTGAATAACTCGCGCCAAGATCGCCGGAGAGCTCATCTTGTTTTGGGCCCCAGTAAAAATCTCCTGCAGCATGCCGCCCTGGGCGCCTAGCTTGTCGAGCATCTTCTTATAGGTGTCGAACAGCTCTGCGCCGCTCTTGTCCGCAAGACACTCCCAACGACAGTCCTCCGGAAGACCGGTCGGCCTATTGTAGGGGGGCTTGCTGTACTCGTCTGCCATCTTGAGGAAGAGCAGATATGTGAGTTGTTCGAGATAATCGCTGTTGGAAACGCCATCGTTATAGAGGACGGTCGCCATGTTCCAAATCTTCTGGTTAATGGTGGATGCGCTCATGCGCTGCCTTTCTAACTCATAGGTGTTATGCGACAAGCGCGTAGTTCATGTCGTCGAGAACGCCTTGGTACTTATCGCCGAACAGGATGTAGAAACGCCCGAGGCCGCCCTTCTCCCCGAAAGGCGACAGGTCGAGGTCGTCAGAGCTCACGCTTCCCGAAGTTGAGATATGGTCGCGAATCATACGCAGCCAATCCATCTGCTCTTCGGTAAACTGGCCGTGGCCTGCGTTCTTGGAGAAGACCCAACTCTTGAAACGCTCCGCCACGCCCGCCTCGAAGGGCCGCAGGATCTTTTCCTGTCCGAGTTCGAATCGAATGACGGAAATGATGTCCATAATCTTGCCCACAGCGCTTCGCGCCGTAGCGACGGGTGCCCCCGCAACCTCGTATGCATGCCAGACCGTGTCGCAAGAAAGCCCATAGGGGGACGTTTTCAACGCATCGTGAACAGCCTTGACCATACGCAGCGTGATGGGGCGCTGTTTGTAGGTTTGACCGTAGATGATTTGCAACGCGTCCAGCTCATCCTTGTTGTCGGCAAGGAACTGTCTGAATGTTTGGATGACCTCTTTGGCGTGGTCCTCGCGGTCGGTGTCCCAACCGGATGAAATGACAGCATCCAGGTTCTCATTATCTATAACCTGGTCGTGTGCCTTGCGCACGTTTTCGAGATAGTTTCTCAACTCGGCAGAGAACATCGGCTCTATCGCCTTTTCGACAAGCCGAGACTGGGCTTCTGCCAGCCTGGCTCGCTCTTCTTCGGTTGCTTCTTGAACATCATCGCTAAGGATAAACCCAGCTTCCTTTGCTATCTTGTCCTCGTCGAAAGCATCAAGCATATCTCTGGCGATATCGTTCACAGAGGCCCCGCCAGCGAGCTCGGCGGCCTTCTTTCGCTCGCCATTGTCCATGACGGCAGCGAGTCGAAGAAGCCGGTCGGCGAGTGAGGTGACGGTATCGTCATCGCGCGCGCCCATGGCGATGCTCATCATGAGCTCTTTCAAGCTTACTGAGGGCTTCCGCTCAAGCTGCCTTGTTTCAGTCTTAAGACTCTTCGTGACGCCAACGCAATCGACAACCACGTAGCGGCACTTGTTCGTTGTCGCTGACGGCGAAACGCGAGCCAGGTCATCATGGCCGAGCGTACGACGCCCGCGGCCAAGCATCTGCTCGAAGTAGTTTTTAGAACGAACATCTCGCATGAAGACAAGACACTCGAGAGCTTTGACATCGGTACCAGTAGCGATCATGTCAACGGTCACGGCTATGCGTGGATAGAATTCGTTGCGGAATGCCGCAAGTACAGACTTGGGGTCCTCTTCAGCGTTATAGGTTATCTTCTTACAGAACTCGTTCCCGCGCCCGAATTCTTCGCGCACAATGTTGATGATGTCGTCCGCATGACTGTCTGTTTTGGCAAAGATGAGAGTCTTGGGTATTTCCTTGCGGCCAGGAAACATAACCGTTGTGACCTTGTCGCGGAACTCGCGGATGATGGTGCGTATCTGGGACGGGTTGACAACATCGCGGTCCAGTTTACCCTTGTCGTATTCCAAATCCTCGTCGTTCTGCTCCCATCGCTTCTCACGGGAAAGGCGATCCCTCTTTTCAACTAGACGCTCGGTAATCGTCGCGCCGTTCTTGCTCACATCAGTTTCGATGATGTAGATATCGCCGCCGACATTGACGCCGTCAATGACTGCCTCCTCATGGGTGTATTCACTCACGACGTTCTGATTGAAAAAAGAATAGGTTCGCTTGTCAGGCGTAGCAGTAAGCCCGATGAGAAAGGCATCGAAGTAATCGAGGACCTGCTGCCAGACGTTATAGATAGAACGGTGGCACTCATCGATGATGATGAAATCGAAGTATTCAGGCGGGTAAGCCGAGTTGTACTCAACATCGCGTGGCCCGCCGACGAAGCGACCCTCACTAGGGGAAGATTCCTCGTCCGCCTCATCAAGTTCCTTGCCCTTGAGAATGGAGTACATGCGCTGAATAGTACTGATGCATACGTTGGAGCCATTGGGGATCTGCGAAGAGGTCAAACGGCAGACGTTGTAAAGCTCAGGAAACAACCTCGCATCGTCGGTAGGCCTGTATTTGCGGAACTCCTCCTCGGCCTGTTCCCCCAGGTTCTTTGTGTCAACAAGGAATAGAATGCGCTTTGCCTTGGCAAATTTGAGCAGACGATAAACGTTGGTAATAGCGGTATATGTCTTGCCAGCACCAGTGGCCATTTGGATTAACGCGCGCGGGCGATTCTCCTCAAACGTCTTTTCGAGTTTTAAAATTGCATTTACTTGGCACTTGCGATAGCCGGCGGTCTCGAAGTCGGGAAAAGACTTAAGTCTATTCCGAAGAGTGCCAGAATCCTTCAGCCAACTACGTAGCTGTTCCGGTCTATGAAAAGAGAAGATCTCGCGAGAGCGGTAGTCTTTATCGTGGTAGTCGCAAAACCGGACCAGGACGTCGGTCGCCTCGTAGACAAAGCGAATGTCAATATTTGTAGTGGCATATTTGAATTCACTCTCAGCGTATTGCTTTGACTGCTCGGCTACCGCTGTTAGCTTCTCGCCCTTGTTGTGTTCCTTGGCTTCAATTAACCCGCAGGGGGTGCCATCAACAAAGATAAGGTAATCACATGGTCCAGAAGTCGTTTGCCACTCACGGACAACGACACCGCAGGCCGCTGCGGGATTGAACTCTTTAACGTCCTGAACGACATATCCAGAAGCCCTCAACTTTTCATCGATAACAAGACGCGCTTTTTCCTCGGGACTCACCCAACCGCCAGCCTTTCTCGATGCAGCAAACTAATATGCCAGCGTCCTAGAACATACATAAAAACATTTTATCAGGCAGTAGACAGCAGCGTCTATCTCTGAGCAAAAGCAGCGAGCGTTCTGGAGGAACGGTCGTTGAAGCGTGGTGGGCCCCGGACCCATCGGCGACGCAGCACATGTCCTAGAAAGTCAGAGAGAAACGCTCTATGTTTAGAAGCAAACGGATGGTCTTTCCAAAAGAAACACGAGAAGCGCATCAATTGAATTAAGGGAAGTTGAAATACAATAGACAGCAGTGAATTTATCAATGGCCTTCAGTCACCCAAGTCCACCAGCCACTCTTAGCAAATTGCGTAACCCCTTCGCCTTCGGCTTCAGCAGCAGATCGCTTAGCTCGGGGCACTTGCTGGAAAGGCGCGTCTGGGCGCACTCGTCCATCCCCCATCGTTGACGGATCTCCTGCCCGCGCGGGCTCACGTGATAGCCCCGTCAATCGCCTGTTTAAGCAGCCTGGCGGTCACGTGCATATCAGCAAGGGCACCGTGAGCACGGTCCGTCGACTCATCAAAATCGATACCGAGTCCCGGTGACGCACCACCCAGCGAGACTAACCCATAGCCGCCCACCTCCATAATCGAGATGTATAACGCCTGCAGGTCGGTCCAGTCCGCAGGAAATGCGGCGAGGCCTATGCGCTTCGACCGTCAATCGGCCTCGTGCTACCGCTAATCCGTCCCGTCCCGGCAGCTCACACAACGGTGAGATAATTCCCGCGACTATTAACGTAAGCAAGGAGCACGCTATGGCAGACAACGAGATCAAACCCTCGACGGACGGCGACCGAGAGGAACTCGTGGCAAAACAGCTCGCATCTACCAAAATCCACCTCGCGCTCACTCAGGAGCGGGCGGACGTCTCCGGCGCCATCAAGCTCCCGCTCGAACGAGTCCCCCAGCTCGGCATAGCGCTCGCCTCACTCCCCTCGACGTTCCGCACCGTCACCAATAAGGTGAGCGTGCCTATGCTGCTCCAGCCAACCGACAAGTTTGGCAGTCCGCTTGACCCGTCGATACTCCAATCGTTCAAGGACGGCAGCGGCCTCATGGGGTCCTACCGCGACGCAGCCAATGGCTTTGGGCAGGCTCGCCTCCACGTTGTCGAGGGTAATATCGCCACGAGTGTCACGCAAGTGCCCTACGACCCGACGTCGCTGTTCATGGCAGCCGCAATCGCGCAGATAAACCAAAAGCTCGACTCCATCCAGGAGTCCGTCGACGAAATGTTCGAGTATATGCGCCAGCGTGACAAGGCCAACATGCGCGGCAACCTCAAGACACTTGTAGACATCCTCAACGGCTACGGCCTCAACTACGACAAAGCCGTTTACATGGCCAATGCCCATATGAAGGTACTCGACATCAAACAGGCCTCCGTGCAGGACATGGAACATTTCCGTTCGCAAGCACAAGCGGACCTGAAAAAGAAAGGGTTCATCGAGGTGCGAGACGACGTGAAAAGGCGCCTCGACAAGGTTCTCGACTATCTCAGGGACTACCAGCTCGCCACCTATATCCACGCGTTCTCGCTGTTCCTCGAGCCCATGCTCACCCAGAACTTCAAACCTGCAAAGCTCGCAGACGCTGCCGCAAAAATCGAGGCGGACTCGCTTGCGTACCGCGAACTCTACACCGAATGTTACAACGCACTCGAGGCGAGCACTGCCGACACTATCGATGTGGCACTTCTGGGCGGCATCGCCTCCGCAGGCAAGATGCTCGGTCGCGCCATCGCGGCGACGCCCATCGGCGAGCTCACGCCCATAGACGAGGCGCTTGAGGGTGCAGGAGAGGACATCGGCAGGTTCAACGACGAGCAATCCGAGAAACTCATTGAGAAGCTCCACCAGGCAAAGACGCCCGACGTCGCACCGTTCAGGCAGAGTGTGATGGAGATCGACATCCTCTACAACCGTCCCACGCAGATTGCCGTGGACGCCGAGAACGTCTACATCTTACCTGCCAAGCAGCAGGAAGAGTAGCGATACGCGACTGGCACGCACTGTAAAGGCAGCCGACGCTGCCCTATCTCCCCTCCGCCTTCAGCTTTAGCAGCAGGTCGCCCAGCTCGGGGAACTTGCTGGAAAGGCGCGTCTGAGGTCGCTCGCCCATCCTCCACCGCTGGCGGACTTCCTGGGCGCGCGAGCTCACGTGGTAGTCCCCGTCCATCATCTGCTTGAGCAGCTTGGCGGTCACGCGCGCATCGGCCAGGGCGCTGTGGGCGTGACCCATCGACTCGTCGAACTCGATGCCAAACCACGTTGCCGCGTCACTCAAAGAGACGCAACCGTGGCTGCCCACGTCCATAATCGAGGTGTAAAACGCCTGCAGGTCGGCCCAGTCCGTAGGAAATGCGGAAAGATCGATGCACTTTGCCTGGCACTCGGTCAAAAGCTGTCGACGGTCCGCCCCGCTCCAACAGACCACCTGGGCGGAGTAGCGACCAATCCAATCGCCGAGCCTTTTGATCACCACATAGAGCGGATCGGCCATCGCGGTGTCCACGGCCGATATCCCTGTGAGCTCGCGGACGGGGAACGCGACGCCTTCGGTAAATTCCGTCTGCACAAACTGCGAGAACTCGCCCATAACGTTGCCGTGGTAATCGAGCTTGACGGCGCCGACCTCGATAATCTCGTTGCGCAGCCCACGGCGCTGGCGCTGCTTTGGCACCGGCGCAAACTCAAAGTCCAGCACAATCTGGCGCGCAAAGTTCGTCGTATCGATAGCAGAGATACCCGGCGTCTTTTCAGCTGACACGGTTAGGGCCTTTCTCCGTTGCCTGCCGCTCGTTTCTCGAACGGCTTCGTCGCAGTAAGCGTAACCGCCTGCGCAGACACAAACACAGGGTGGCCCCTCACATCTCGGCAAACGAGATCAGCTTGACGTCTCCCCTACTCTCTGCGGCATCCCGACATCCCTGTGTAAAACCGCTTTTTGAGAAAAGTGCATAGCTTTTTCGCTGCCGCCTAAAGAGCTCGCTTCGGTGCACGAGTTTTTGCAGCACGTCTTCGCCCGCCGGTTCATTGCGCCATTTGCACTCCGCAAACAGCGCAGCGCCCTCGCCATCGTCAACAATCAAGTCGATTTCTTCCTGCGTGTGCGTGCGATTATCCGTCCCCCACCAGCGCCCGACGCTCGCCGGAACCACATCGAGTTGGCCCGCCCGCGCGAGTTCGTACACGTATTGCCTGCATATAAGCTCAAAGACCGTGCCCATGTAATCCGATACGTGCGGCTCAATGCGCTTATACGCCATCTCGGCCATATCGTTTTGAATCAGCCCGATGTTCTGCGGCACAAACTTGTACCAGAACCTAAACATCTGGTCGCTCAGTAGATACACGGCCCGCTTATTGCTCGTCTCGTTTAGGGGCAGCTCGCGCTCGACAATCCCAAGCGACGCCAGCTTATCCACATAGCTCTTTACGTTGCTCGCAGGGATTCCCGTAGAGCTCGCAATCTCCGAGATCTTCGAGCGCCCCTGAGCAATTGCTTGCACGATCGCATCATATTGCTCGGGATTGCGGCACTCTTGCAATAGCAGGTTACTCGGCTCCTCAAAGAGATAGCCTGTAGGAGTAAGAAAAAGACGTTTGATGTTGTCCTTGAGCGGTGCGGCAGGATTGACTTTCTCGATATATGCAGGAATGCCGCCCGTCATGCCATAGCAAACTGCAGCGTCTTCGCGACTCATGCTCTGCCACAGGCCGAGGGTCGTCATAAAATCGAGCGGCATGATCTTAAACTGGGCCGTACGCCTACCGTATAGTGGGCTCTCGTAGCCCAACACCTGTTCCTCCATAAACGAAAGAGACGAGCCGCATAGAATCAGCATGAGCCTGGTCTCTTTGTACAGGTGATCAATCTTGTCTTGCAGCAACGAACTGATCTCGGGATTCGATTGGGCGAGATAGGGATACTCGTCAATCACGACAATCAAACGTTCCGTGCGAGCCATGGTGGCCAATGCATCGAACGCCTCGTCAAAGCTACGAAACGACACGCCTGCAGCACCAACCGAGCCTGCAAGTATCGCCTGGCTAAAGCCGTGCAGGTTTGCCTCTGCATTGGTGCGACGAGCTTGAAAGTAAATAGCCTTCTTGCCTTGGATGAACTCTGTGATAAGGCGCGTTTTACCCACGCGACGACGGCCGTAAATCACAGGCATTTCAAATGAACCCGTGCCATACAGTCGATTGAGCTCGGACATTTCCGCTGTTCTTCCGATAAACATAGGGCCATCCTTCCTTTACGTTATAGCTAGCTATATTATACCTTCCTATAATATAGCTAGCTATAACGTAATTCGACGACCGACGCAAACAAAAGGGGGCAGTACACCACCGCACGTGGACCGCTCCGGAAACTGCGCCCCATTCTGAGCGCCAATTCCGGGATGCTGCCTCCGTTCCAAACAAAAGGCCCCGGCTCGCGATGGAGCCGGGGCCAAAGATGCAGCATATGCAGTTGGTGTTGAGCGCGAACAGCCCGTCAGTAATGGCTGTCCGCGCCCTACCCTACCCGCGGTGACGGGCGCGGCTGTACGGCGTATCCACCATGGGCAGATCCGGACGCAGCTTGCCGTCAAACGCGCGGTAGGCGTTCTGCACGGCGGGCGCCGTGGGGATCGTTGCGATCTCGCCGATGCCCTTGCCGCCGTATGCCACGGGCAGCAGTTCGTCCTTCTCCACGTAGATGGCGTGGATATCCGGAATCTCGGGCGCACGGAACAGCCCGAGTGTGCCGTACCTTGCCTGGGGCACGCAGTCCTTGAGCGGCCAGTCCTCGGTAAGCGCGTAGCCCATACCCATGAGCACGCCACCTTCGATCTGACCCTGAATGGAGATGGGGTTGACCACCTTGCCGGAATCGTGCGCGGCATAGACCTCGCTCACGCGGCCGTCGTCGTCCAAAATGACCACATGCGTGGCAAAGCCGTAGCAGATGTGACTCTTGGGGTTGGGGACGTCGGCGCCCAGTTTGTCGGTCGGCTCCAGGTACACGTAGCCAAACTCGCAGCCCTCGAGCGCCTTGATGGCGGCCGCGGGATCCTGAGGATGCATGCCCTGGCCGGCGACGAGCTCCTGCGTGCGTAACTGATAGGCGCGACCGTCATCGTATTCGATCTTGACGCCATCACCATGGGCGCTCACCGGGGCGGTAGGCGCAGGCTTGCCAGCCTCGATGCCAACCATGGCGTCGCGCAACAGGAAGGCAGCACCGCGCACGGCCTCGCCGGTCACGACCGTCTGACGCGAACCAGACGTGGTGCCGGAGTCGGGAGCGTTCTCGGTGGAGCACTCGCCGTTGGCGATACAGCGAAGCGGCAGACCGCATGCCTCGGCAACGTCCTGCAAAAAGACGGTGTTGCAGCCCTGACCGATATCGGACGTGGCGGCGTAGACCACGGCCACGCCGTTCTCGATGCGAATCTTGCAGCGGCCGGCATCGGGCAGGCCCACGCCCACGCCGGCGTTCTTCATGGCGCAGGCGATACCGGCGTGTCCGGGATGCGCATAGTAGGCATCCTTGACCTCGAGCAGCGTCTCCTTAAGCGCCGTGGAGCAGTCGGCAATCTGGCCGTTGGGCAAAACCTCGCCCGGCTCGATAGCGTTTCGGTAACGAATCTCCCACGGATCCAGGCCGACCTTCTCTGCCAGCAGGTCGATCAGGCTCTCGAGCGCAAACTCGGACTGGCAAACGCCAAAGCCGCGGTACGCGCCGGCGGGCGGGTTGTTGGTGTAGTAGCCAAAGCCGCGAATGTCGGTGTTCTGGTACTTGTAGGGGCCGACGGCATGCGTGCAGGCGCGCTCGAGCACCGGGCCGCACAGCGACGCGTAGGCGCCGGTATCAAAGTTGATCTCGCAATCCAGGCCGGTAAAGTTGCCCTCGGCGTCGCAGCCCAGCGTAAAGGTGCCGTCCATGGCATGACGCTTGGGATGGAACGCGAGCGACTCGGCACGCGTGAGCTTGCACTTCACAGGACGCTGGAACTTATATGCGGCGAGCGCGGCCAGATGCTGGATGGACACGTC
The DNA here is from genome assembly GCA_900546755.1 of uncultured Collinsella sp. Classification (GTDB taxonomy): domain Bacteria; phylum Actinomycetota; class Coriobacteriia; order Coriobacteriales; family Coriobacteriaceae; genus Collinsella. The sequence continues at coordinate 61,426 of UREC01000006.1, read as the reverse complement.
CTCCTTACCGCCAAAGCCGCCGCCCACGAGCATGGTCTCGACGACCACGCGCTCGGGCTCGTTGTCCCAGCCAAACATGTGGGCACACTCTTTGCGCGTGTCGTAGGCACCCTGGTCGGTCGACTGCACCTTGACGCCGTTCTTGTACGGGAAGGCAACGGCGCACTCGGGCTCCAAGAAGGCATGCTCAGTAAAGGGCGTGGTAAAGCGCTGCGTTACGGCAAACGCGCTCTCTGCCAGCGCCTTGGCGGCGTCGCCGCGCGTCACGTGACGGCTCTGGCACACGTTGTCCTTGAGCTCCACCGTGTTGCCAAAGGCAAAGAAGCTGTCGTGCAGGCGCGGGGCGTCGGCAGCCCTAGCCTCGACAATGTTGCGCACGGGCTCCAACGGCTCGTAATCGATCTTTACGAGCTTTTTGGCCTTCTCGAGCGTCGCTTCGTCCTCGGCGACCACCAACACAATGGCATCGCCCACGCAGCGGGTGATATCGCCTGCCGCGATCATGACGTCCCAGTCCTGGATAAGGTGGCCGACCTGGTTGACCGGCACGTCCTCGGCGCGCAGGATGCCCACCACACCGGGCAGGGCCTCGGCCTTGGAGGTATCGATGGAGAGCACGCGGGCGCGCGGATACTTGGAGCGCACGGCGCTGGCGTAGGTCAGACCCGGCTGATCGAGCTCGTCGATGTCGTCGGGATACTTGCCCTCGCCGAGCACTTTCTTGCGCACGTCAATACGGAAGGCGCGCTTGCCCACGCCGTAGTCGTCGCCGCGCTCCAGGTCCTCGTCGATCTGCTTTTCGCCGCGGAGCACCGCAGCGGATAGCGAAATGCCCTCGATAATCTTCTTGTAGCCGGTGCAGCGGCAGACGTTGCCGCGGATGGCGTACTTGATCTGCTCCTCAGTGGGCTCGGGGTCCTCGGCGATGAGCGCCGCACCCGCCATGACCATGCCGGGGATGCAAAAACCGCACTGCACGGCGCCCACGGCGCCAAAGGCGTACACAAAGGCCTCGCGCACGTCCTCGGGCAGGCCCTCAACGGTCACGATGTTGCGGCCGGCGGCAAGAGCGGTGGTCAGCACGCATGCCTTGACGGCCGCGCCGTCTACATGGATGGTGCAGGTGCCGCAGGCGCCCTCGGAGCAGCCGTCCTTGGCGGAATGGATGTGCAGGTCGTCGCGCAGGTAACGCAGCAGCGGTTTATTCTCCGTCGTCGTGCGCTCAACGCCGTTAACGGTAAAAGTGAATTCCTGTGCCATGGTGATTCCCTTCTACACGCCGGCGGCGATGCCGGTGCGGTCGTGGATGGCGCCATGCGGGCAGACGACGGCGCACATGCCGCACGACAGGCAGTCCGCGCCGTCGATATGGGCGCAGTTGTCCTCGATGCGGATAGCGCCGGCGGGGCACTTTTTAGCGCACATGCCGCAACCGATGCAGCTGGTGTCGCAGATCTTGCGGGCGATGGCCCCCTTATCGGTGTTGTTGCAGCGCACCAGGATGTTCTGGTAGCCGGGAACGAAGGCAATCACGCGCTGTGGGCACGCCATGCCGCACAGGCCGCAGCCCGTGCACTTTGAGCGATCCACGCGGGCGATGCCATCGACCAGCGCAATGGCACCGTGGGGGCAGGCCGTGACGCAGGCGCCACAGCCAATGCAGCCTTCGCTGCAGCGGGCATCGCCGCCTGCGGAGGCGCAACCGCTTCCGCAGGCAACGTAGGCCACGTTATGTTGAATGGATTTGGCCATAAGAGACTCGCCTATTTCTTAAGAAGGTACGAATAGTTGTCGCGCACGGCCTTGATGGTCAGGCGGACGGCCTCGGGCAGACCGGTGTTGACGGCATCGACCGAGACGGTGCGGACCGTGCCGGCGACGCGGACCTTAAAGTGGCCCTCATCCACGGCCAGGAAGCCCTCGTTCTCGGAGTTCTCCATGTCCTGTTCGCTCCAGAACAGGGTGAGCTTGTCCTTGTAGGGACGGCCCTCCTGGTAGGGGCAGAACACGGCGCAGTTGCCGCACTCGTTGCACATACCGTCGACGTGGACGACCTGATGCTTGGCCAGGCCCGGCACCTTAATGGCAACGTTGGCGCGGTTGGGGCACACGTCGCAGCAGACCTCGCACACCGAGCCGCAGCCCAGGCAGCGGGTCTTGGTGCAGTTGCGCTTGTCGCGGCACAGCGACCCTTTGCGCTCGTAGCAGGTGTCCTCGCGGCCGGCCTGCTCGTTGCAGTCGGCGTACTTGTTAAAGTCCACGCCGGCGATGGCACGGGCAACCTCGGCGGCGTCGGCGATAGCCTCGACCACGGTGGCCGGACCGCGGCGGCAGTCGCCCGCAGCCCAGACGCCCTCGACGCCGGTGGAGGTGGCGGCAAGACGGCCGCGACGGTCGTGTTCGACGCCCGCGACATCGTACAGGCTGGCATCGATGCCCTCGCCCACGGCGCAGATCACCGTGGTGGCAGGAAGCTCAACGGTCTCGCCCGTGGCGACGGGGCTGCGACGGCCGCTTGCATCCGGCTCGCCAAGCTCCATAACATCGCAGGTCAGCACGGCGCCGTTGAGTGCCTTGGGCGCCAGCAGCTCGCAGAACTCAACGCCGTCGGCAAGAGCAAGATCGAGCTCTTCCTCGTCGGCGGGCATCTGCTTCTTGGTGCGGCGATACACCAGGCGCACGTTCTTCACGCCAGCCAGGCGCTTGGCCACGCGGGCGGCGTCCATGGCGGTGTTGCCGGCGCCAATGACCACGACGTCCTCGCCCAGCTCGAGTTTCTCGCCCTTCTTGGCGGCCTCGAGGAACTCCAGCACATCGAGCTCGGCACCCTCGCCTAGGCCCGCAGAGCCGGGCATCCAGGCACCGGTGGCCACGACCACGTCGGTAAAGCCCTGGGCCTTGAGCTCGTCAATGGACTCCACGCGGGCGTTGAGCTGAACCTTGGCACCAAAGGCCAGGCAAAGCTCGGCGTCGTGGGAGATATCGTCGCTGGCAATACGGAACTCGGGGATCACGTGACGGACCACGCCGCCGAGCGAATCGCGGGCCTCGAAGATGGTAACGGGCACGCCGGCGCGCGTCAGGAAGAACGCCGTAGCCAGACCGGCAGGGCCGCCGCCGATAACGGCAACGTTGCGCTCGCCGTCGTTGGCGATGGCCTGGGCGCGCAGCTTGGGCAGCACGGCGGTCATGGCCTCGCGGGCGGCCTTGAGCTTGCTGGCGCGGATCTGGGCGCCCTCGGGCTCGTAGAACGCACGCTCACAGGCACGGCCGCAGGGATGCGGGCAGATGGTGCCAGTAATGAACGGCAGGGCGTTGCGCTCGATGATGATGTTAAGTGCGTCCTCGTAGCGGCCCTCGTCAACAGCCGCTAGGTAGGCGGGAATATCCTGCTGGATGGGGCAGCTCGTGCGGCACGGCGTGGTAAAGCAATCGGAAAGCGGGCTCTTGCCGGCGACCTTGCGGTCGGGCAGCGGGCGCAGCGGCTTCTTGTAGAGCGGGTTGGTAAGCGAGTCGGTCTGGATCGCGGTCACGGCCTCGAGAGAGACGCCCGCGAACGGCTTGCCGTCCAGATCGGTAAACTCGCCGGCCATCTGGCTAAAGCGCTCGTAGCCACCGGGCTTGAGCACGTCGGTCGCCAGGGTAACGGGCCAAATGCCGGCATCGTACAGGGCGCGGATGTTGTAGACCGTGGCACCGCCGGAGTAGCTGATGCGCAACTTGCCATCGAACTGCTCGGTAATGCGACGGGCGGCCTCGATGGTCAGCGAGAACAGCGAACGGCCGGACATGTACATCTCGGTGGAGGGCAGCTCGTTCCTCGTCACGTCGACGGGGAACGTGTTGGTCAGCTTGACGCCAAACTCCAGGCCGCGCTCGGCGCACAGGGCAATCAGGCGCTCGAACATGGGCACGGCGTCGGCCCACTGCAGGTCCTCGCGGAAGTGCGTATCGTCGAAGACGATGTAGTCAAAGCCCAGCTCGTTGAGGCGCTGGCGGGCAAACTCATAGCCCAGCAGCGTGGGGTTGCACTTGATGTAGGTGTTGAGGCCCTTCTCGGTGATCAGATAGGTCGCGATGCGCTCGATCTCCGCCGGCGGGCAGCCATGCAGCGTGGACTCGGTGATGGAGTTGGAGACGCGCGCCGGGATGGACTCGACAAACGCGGCATCGACATGCTCAAACTTGTCCAGGTTAGCGAGCGCCCACGTGCGGCACTCGTTCCAGGCGTCAGAGCCGCTGGCATCCTTCATGCCCTCGATGTAGGCGTCGACCTTGGGGCTCTTGATGCCCTCCAGGTCATAACCCACGGACATGTTGAAGACAAAGCCGTCCGGGCTGCCCAGGCCGTACTCGCGAGCGATCAGGTGGCAGGCAAACCATGCCTTCACGTACTCGGCAAAGGCCTGCGGAACCTCGAGCTCGGTCGACCACTCGCAGTTGTAGCACTCGTCCTGCGCCACAATGCAGGGTTTGTTCACACACTTGGAGAGCTCCTCGCCGTCCATAACCTGAACAGTCTTGAGCTCAAAGAAGCGAGAACCAGCCACATAGGATGCCACGATGTTCTGGGCAAGCTGCGTATTGGGGCCGGCGGCCGGGCCAAACGGAGTCTCGATGCGCTCGTCAAAAATGGGAAGCGCACCCTCCTGGTTGGTCGTGACCATCTTGCGCACGCCAAAGATGGCGTCCTGGGTCTTGTGCTCCTCGATGATCCAGTTCATCAGCTGCGAAAACGGGATCGGCCTCATGATGTCGCTCATAGTGAGTTCCTCTCTGTAACGCCCGGCGAGACCGCGCGGCGGGCGCAAATACGGTGTAGCGCTAGCACAGCGCCAGCGACCCCGCGGAGGTCGCCTATACGCGCGTCGGATGCGGCGAAACATCCGGCGCGCGTGAATCTACTTGTAACTAGTAGGCGCGATCGTTGAGCGTGCTCCAGAGCTTTTTGGACTCAGCCATGGTCCACGCGTTGATCTTGTCCTCATCGATACCGACAAACTCGCGATCCTTGTACAGGACGCGGCCATTGATGATGGTGGTACGGCAGTTTTTACCCATCATGCCAAAGAGCATGTGGCCGTCGATGTTCTCCTCGCTCAGCGGCGTAAAGGGCTTGTAGTCCATAACGATGACGTCGGCGGCAGCGCCGGCCTCGAGCACGCCGAGCTTGCGATCGAAGTACTTGCTCGCCATCTTGGCGTTGTTCTCAAAGAGCATCGTCATGGCCTCGCACCAGCCCACGTTGGGCATGGCGGCGTTGTGGCGCTGAATGATCAGGAAGACCTTGAGGCTCTCGAGCATATCGTGGGTGTAGGCGTCGGTGCCCATGCACACGGGGATGCCGCGGCGGAAGAACTCGAGCACGGGGGCGCAGCCCACGGCGTTGCCCATATTGGATTCGGGGTTGTTGACGAGCCAGGTGCCAGACTCCTTGACGATATCCATCTCGGCAGGCGTCACGTGGATGCAGTGGCCGAGCATGGTGTCGGGACCCAGAAGGTTATGCTGCAGCAAGCGCTCGACGGGGCTGATGCCGCCGCGGTTGAGGCGGGAGTCCCACACGTCATTCATGCCCTCACACACATGGATGTGGAAGCCGGTCAGGCCGTTGTTGGCCTCGGCCATCTTGTCCATGGTCTCGTCCGAAAGCGTAAAGGTGGCGTGACCGCCAAACATGGCGGCGATCATGTGGTTGTCGTTATCGCGACGCTCCTTGGCGGCCCACTGGGCAAATTCGGCGTTCTCGGCAATGGCCTGGTCGCATTTTTCCTGACCGCGGCGGTCGGAGACCTCGTAGCACAGGCACGAACGCATGCCCAGCTCCTGCGCGGCATCCTTAATGGCAAAGAGGCTGCCCGGAATCTCGCAGAAGCTCGCGTGGTGATCGAAGATCGTGGTGACGCCATCGCGGATGGAGTCCAGAATCGTGGCATAGGCGCTGGCCTTGGTGCCGTCGAGCGTCAGGTTGTCGTCGATCTTCCACCACTGCTGCTCAAGATTCTCCAGGAAGTTGGTGGGGTTGCAGCCCTTAATGGCAAGGCCGCGAGCCAGACCCGAGTAGATGTGGGTGTGGCAGTTAATGAGTCCGGGCATGATGAGGTTGCCCTGGGCGTCGACGTACTCGGCATCCGGGTACTTGGCCTTGAGCTCGCACTCGGGGCCCACTTCGACGATCGTATCTCCGTCAATGGCGACCGCACCGTTGGGAATGAACGGGGTCTGAGCGTTGCGGGTAAAAACGGAACCGTTAGCGACCAGAAGCATGAATGCTCCCTTCAACATCAGAGGCGGGGTTTGACACCTCTGACATGGCGGAGTGCGAAGCGCCGGCCTACACCGGAAACGGGCCCTCTCCCGTCAACGCTTCACCAAAGGGACAAACCCTTTGAAGTGCGGCTTGACGCCGCATGACGTCGGCGGACGAGGCGATGCGTCCGCCGACGAATAGCACCGAATTGGTTACTTCTTGCTCTCGGGCAAGACCAGATCCACGGCAGCGTCCTTGGCAGCATCGATGTGCTGAGCCACGACCGGCGTCTGCGGAAGAATCAGGTTAAGGACGATGGCCATGATGGCGGTGGGGGTTACGGCATTGGAGCCGATGACGGTGGACACCCAGGCGGGCATACCCTCGCCGGCAAGGCAACCGCTGGCCATCCAGATACCCAGGCCAAAGACGACGGAGGTACCGACGATGGTGGTAGTGCGCTGCGTGAGGCCCTCGCGGGTGAACATGCGCACGCCGTTCATGGTAATGGTGCCAAAGACGCCGACGGTCGCGCCGCCGATGACGGGCTGCGGGATAGCGGAAAGGACGGCAGAGAGCTGCGGGAACAGACCGGCGATGGCAAAGACGGCCGCGATGATCACAAAGACCCACTTGTTGACGACCTTGTTGGAGCAGATGATGCCCACGTTCTGGCCAAGGGCGCTGGTGGGAAGACCGCCCAGCAGGCCGCCGACCATAGAGGTGAGGCCCTGGGACACGATAGCGCCGGAGAGCTCGCGCTCGGTGGGCATACGGTCGATGGAGCCCAGGCAGGCGGCGGAGACGTCGCCGATAACCTGGATGGCAACCATGGGGAACACGACGGCGAGGGTAATGCAGACCTCGGGATCAAACTCGAGCGCATAGGGCATGAGCTTGGGAAGGGCGAAGACCTGAGCGGTGGCGACGCTTGAGAAGTCGATCATGCCAAAGGGGATGGAGACGATCATGCCAACGATCATGCCAAAGAACACGGATCCCAGCTTGAGCGTGCCCTTGCCAAAGTTGGCGAGCGCAAAGACCACGGCGAAGGTGATAAGAGCGACGCACCAGGCCTGCGGGGTGCCCCACAGTGGCGTACCCATACCGCCGGCCATATACTTGACGGCCGTGGGATACAGCGAAACGCCGATGGAGAAGATGACCGTACCGGTCACGACGGGTGGGAACAGCCACTTAATCTTGCTGTAGGCCAGACCAAAGAGGACCGCGACGGCACCGCCGACAATCTCGCCGCCCAACAGCGCGCCAAAGCTAAAGCCCGAGGTGCCCATGGCCTGCAGGGCCGGGAGGAACGCGAACGAAACGCCCATGACGATGGGCAGGCCGCCGCCGATGCGACGGAAGGGGGCAAAGGCCTGAAGGGCCGTGTCGATCGCCGAAAGAATGAGCGCGACCTGGATGATGTCGGTGCTCTGCTGGCTATTAAAGCCGTAGACGCCGGCCATGATGACAGCCGGGGTGATGATGCCGGCAAACGATGCCAGTACGTGCTGAAGGGCACACGGGATCATTTCCTTAACGGGAGGCATGCCTTCACGAGTGAACAGGGCTTCAGTGCCGTTCGTAACCGTCTCCTGGGTCATTTGACCACCAATCCTCGAAATAGTTGTTTTCGCATCTAACGCCCTATTGTGACGCAGTGCGGGGTTGAGGTTGTGCCTTCGTTGCATATCGTATTAAAGATGATTCTCATTCTCAATAATAATTTTTTGTTATCAGACTATTCTTCAGCTGAGATAATGCATTTCCGCAGGTCAGGAAAGTGTCTGGTCAAAATAGCATCTAACTTTTCTTTTGGTCAACCGTTTACCGCCAAAATCATACCGTTCGTCTGCATTACGTCATGTACCTGCGGATATACGAGATGATGAGCAGCGTGTTACCATGAGAAAAAATTGTTATGAAACTTCCGCTTTCACCCAAAGGAGTTGCCCGTGAACGAGACCGTACGTCGCTTTTTGCCGATGGTCGATTTCCTGGAGCAGATACTCGGCAAAAACAGCGAGATCGTGCTGCACGATTTCTCGGATCCCGACCACGCCATCGTCGATATTCGCAACGGCATCGTGAGCGGCCGTAAGGTCGGCGGTCCCGCCACCGATCTGGCGCTCAAGATCATGCACGACCCAAAGTATCGCGACCTGCCGTTTATTACGGGCTATGAGGGGCGCGGTGCCGGTGGCAAGACGTTGGAGTCAGCGACGTACTTTATCCGCGAGGATAAAGAGATCGTCGGCATGCTCTGCGTCAACACCGATCTCTCGACCGTGCGCTCCATCAACGCCATGGCACAGCAGCTCATGGCCTGCTTCGACGCGGCGCCGACGCGCACGGAGCCCGCCCCTATCGAGGTCGAAAGCCTTTCGGAGTCCACACAGGAGCTCATCGACCGCAGCATTGCCGAGTTGCTGAGCGCGCGCGGGCTGGATGTAGCGTCGCTTGGCCAGAGCGACCGCGTGGACGTCATTCGCCACCTCAACGGCAACGGCGTGTTTATGCTCAAGGGCGCCGTGGCCTGCGCCGCCACCGCGCTGGGCATCTCGGAGCCCAGCGTCTACCGCTACCTGCAAAAAGTTCGCAAGGAGGGCTAAACGTGATCCCTTGGGGACGAAGGGAAACGGATCATTTTTGTCGCATCGCTTGACAAAAGACCCTGCAGCTCGCACGCGCTGCAGGGTCTTTTTGCATGTCATGTTTAGTTGTTACCAACACCTTAGAGAGCGGCGACAACCTCGATCTCGACCAGACCGCCAGCCGGAAGAGCGGCAACCTGGAAAGCGCTGCGCGCGGGGAACGGGGCCTCGAACTTGGAGGCGTAGATCTCGTTTACGGCAGCGAAGTCGGCAATGTCAGCCAGGTAGACTGTGGTCTTGACGACATCGGCAAAGGTGGCGCCGGCAGCGGTCAGCAGGGCCTCGACATTAGCAAGGGACTGCTTAGCCTGGGCCTCGACACCCTCGGGCAGCTTGCCGGTCGCGGGATCGATGCCCAGCTGGCCGGACAGAAACACCATGTTGCCAGTCTGGATACCGGGGGAATACGGGCCGATGGCTGCGGGTGCGTTATCGGAAGACACGACGGTCTTGCTCATGTTTTTCTCCTTACAAGTAAAAGGGAACGGGAGCGCGGCGTTCACACCGGGAGGCACAGTTCGGTCTGAACACCGCGCTTGATTGGGATAGTACTCAAGGTTTCCGCGCGATGCAAGATTATTATCACGTTGCGAGAATATTTTATCGCCCAACGGTTTCCCCGGACCGCTGAACGGTTCTCATGTGAAGCAGCCAGTCCAAGCTGCTGAAGACTTTATCCCGCTTAGAGCACGGGCATCGCCTGCCGCGACGGCACCACTATACTTTTGAGTATCTGAGCATTTTGAAAGGCAGGATATGACCGCAACCGCCAGTCGAACCACCAACCGCAGACCCGAACTCTTGGCCCCCGCCGGAGGCCCGGAGCCCTTTGCCGCCGCGCTCGCCGCCGGGGCAGACGCCATCTACTGCGGCATGGGCAGCTTCAACGCACGCCGCAAGGCCACCAACTTTACCGACGAGGCCTTTGAGCAGGCCTGCCGCGCCGCGCATCTGGCCGGCTCGCGCGTCTACGTCACGGTCAACATCGTCATCAAGGAATCCGAGATGAGCGATGCGCTGCAGCTCATCCATCGCTGCTCCACGCTGGGCGCCGACGCCTTCATCATCCAGGACTGGGGCCTGTTCTTTGAGGTCAAGCGCACGATGCCCGGCATCGAGACGCATATCTCGACCCAGGCGAACATCCACGACGACCGCGGAACCCTTTGGTGCCGCGAGCAGGGCGCCGACCGCGTGACCCTCTCGCGCGAGCTTTCCATCGACGAGATTGCCGCCATTCACGATGCCGCGCCCGATGTGGACCTTGAGGTCTTTAGCCATGGCGCCATCTGCTTTTGCTACTCTGGCCTGTGTCTGCTTTCGAGCTTTGCCATGGCGGGACGATCGGCCAACCGTGGCATGTGCGCCCAGCCCTGCCGCTTGCCCTACGAGCTGATCGACGAGAACGGTCGCTCGCTCTCCCCTGCCGGTCGCGAGCGCGCGCTGTGCCCGCGTGACACCAACACTTCACAACTTGTTCGCCGCCTGTATGACGCCGGCGCCGCGTCGCTCAAGCTCGAGGGCCGCATGAAGGCGCCCGATTACGTGTATTCCATCGTCGACGTGTATCGTCATCAGATTGATGACATGCTGGCCGGAACCACCGTTGCCAAGGACGAGAAAGACGCCCGCCAGCGCCAGCTCAAGCGCTGCTTTAACCGCGACTTTACGCACGCCTATCAGGACGGCACCTCGGGCGACGAGATGATGAGCTATGAGCGTTCCAACAACCGCGGCCAGATCGTGGGCACGGTGCTGGGCAGCCGCCCGGCCAACCGCGATGTGCGCGGCCTCAAGCCCGACGACCGCCGTCGCCGCGCCGCCATCGCCCGTATTGAGCTGTTTGAGCCCGTGGGCAAGGGCGACCTGCTGGAGCTTCGCCACGATAACGAGTTTGACCAGTTCCTGACCACCATTGCCGCCGATGATGCCGCAGCCGGTGAAGTCATCGAATGTCGCGTACCCCGCAGCATGCCCGAGGGCTGCCGCGTCCGCGTGATTCGCAGTCAGCGTGCCATCGACGCCGCCGGCGCCGCGCTCAAGCGCGATGTGCTGCGCCGCCGAGCTGTTGATGTGTCCGTCGTGGCGCGTCTGGGCGAGCCGTTTACCGTTACGCTCACCTGCTGCGACGACCCTTCGCTTACGGCCACGGCCACGGGCTTTACCGTCGAAGCCGCCAAGACCCGTGCGGTCGAGGCGTCCGATCTGGTTGAGCACGTCGGCCGCATGGGTTCCTCTCCCTTTGAGGCTGCGAGCTTTGAGGTGGCGCTCGATGAGGGCTGTGGCATGGGTTTCTCCGCCGTACATAAGGTGCGCGCCGCCGCTTGCAAGGCGCTGGAAGAGGCCATTCTGGCGCCGTACGCGGAGCGCGCGAAAACGCTCGAGCTGCCGGCGATTGTCACCAGTGATTCCCGCCCCGCGCCCGAGCACTACCGCGACGAGCCGCAGATCTGCGCCACCGTCACCTCGCTCGAGGCCGCCGAGGCAGCGCGGGCGGAGGGTGCAACGCGCATCTACATGACCACCGACGCGCTCGATGCGGCCAAGCTCTCCCCCGTCGATACGTTTGAGCAGGGCGTCGTGCCCGTACTCGACGAGGTCTGCCGCGCCGTCGACCACGAGCGCGTCGATCCCTGGATCAATGCCGGGGCCACCGTCGCCGTCGGCAATATCTCCGAGCTTGCCCTGGCCGCCCAGGTTGGCGCCACGGCCGAGATTCGCTCTTGCCTGCCGGTGCACAACGCGCCCTGCATGGAGGCACTCGCCGAGCGCGGAGCCGGCGCGTTTTGGCTCTCGCCCGAGATCACGCTCGACGAGATTGTCTCGCTCGGCACCGCCACGCCCGCGGCTCTGGGCATCACCGTCTTTGGCCGCCCGCGCGTCATGACAAGCGAGCATTGCATTCTGCAGGTTGCCAACGGCTGCATCCACGATTGTGCCAACTGCCGCCTGCGTGCCCGCAAGCTCTCGCTCAAGAATATCGACGGCAAGGTCATGCCGGTGCGTACCGACATCCACGGCCGCTCACGCCTGTACGACGCCTACCCCATCGACCTTACGCCGCAGGTACCACAGCTGCTCGACGCCGGCGTCCGTCGTCTCATGGTGGACGGAACGCTGCTCGAGGCCGATGAGATTGGCCGTGCCGTCGCTCGCGTCCGTCGCGCTGTCGAGGCGGCTCAAGCCGGCCGCAAGCCGGCCGCCCGCCTGCGCGGGGCGACCTCGGGCTGCATGTTTGTGGGAATTAGCTAACCGAAAGGCTTACACGTGAACGAAGAACCTCAAGTCCTCTACTGCGACGCCTGGCTCATGGCCATCGACAAGCCTGCCGGCATGATCGTCCACGGCGATGGCACCGGCGAGCGTACGCTCACCGACTACGCCAGCGACCTGCTGCTGGCGATGGGCGACGGCTTTGCCGCGACCGACATGCAGCCGCTCAACCGCTTGGACCGTGACACCACCGGCGTGGTGCTGTTCTCACTCGACAAGCAGACGCAGCCCGCCTTTGACCAGATGATCATCGACCACGCGTTCGAAAAGCACTACCTGGCGCTCGCCGAGGGCAAGATCGACTGGAACGAAAAGCTCATCGACAAGCCCATCGCCCGCGACCGTCACGACAGCCGCAAGATGCGCGTCGGCGCCAGCGGCAAGCCGTCTCAAACGCGCGTGAAGGTGCTCAAACGTCTTAAGAGCCGTCGTGGCCTGCCCACGCGCTCGTATATCGATGTCGAGTTGCTCACCGGCCGCAAGCACCAGATCCGCGTACATCTGGCCAGCGAGCGCCATCCCCTGGTGGGCGATGACCTGTACGGAACGCCGCGTCCCTGCGGCCTGATGCTCCACGCCCACAGCGTGTCCTTCACGCATCCCGTAACCGGCGAGCACATCCACATCGAAGCCCCCTGCCCCTGGGAGCCCTAAACCACCACAATGGGGACAGGCACCTTTGTGGTGGTTTTGCCGCGATGGCTCTGCCGGATTCCCAAACATCTCGATCTGTAACAGCTAAAGCCCATTTTGCGGTCTATCTGTTACAGATCGAGACATTCGAATCCCCTCAAGGGAATAATCTCAATCTGTAACAGTAACTCGGCAAAATCAGTCCCAGATGTTACAGATTGAGACAAAGGGACGGCGCGGTTCGTAAGTATCTCGATCTGTAACACCTAGCCCACTTTTAACGGTCCAGTTGTTACAGACTTAGACAAACCAGCAGACAACGAAAGCGGCGACGCCCGTGATGGACGTTGCCGCTTTTCTATTGAGAAAACTACTCGGTTTTCGTTACTAACCACCACAATGGGGACAGGCACCTTTGTGGTGGTTTTGGTCTTAGCCCGTCCCTTGCTGTTAGACCGTGATGACGTTGTCCATTGCCCGGTACTTGGCAGGGACATCGCCTGCGGTAATAATCGTTGCGTCACGGAAGTCCGCGAACTTGACGGGCGCCACCATGCCAAATTTACTGGCGTCCGAGATTACGAAGCGCTTGGCCGTATGGCGCATCGAGATACGCTTTACTTGCGCCTCCTCGATATCGGGCGCCGTGAAGCCCTGCTCGGCGGCAATGCCGTTAGAGCCCCAAAAGCCGCAGTTGAAGTTGTAGCGGTCTAAGGTTGCCAAGGCATCGGGACCGACGAGCGCCTCGGTCTCGGGTTTGAGCTCGCCACCCAGCACCACGGTACGCATGCCGCGCAAAGCAAGGCGTTGAGCATGGAGCACGGAATCGGTCACATAGGTGACATCTTCAAGGTGTGGAAGATGCTCGATGAGCCTGAGCGTCGTCGAACCCAAGTCGATGTATACAAAGCTCTCGGGCTCCACAAGTGCCGCCGCACGGGCGCAGATACGTTCCTTGTCGTCGTTATGGAGGTCGCTGCGCTCATTAAGCGTTAGGTCGCGCGTCACGTGCGCGCGCTCAAGGCTCGTCGCCCCACCGTGCACCTTGGCGATACGGTGTGCGCGATTGAGCATCTGCAGGTCGCGCCGAATGGTAGACGCCGTCACGCCCAGGGCTTCGGCAAGCTCCGGCACGGTAACCGAGCCGGTCTGCTGAACCATCGACACGATCGCGTTGAGCCTATCTTCCGCTAGCATCGCTTACTCCTCCTCGGGGTACACGACTCCCCAGTCGGCGCGTAGCTTGGTCATCAGCTCCATAACATCAGAAGCATAATCCAGCAGCTCACGCTTAGAGTCGTCGCCGGCAACGGCCTTCTCAAGATCGGCCATCTCATAGCAAAGGGCGTAAGCCTCGGTGCCGGCGTGGACCTCCTCGCGGTGGCCGTCCGCAGTCCACACGATGGTCGCGTGATCGGCGCGCGGATACTCGTTGACCTCGATATAGCACTTATCGAAGCTAATAATCGAGCGCTTGGGTTGCTTGGAGTGGAGCGTGAGGCTCACAACACCCAGCTGCTGCTCGGCATTACGGCAGACGATGCCGCCCGCAACGTCAACACCGGTCTCACAGGTGTTGCCCAACGAAACGACCTCAATGGGCTGGCTTGCCATAAAGAGACGCATGACGGACAGGGCATACACGCCAATGTCGAGCATGGCACCGCCAGCAAGGTTGCGGTTGTAGAAGCGATTGGTCAGATCGCCGTACTCCTTGTAGCTACCAAAGTTGAGCTGGGCGAGGTTCATGCGGCCGAACTCACCGGCATCCATGCGACGGCGCAGCTCTTGATACAAGGGCATATGAAGCACCGTGGTGGCGTCCATGAGGACGACGTTGTGCTCGTCGGCGATGGCACGCGCCTCGTCGAGCTCAGCGGAATTGAGGGTAATGGCTTTCTCGCAGAGCACGTGCTTGCCGGCGGCCAGCGCGTCACGCAGATAGGTGATATGCGTGTTGTGCGGCGTGGTGATATAGACGGCGTCGATGCCCGGATCGGCGTAGAGGTCCTCAACCGATTCATAGACCTTCTCGATGCCATACTGCTCGGCAAAAGCCTGAGCCTTGGACAGCGTACGGTTGGCGACGCCCACAAGCTTGCGGCCGGCAAGAGCGAGAGACTGGGCCATCTGGTTGGCGATAACACCGCACCCGATCACAGCCCAACGAAGCTCGGGAGCCGTAAAGATATCATCGGGGAATGGCTTGTCCTGGACCGAAGCGAACGCTGCTTTTGCGGCTGCCGCGGAGTCGAGTGGAGCCTGCTTGGAATCTACCATATGTGCCTCCTGTGTCATAGAACGTCTTGCATTTCGGATAGCTCTATATTCGCACAAACACGCGCGTCTGTGCGCGATTTTGCGTATCTCACCGCTAAACGGTCATTTTTGTCCCGTAAACGGCGCATCTATACGCATATTCACGCAATCCCACGCACGCAAATACGCACAAATGCGAACCGGTCATTGCTCAGAGACAGGGGCTTATGCTTAGAACTCAAAAGACAGGATGATCCGCTTCGCCTTCGCTCATGGCGCGCTGCAGCTCTAAGGACCGTCCCAAACTGCCGACAGAAAAGGAACGTTCCAAACTGCAGACAGAAAAAGAACGTCCCCAGGCGCCGGCATTTCAAGAGCACTCATTTAAGTCTGTCCCCAATGAGTGGGAGTAATCAGAGACCCTTTGCGAGGGAGGCCGGACGTGGCCTTCCTCGTTTTTATTCATGGACTTTAGTCCGTGCCGCGCGGCACGCGCGGCATAGAAAGCCACCCGCTCAGCGGGTGGAGGCCAATTTCCGCTACGCGACAAAAACCTTCCCCCTAGCATGAGGATTGTTCAGGTCATCATACTAGGGGGAAGGTGATTGCTGTGGCCCAGAAAGCCAACAGCCTCGCGTACACGAAATGGCTGTGCAAGTACCGCATCGCACCGAGGTCAAGCTCATCGCCGCCATCGTCGAGAAGCACCCCAAGGTGCGCTTTGCCGCGAGCCGCACCTCGGCCCACGCCGACCTCTACGACCGCATGGAGCAGGCCCTGTGCGAGTGCGTGGCCAACGCGGTGGAGGTCGTCCGCTCCGACATCAGCCCCGCGTTTCTTGTCCACACCGGTCCAAACCTCGTGGGTGTGGCGGTCCAGGGACTCTAGCGGAGGCGGGGCGTCCTGCCCCAAAAACAAATGCAAAAGACGAGCGCTTCTTGCCGCTCAATTGGCAAGAAGCGCTCGTCTTTTCTTAACGCGTTGTATGGCGGAGAGAGCGCAAGTTACGCGAGCGCCCTTCTTGCCAGCTCGGCCGCGCCGAGGATTCCTTGGTCGCCGCCGCAGCCCGGGGCGCAGATGTAGCTCTCCATGTCCTTAAGCTCGGCGGTCTGGATGTAGCCACCCAGATATTCGAGGGTCTTCTTGCGGACGATGCCGTAGAGCTGCTCCTGGTGCATCACGCCGCCGCCGAGGACGATGCGGCGAGGCGAGTACATGAGCACGAGGTTCGCGCACATCTGCCCCAGATAATCCCCCTCGAGCGCCCACACCTCATCGTTGTCCGCGAGCTCGGCCGCGGGCTTTCCCCAGCGCGCGGCGATGGCGGGGCCGGAGGCGAGCCCCTCGAGACAGCTCGCGTGGCTCGGGCAGACGCAGCGTCCCTCCTCGGTGGGACGGGTCCTTACCAGCATGTGACCGGCCTCGGGGTGCAGCATGCCGTGAAGGAGTCTGCCCGCGCACATGACGCCCGCGCCCACGCCGGTGCCGATGGTCACGTAGACGGCGTCCTCGAGCCCCTTGCAGCAGCCGAAGACCACTTCGCCGAGGCAGGCAACGTTCACGTCCGTGTCGTAGGCCACCGGAATCCCGAGGGCGTCGGCGAACGCGGCGCGAAGACCATGGCCTCGCCACGCGAGCTTGGGCGTCTGGAGGATGGAGCCGTAGCGCTCGTCGTTGGGGTCGACGCAGGTCGGGCCGAAGGCGCCGATGCCCAACGCGTCCACATCGCGGGCGGTGAACCACTCGATCATCTGCGGGACGGTCTCGGCGGGCGTAAGCGTCGGGGTCTCCATACGGTCGAGGACCTCGCCGTCGCCGGACACCACGGCACAGACCATCTTGGTCCCGCCGGCTTCGAGGGCGCCGAGCCTCATTTGCTTTTCGCTCATGTGATCCTCCTTACAAAGGGACGCCCGCAGTCATGGTCAACCGCGGGCGCCCATAACGTTGGCTTGTTTCGAGGCGACCCTACCTGGGCACGCGGTCCTGCCTTGCGGCAAACGGGGCGAGCACGGCGTGCGGCTCGCTTTGGTACCAGTAGGCGACGGTGGAGATGTCGTCCTCGCGCTCGTAGAGCTTGATGTCGTCGTTGCCGAGGTCCTGGAACGTCACGCGCAGGTCCTCCTTGAACGAGATCGGGTCGGGAAGGTGCCACCTGTAGAGGCCGTGCCTGGGCAGCGCGTCGTCGTTAGTCGCGAGCATCGGATTCGGGTTCGGCTTGCCCGCGCTGAAGCGGTCGCGCGTGGCGTCGCGCGTCGAGCGGTACGGGTAGCCGGCGAACAGCGTGTTGAAGCACTGCGCCTCGGGCAGCGCGTGGGGCGGCCTGTCGAGGAAGGCCCAGGCACCGCCGAAGTAGTCCTCGGCTCCCGTCGAGGTGACCGTGGGGAACTCCTCGTCGCCGTCGAGGAAGAACTTCATCTCGCCCTCGCCCCACCAATAGCGCTCCAGGGCGCACAGGGCCATGTAGGTGCCGACGTAGTAGCCCTTGCCGCGCACGCCGTCGAGCACGGTGTAGTCGACGCCCCTGCGGGTGCTGCGCTCGCGGTTAAAGCGGGCGTGGAAGTACATGGCGTCGTCCGGCACGTCGGTGAGCGCGTAGTTGAACGTGTAGAAGATGTACTTAATGAACCCGGGGTGCTCGCTCGTAAGCGTGACCTTGGCGTGCTTCCTGAAGGGCATCTCGAAGTAGCAGTTCATGCCGCCCGTCGGGTTCACGCAGATGGGCATCGAGTTGACGATGGCGCGCTCACCGAAGCCGTTGCAGAAGAAGTCGCCGACAGGGCACTCGACCGAGGGGGTCTCCTCGTCGTCCCAGTAGAAGCGCAGCACGAGGTCACGCATGACGAAGCTGCCGGCGGCGGTCTTGTCGGGGACGGTCATCCAGATGTGGCGGATGATGCCGGGTCCCTCGATGTCCGCGAGCGTGATGGTCTCGCCGGACTCAAGGGGCACGCAGCACGAGCCCTTGCGGCCGACGCCGAGGTGGCTGGCCGACATGGCGGCGCGGCCCTTCTCGCCCGTGATGTTCTCGGGGGTGATGGCGCGGCTTTCCTCACCGCCGTGCATCCACACGTCCTTAAGGAACTCTCTCATCGTCGACCTCCTCTATTCGTCGTCGTCGCGCTCGGCGGAACTGGCACCGTTCACGTAGATGATCTGCTGGCGCGCCTCGTTGACGAGGGCGTCGAAGTCGAGTTTCTCGTCGGGGCGCGCGAGCGCGACCGTCATGGCGAGCGGGAGGTTGACACCCGCGATCACGTGGATCCGGTCGGAGGCGAAGCGGGAAAAGCGCTGGTTCACGCTGCCGCCGTACGCGTCGGTGAGGACGACGACCTCGTCAGTGCCCGAAAGAGCCGCCTCGACCGCCGCGTCGAGCCCCTCGCCGTTGTCGTTCACGTAGGCGCACACGGCGTTGACGGCGTCGCCCTTACCCGTAAGGAACTCGAGGGTGTCCTTGAAGCCCTGGGCGAGAAGGGAATGGCTCGCCACAACTATCTTTCTCATTGATTCACCAATCTCTTGGGTCGAAGCTAGGCGAGGATGCCGGCGGCGGAGGCGACCATCGCGAGGACGATCACCACGAGGATGAGGGCCGTCATGCTCGCGTTCTTCTTGGTAAGAAGGTAATACGCGCTTCCCGTGATGGCGGCGGGGATCATGGCAGGCAGGATCTTGTCGAGCAGCGGCTGAATCTCCATCGCGACGTCGCCGAAGCTGAAGCTAATCGGGCAGGTGACGCCGATGACCGAGGCGATGAGGCAGCCGACCACGGTGAGGCCGAGCACGGAGGCGGCGGCAGTGAGGTTGGGAAGCTTCTCGCTGAAGTCGGTGACGAGCTTCACGCCCTGCTTGTAGCCGAACTCGAGGGCGTGCATGCGGACCCAGAAGATGGCCAGGATGAGCGCGAACCAGATGCCGGCTCCCACGGGGTTGCCCTCGATGGCCATGTAGGCGGCGATGGAGCCCATGATGGTCGGGATCATGGTCATGAGCAGGGAGTCGCCGACGCCGGCGAGCGGTCCCATGGTGCCGATCTTCAGGTCTTGGACGGCGTCCGCCGCCGCTAGGCCGTCGCGCTCCTCCATGGCCACGCAGGCGCCAAGGATGATGGCGGCGAGCCAAGGCTGGGTGTTGTAGTAGCGGAAGTGGTTGTTGAGCGCTTGCTTATAGTCCTCGTCGTTCGTGTAGATCTTCCTCAGGACCGGCGAGAGGGCGTAGGCGACTGAGGCGCCCTGCTGGGTCTGGTAGTTGAAGGTGCACACGCTCATGAGCCAGCGCCAGTTCGCGTTGCGCAGGTCCTTCTTGGTGACCTTGTAGCCGGAGGGCTTGCCCTCGGCGACGGCGGTGATGTTCTCGTTTTCCATGGTTACTCATCCTCTCCGATGAAGGCGTCTGCGGAAGCGTGGGCGGCGAGCTCGGTGTCCCTCTCGGCACGCTGGTAGAACGCAATCGCGAGGGCAACGCCGACGATGGCGGCGCCGATGATGGGCACGTTCAGGAAGGCCGAGAGGAAGAAGCCGGCGAGCAGGTACTGGAAGTACTTGGCGGTTGGCATGTAGCGGAGCAGCATGGCGATACCGACGGCCGGGAGCATCTTGCCGGCGAGGGTGAGGCCGGAGAGGAACCACTGGGGCATGACCTCGAGGAGCCAGTTGACGGCGGGCTGGCCGAGCGTCACGGAGACAAAGACGGGCAGGGCGGCGCACAGGCCGAAGAGCGCGGGGCAGACCCACAGGATGGCGTTCATCTGATTGAACTTACCCTCGTTGCAGAACTTCTGGGACTTCTCGACGACAAAGCCGTTGAGGATCTTGGCGACGACGTCGAGCTGGATGCCGAGCATGCCGACCGGCAGGCCGATGGCGAGGCCCGTGTCGGAGCCCAGGGTCACGCCGTAGGCGGTGGCGATGATGGCCATCGTGCCGTAGTCGGGAATGGAGGAGCCGCCGAAGCCCGCGACGCCGAGCTGCATGAGCTGAATGGTGCCGCCGATGACAAGGCCGGTCTTCCAGTCGCCCATGACGACTCCGGTGATGAGGCCCCAGAAAACGGCGTAATTGACGAAGATCATCGGGATGCCGTAGTAGTCCACGTGCTTGATGAAGGCCAGCAGGGTCAAAAGGACGACCTGCAGGATAGTGAAGTTGACCATATTTCCCCCTTAGATGAGGTCTGCGACGGAGACGGGCTTGTCGGCGGGCACGAACTGGGCCGTCACCTTGACGCCACGGGCGATGAGCGCCTTGTAGCTCTGGACGTTCTCGGCGGAGGCGTAGGCGCGCTGGGTGAGCTGGATGCCGTCCTCCTTGACGAGCGAGCCGCCGACGACCAGCGACGGGAGCTCGACGCCCGACTCGACCAGGCGAAGCATCGTCTCGGGCTCCTTGGCGATGACGAAGACCTTCTCGCGGTCGTACTTGCCCGCGGCGAAGTTCTTGAGCGCGGTCTGCTCGGAGATGATCGAAACGGCCATGCCCGCGGGGCGCGCCATCCTCATGGTGGACTTCAGGACCTCGTCGCCGGCGACCTTGTCGTCGATGACCATGACTCGGGTCGCGCCCGACACCGGGGCCCACTGCGTCACGATGATGCCGTGAAGCAGGCGATTGTCGATTCGTGCCATAACAACACTCATGTTTGCTCCTATCAAATGAAGTTTTACGTTCGGTACTGCCTCGGCGCTATCCGGATTCGCGCCGGGCAAGGGGTTATCGGATTATTGAGGACGCGCGGTCAGCTTGCGGCGGCGCGGGGAAGGTCACTCGTCGAGCAGGAGGTCCGAGGAGCCGAGGCGCTCTTCTCGCGCCGGGGCGGCGCTCACGCTTATGTAGTCGAAGACATATGCGATCTCGCTTACGGGAACCTCTACGCGATAGCGCGTCGAGATGCTCGAGAAGCTCTGCCTGAAGGACTCGATGAAATCGGCGCGTTCCTCCTCGAAGCGGTCCTGGCCAACGTAGGTCTCAATGGGGTTTCTGGTAACAAGGCGCTCGACGAGACAGCAGAGGTGAACGTAGAGCCCAATGATGGCGTTGCTGCCGATCTTCTCGCCTGTCCTGCGCTGAAGCTCGTGCACGGCGCTCTCGATCTCATGGAATAGCCGCTCCGGGTCGAGGATGGTGATGGAGCGGATGACGTTCTGCAGCGTCATGTTCGAGAGCAGCTTCTCGTGGAAAGAAGAGAGCTCGGAAGCGTCAAGCCACCTGCCGAACACGACATCAACCTTAGAGGCGGACGCCGTCGACATGATGTCCTCGAGGGCGACGAAGGGGACGGAGGCGACCCCGGGGTCTCCCGTGCCGATGACGGCGCAGACGCGGTGCTCGGAGAAAACGGCGTCGTTCGACCCGTTCGCGACGAGCTGCTTGAAGGGCCTCGTGAGCAGGCGCGCGCCTATGGTGCGCGGGAGGCTCTGCGAGACGAGCTGGCGTATCCTCTCCGCGGCGTCGACCCCGGACTCGGAGCAGAAGACGATGGCGTCCTCACGGTTGACGCGCTCGATCACCTTGCAGTGCGTCACGCACGCGGCGGTCGCATCGCCAAGAACCTCGGCGATGGACTTGCCGCCGAGCAGCCCGACCCCGATCTCGAGCGCAAGACCGGTAGAGACGTTGTTCACCACGCCGATAGTGGAGTCGGTAACGTTCTCGAGGGCCTTATAGGCCTCCTCCAAGGAGCCCATGTCGACGAGGAACACGACCCCGGTGCAGTAGGAATGGCGGTCGACGAGGCGCTGGAGCGGACCGACGATGTCCTTCAGCTGCTGGTCGTAGGGCATGTCGACAGCCTCGTACACATGCATGCCGAGCATACGGTTCGCCGCGTCGGCGATGCTCGTCGCCGTTGAGTAGCCGTGGGACAGGATGACGCAGAGCGTCCGAAGGGCCTTCGCATCGCGAGACTCCGATGCGACGCACAGCGTCAGAAGCGTCTTCGTGAAGTGATCGAGCGAGATTCCCAGCGCCCCTTCCACGTCTGCGGCGACCTGATCGGAGACACTCGAGGCAAACGGCAATTCGGAGGTCACGGCACCGAGGAGATGGGAGATTTGCTCCGCACAGGCAGACTTTCGCTTAGCCAGGCCGATACCCGGCCACAACTGCAGGCAAATCTCCTGGGCCAGTAGAAAAGCGACCTTCCTCGAAAGCTCGATGCCATAAGAAGAGCCTGCGTCGGCAAGGACCGCGCCCACGACGCGCTCGAAGGCGCGCGACCTCGAGGAGGCGACGCCGTGGTCGAAGATCAAGTGATCCTCAACGCCGCGCACAGCGGAGACAGCTTGCGAGACAAGCTCGGAGACAGAGAGCTCCCCGGCGCAGAATCGCTCATCGAGGGAGCACAGGGCATCGAGCGCCTGCTCGACCGGCCCTGTGCTCTCGGCGGCATCCAGAGACGCGTCGATCAGAACGCCATCGTCGGGCTGTTGATCGATCTGCGCGGAGGAGAGGAGCCCGCTGGGAAGAAGATACGGGCGAACGACGACGTAGTCGCCCTCGCGATTGAGGAACGCTTTGGCGCAGCAGTTCGTCACGCAGGCGCGCAAGCCGGCGATGTTATCGGAAAAGTCCGCGTTCACGAGGCAACGGTATGCGCCGCGGCTGATCTTCACATCAGAACCGATTCGGCACCCCTCGCTGCGCAGGAAGCTCAAGATGAGATCCTCGCGCTCCTCGGGGGTCCGCTCCTTGAGTGAGGGGACGCGGGCACAGATGGGCATTTTGCTGTAGGCCGAGGAAACCTTCAGGTCATCGGCGGATAGCGTCGTCGAAAGAACGAGGCGAGCGCGCGGCGCATCCTGGGAGGCATCGAGCCCGAGGGCCGTCGCAAGGCAGTGCTCCATCGCAGAGGGAGAGAGTGCCTCGATGCCGTTGACAAAGACCACACCCCCGCGCGCATTCGCGATCGACTCGTCAAGAAGCCCGTTGAACGAGGCGGCGTCCGGGACCCCGGCGCAGTCGATGCGCACATAGGAGGAGTCGCGGGACAGCAAGCCCTGGTTCTTGCCGTACTCGTACACAAGGCGAGAAAGGAAAGACTTACCGACACCCACGCCGCCGCTCAAGAGGATGGGCAGGCCAAACGGAGGGTACTGAACCGCAGCCTTGCACTGCTCGACAACGGAGCTGAGGCTCATGTCGAAGCCCACGGCACGCGCGAAGTCGCGGTGATCGGCGATTCCCGTCGCCTGGATGAGGTCGGCGAGCGAGGCGTACTCGCTTGCAGAGAGCTTTACCTGAAAACGCTTCTGGAACGCGCGGCGATGAAAATAACGGACAGGCCTGCCCGCCACCTTAACCACAAGACCGGCGCGAACAAGGTCGTTGAGGTACTGGCTCGCCAGGCTCCTGGAGATGATGAGTGTCTCGGCGATGTCGGAGGTGGACAGACGGGCAAGGTCGTCGAGCGAGACGGCAGAGGTGAGGGCCTCGAGATGCTCGAGAATCCTGTCCCTCATGTCGACGGGTTTCTTTGCCAAGCTGTCCTGTGTGGTCTTGTCCATGACTTCTTACCTCCTCGTACAAGGAGTATAAGGGGAGAACAGAGAACGGAAGGGGGCGCGTGGGGGAATCAACAGCTCCGAGGAAAAGTCCACCACTTGAGGGGCAGAAAACAACGGCCATTGAACATTCAGGGCCGACGCTCAACACTTCGGCTCGACACTTCGCTTTGGAAAGGGCCCCGGCGCGCCGGGGTCCCAACATAAAGAAGGGCCCCGGCGCGCAGGGCCTAAAGCTTAACCATGCGCGCGGCGATGCGGGCGCAGTCGCAGGCGGCCTTCTTCTCGAAGGTGTTGTAGTCGACGACCCGGCCCTCGGCGCAGGGCTTGTCGCTGATGGCGCGCACGACGACGAGGGGCACGCCGTTGAGATAGGCGGCCTGCGCGATGGTGCAGCCCTCCATCTCGCAGCACAGGTCGCCGAAGATCGCGAGGATTCGCTCCTTCTGTTCCGCGGGCGAGACAAACTGGTCGCCGGAGACGACGCGGCCCTTGAGGACCTTAATGTCGGGGGCGACGGCGGCCGCGGCGGCGCACGCCGCCAGCAAGGGCCGGAGCGGATCGCGCAAGATCAAGGCGTCGCCCGGGAGGTCGGGCGTTACCGTCAGCCGGCGCCGCGTCTGCCGCATCATGAGGGAGAACGGCCTGGCCGGCGCATACGGCAGGAAAAGGTTCAAGGTGCACCCCGGGGCGATCAACGAGGCCGACGTGTCGAACGTCGTCGCGCGCGGCTTCGGCGGCAGGGCGCCGTACACCCATATATGCAGCGACTTGGCCTGCGTGCGCGTCGGGGCGTCGTGGAACTACGTCTGCCTGCTCGTCGACCTCTGCAACGGGGAAATCGTCGGCCACTCCGAAGGATCGAGGAGGGACGCGCGAGCTCCGAGCCAAGCTCTTGGATTACGTGCACTGGTACAACAACTTCAGGATCCACTCGACGCTGGGCTACATGTCGCCGGTCGAGTTCAGGGAGGCGGGGCCGTCCCTCCCGGAATCGTCCAAATAAGTGTTGCCAATCCATAGCCAATCCAGCCATCATCTTCGCGAAGGCGGACGTCAGGAAAAGCTCGGCTTGAGCTCGGTCGGACGCGGTCTGTGGGGCATCATTCAGGCTCAGGGGGTCTCCTTGTCTTCTTCGGTCGCAACCTGAATGATAGGGACGGCCCCTTCTCTCTTTCCCCTTCGTTTTCGACGCGTCACCCTCTCGGCGGGCTTAAGGCCCGCGCTCGCGGGTGCAGGGGCTACGCCCAAACCCCAAAAACGTAACGCCGTGCTCGAAGCGTTTCCGGACGTCAGCGTAATCTCAAATCCCGTTCGTCAACTCATGGGCAAGCCACCTGAGACTACTCATTTCTCCTACTGGCAATGAAGACCTGCGACCTGCAGTTTTGCAAACTGCTTGAAAGCCACCTGCGTTGATTCACTTCCTATTGCAGCTGGCGGCTTGCACGCGAAAAGGCATTTAAGTTTCAAAACGGGCGTTTTCGGCGCTATCGAGCCTCCAAAGGCATCCCGTCGCGCCCTTTGGGACAAAAACAAAAACTCAAAGCCCTGAGTTCGAAAATAGTTTTTGGAGTTGTCCCGACTTTTGTCCCCGAAGCCGACGAAACGCGACAGGGTGTCACCTGGCGGCACTCGATTCGAGACGGCACCGAAAACTGGATGCAACCGGAATGACAGGACGGCAGAACCGAAGCCATCGAGTGGGGATAGAAAAAGGCCCGGGTGCCGTGGCATCCGGGCCTTTGCTAGCAACTTGATGTTGCGGGCAGCTTAGAACTTGTGGCCGCACTTCTTGCAGACGCGCAGCTTGTTCTTGCCGTCCTTCTCGTGACCGACGCGGGTAACCTTACCGCACTCGGGGCAGACGAGATTGACGTTGGAGGCGTCGATGGGAGCCTCCTGCGAAACGATGCCGCCCTGCTGGTTGGCAGCGTTGGGCTTGACGGCCTTCTTGACGACCGAAACGCCCTCGACAACGACCTTGTTCTCGGCGGGGAGAGCACGCAGGACAACGCCCTGCTTGCCGCGATCCTTACCAGAGAGAACCTGGACCTTATCGCCCTTCTTGATATACATATATCTCCCCTAACTACAGGGTCTCGGGAGCGAGCGAGACGATCTTCATGTACTTCTTGTCACGAAGCTCGCGAGCGACGGGCCCGAAGATACGGGTGCCGACGGGCGAACCATCGTTGTTGATGACAACGCAGGCGTTCTCATCAAAGCGAATGTAGGAGCCATCCTTGCGGCGGATCTCCTTAACGGTGCGAACGACGACGCAACGGACAACGTCCTTCTTCTTGACGTTGGCGCCAGGGGTAGCCTCCTGGACAGCACCGATGAACACATCGCCGATGCCTGCATAACGACGCTTGGAACCGCCAAGCACCTTGATGCAGCGAATCTTGCGAGCGCCGGAGTTGTCGGCGACGTTCAGCATGGTTTGCATCTGAATCATGGTAGATGTTCCTCCGAACTAAGAACCGAAGAGAGGTGCGCAGCCTTTATACGGCCCGTGGTATGCAAGCCAGGCATACGCACATCTTCGGAAACGTACAAGTCGTAAGAGCGACTGCTTATTTAGCGCGCTCGACGACCTCGATGAGGCGCCAACGCTTCATCTTGGACATAGGACGGGTCTCCATAACGCGGACGGTGTCGCCCACGCCAGCCGTGCACTCCTCGTCGTGAGCGTGCAGCTTCTTGGAGCTGGTCATCATCTTGCCGTACTTGGGGTGACGCTTGCGCTCGGTGATGGTGACAACAATGGTCTTGGCACCGGAGACGGAGGTAACGACACCCGTACGGACCTTACGCGAGTTACGCGAATCAGTCATGTTCTCTCCTTAGGTCCTACTCGGCGACAGCGGACTTCTCCGCTGCGATCTCGCGGGCGCGCTGCTCCGTGAGGACGCGAGCGATGTCCTTCTTCACGGTGTTGACGCGAGCGGTGTTGTCCAGCTGGCTGGTGGCCATCTGGAAACGAAGGTTAAAGAGCTCGGCGCGCATTTCCTTCAGCTTCTCAACGAGCTGAGCGTCCGAGAGCTCACGAATCTCTGCGGGCTTCATTAGTTCTCCTCCTTGGCGGCGGCGGCGTCCTCAGCAGCCCACTTGGCCTCGAGAGCGGCCTCCTCAGCCATCTCCTTCTCGATGCGCTGCTCAGCGTTCTTGGCAGCAACAATCTTGGTCTTGATGGGAAGCTTGTGCTGTGCAAGACGCAGAGCCTCGCGAGCGACCTCCTCGGGCACGCCCTTGACCTCGAACATGATGCGGCCGGGCTTGACGACGGCCACCCACTCCTCGGGGTTACCCTTACCAGAACCCATGCGAGTCTCGGCAGGCTTCTTGGTGATGGGCTTATCGGGGAAGATCGTGATGTAGACACGACCGCCACGCTTCATGTAGCGGGTCATGGCAATACGAGCGGCCTCGATCTGACGGTTGGTGATCCAATGGGCCTCGAGAGCCTGGATACCAAACTCGCCGAAATGCAGCTCGGTATTACCCTTGGCCTGGCCCTTCATGGAGCCACGCTGCACCTTGCGGTGAAGAATACGCTTAGGGGCAAGCACTACTGACCCCTCCTCTCGGAGTTACGACGACGAGGACGGGAAGAGCCCTCGAGTGCAGGGTTGGGAACAGGCTGGCCCGGGAGCTTCTCGCCCAGGTAGATCCAGACCTTCACGCCGCAAGCGCCCATGGTGGTGCTGGCGACAGCCGTGCCGTAGTCGATCTTGGCACGGAGGGTGTGCAGAGGCACGCGACCCTCGCGGTACCACTCACGACGGCCCATCTCGGCACCGCCGAGACGACCGGAGCACTGGATACGGATGCCCTTAGCGCCGGCCTTGCGGGCAGACTGGACAGCCTTGCGCATAGCGCGACGGAAGGCAACGCGGCCCTCGAGCTGCTCGGCGATAGACTGAGCAACGAGGTTGGCGTCGAGCTCGGGGCGCTTGATCTCGACAACGTCGACGGAGAGCTGGCCCTTGGAGACGCCAGCGACCTTCTCGAGCTCGATGCGGAGGGTATCGATCTCGGCACCCTTCTTACCGATGACAACGCCGGGGCGAGCGGTGAGGATGATGACCTTCACCTTGTCGCCAGCGCGCTCGATCTCGACGCGGGAGACAGCTGCGCGGGAAAGACGCTTCTCGAGGTACTTGCGGATCTCGAGATCGTTACCGAGGGTCTTAGCGTAATCCTTCTCTGCGAACCAGCGGGAGCGCCAGTTCTCGGTGATGCCAAGACGGAAGCCGGTGGGGTAGACTTTCTGACCCATACAGCTTTACGCCTCCTTTCGAGGAGCAACGACGACGGTGATGTGGGAAGTACGCTTCAGAATGCGAGAAGCGGAACCCTTGGCGCGGGGACGGATGCGCTTAAGCGTCGGACCCTCGTCAACATAGGCAGCGGCGACAACCAGGTTGTCGGCACGCAGACCGTTGTTGTTCTCGGCGTTCGCAACGGCGGAACGGAGAACCTTCTCGACATCCACGGCGACGGCGCGGTCGCAGAAGTGGAGGATGTCGAAGGCCTGAGCGACAGGCTTGCGGCGGATCAGATCGACCACCAGGCGGGCCTTGCTGGGGGAAACACGCACGTACTTAGCGACGGCGCGAACCTCGGTGGCCTCAGTTTCAATAGACTTAGTTGCCATTTACGGTTAACCCCCTATTTGGCCTTGTGGCCACGGAACGTACGAGTCGGCGCGAACTCGCCGAGCTTGTGACCAACCATGGACTCGGTAACATACACGGGCACATGCTTGCGGCCGTCGTGGACGGCGATGGTGTGACCAACCATCTCGGGGAAGATGGTGGACGCGCGGGACCAGGTCTTCACGACGTCCTTCTTGCCAGCCTCGTTCATCGCGGTGATACGCGAGAGAAGGCGAGTCTCCACGAACGGGCCCTTTTTGAGACTTCTGCTCATAAGTGCTTTCTCCTAAAACTCGGTATCCGAAATTACTTCTTACGGCGACGAATGATGTGCTGGTTCGAGACCTTCTTCTTCTTGCGCGTACGAAGGCCCTTCGTCGGCTTACCCCAGGGGGTAACAGAGGGACGACCAGAGGTGTGGTTCTTGCCCTCGCCACCGCCGTGCGGGTGGTCGACAGGGTTCATGACGGTACCGCGGACGGTCGGGCGCACGTTCATGTGACGCTTACGGCCGGCCTTGCCGATGACGATGTTGGCGTGATCGGCGTTGCCGACCTCACCGACGGTGGCGCGGCAGGTAACGAGGATGCGGCGCATCTCGGAGGAAGGCATACGGACGATAGCGTACTTGCCCTCCTTACCCATCAGCTGGCAGGAGTTACCGGCGGAACGGGCGATAGCAGCGCCCTTGCCCGGCTGGAACTCGACGGCGTGGATGAGCGTACCGACGGGGATGTCGGCGAGGGGCAGAGCGTTGCCCGGCTTGATGTCGGCGTCAGAACCGGACATGATGGTCTGGCCGACCTCGAGGCCCTTGGGGGCCAGGATGTAGCGCTTCTCACCGTCAGCGTAGTGCAGCAGAGCGATGCGAGCGGAACGGTTCGGATCGTACTCGATCGTGGCAACCTTGGCGGGCACGCCGTCCTTGTTGCGCTTGAAGTCGATCACGCGGTAACGACGCTTCACGCCGCCGCCCTGGTGGCGGGTGGTGATGCGGCCGTTGTTGTTACGACCGGCCTTCTTGGGCAGGGGCTCGAGAAGAGACTTCTCGGGCTTGGTGCAGGTGATCTCGGAGAAATCGGAGATCGTCTGCCAACGCCTACCAGCGGAGGTCGGCTTAAGGTGCTTTACAGCCATTACAATCCCTTTCAATAGGAATCCGTTAGCCATCGCAGACAGGGATTCGAGGTTCTGCCTCGGGTGCGATGACACCGGACGTATACACGGTTCCGGGCGTGTCCATTTTATACGCCCGAAACCTTGAGCTCTCGCCTCCCCTATTTGGGAGGCATGAGCTCACTCAACAGCAGCGAGTCTTAGGCCTGGTTGCCAAAGACCTCGATGGTGTCGCCCTCGGCCAGCGTGACGATGGCCTTCTTCCAAGAACGGGTCTTGCCGGCGACATAGCGCACGCGCTTGGTCTTGGGCTTGACCGTCAGGGTGTTCACGCGAACGACCTTGACGCCGAAGATCTCCTCGACAGCGTCCTTGATCTGATACTTGTTAGCATCCTTGGCGACCTCGAACGTGTACTTGTTCAGCTCCATGCCAGAGAAGGAACGCTCGGACACGATCGGACGGATGATGATCTCGTGGGCGGTCATTTATGCAAGCACCTCCCCGAAGTGAGCGGCGATGTCGGCGGGCATCAGCACAGCGTTGTTGTTGACGAGATCGTAGGTGTTGGCCTCGTCAGCGGTGATGATGAACGTCTTGGGAATGTTGCGGAACGACAGGTAGGCGTTGACGTCCTCATCGCGAACGATGATGGTCAGACGCTTGCCCTCAAGGCCGAGAGCCTTGAGCATGGCGACGGCAGCCTTGGTGGAAGGCTTCTCGAAGCCGTAGTCGTCGACGAGCACGAGCTCGCCATCGGCCAGCTTGGCGGACAGCGCGGAGCGCATAGCCAGCTTGACCTCCTTGTTGTTCATACGCTTAGCGTAGGAACGGGGCTTGGGGGCGAAGACAACGCCACCGTGACGCCACTGGGCAGCACGGATGGAACCCTGGCGGGCACGGCCGGTGCCCTTCTGACGCCAAGGCTTCTTGCCGCCACCGGAAACCTCAGAGCGGCCCTTAGCGGACTGGGTGCCCTGACGCCAAGAGGCCATCTGGCACTTGACGATGTGGTGCATAACGTGGATGTTCGGCTCGATGCCGTACACCTCAGCGGCGAGCTCGGCCTCGGCGACCTTCTTGCCCTCGCTGTTCTTTACTTCAAACTTTGCCATTTAAGTGTTCTCCTTGGTATGACGCTGGGCTAAATGGGCTGGGCCCTTAGGCCATACGGATGGCGACGAGACCATTCTTGGCACCCGGGACAGCGCCCTTGACCAAGATGAGGTTCTGCTCGGCATCGATGCGGACAACGGAAAGGTTCTTGACGGTAACGCGCTCGTTACCCATGTGACCGGCCATCTTGACGCCCTTGAGGACGCGCGCAGGATAGGCGCACTGACCGATAGAACCGGGGTGACGCTGGAAGTGAGAACCATGCGTCATAGGACCGCGGCGCTGACCCCAGCGCTTGATGCGACCCTGGAAGCCCTTACCCTTGGAGGTACCGATGACGTCGACCTTCTCGACATCAGCGAAATCAGCGACGGTGACGACCTCGCCGACCTTGTGCTCCTCGCCGTTCTCGACGCGGACCTCACGAAGGAAGCGGACAGGCTCGACGCCAGCCTTGGCGAAGTGACCAGCCATGGGCTTGTTCACGTTCTTGGCCTTGATGTCGCCGAAACCGATCTGGACGGCGTCATAGCCGTCGGTTGCCTGAGTTTTAACCTGCGAGACAGCGCAGGGGCCAGCCTGGATGACCGTGACGGGAACGACGTTATCGTCCTCGTCCCAAACCTGGGTCATGCCAATCTTGCGGCCGAGAATCATGCTGATCAAGATATGATCCCAACTCTCGCGTGGTCTTGGGACAATGCGTACACCACCGAGCGTACGCCCCTAGAGGACCACTACTTACACGACGTGCTCCCCAGTCTTGTATTGCGCCCGGACTACCTGACAACCCTATTAAGCAGGCATTTTGTCCAGCCAGAATACTCCCCTGGTTACACACAGCTGTTTAGTATACACGGCTGCGGGCGTATCCATCGAGATTCATATTTCACTCACATTGTTTACGCAGGTAAAGTGCGTGGATGGCTCCTGGGCAGGAGAAATATATTAAGGTCCCTGCTCTACAGTCCTGCGCAAGACGGAGAGCACATTAAGTGCTCTCCTTTGCGTGCGGAACTCGCGATGACCTTAATATATTTCTCCGGCCCTCCGCCGTGCTCGGGAGACGACACGTTGATGTCTGCTTAACTCTGCTCGCTCAGGCTAATGACTTTGTTGGGGGTCCACTATTTGCTGGAGGGTGAACTTGCATTGCATTGGCTCGCCCTCTACTTGTGGCTCCGCCTCATCAAAATCGAAAATCATAATGGCGCAGTTGGGGAGTTTTGTTGGGAGCTCGAAGCCCTCTGGGGCTGCAGCCTTGATGAATTGGCGGCTGGCGCTGCCGTGGCTTACTGCTAGAAGGGTTTCGATGCCCTCAGAGCCCATGAGATTGGTGAGGGTGCCTACCATGCGCTCTTGCAGCGCGCGGCTTCCTTCTCCTCCGAAGGGGACCAAGTCCTCGCCTGGATCCCAGACGTCGGTTGGTAGGGCGTCGTGGGGGCCTTCTTCGAAGGTGCCGTAGCTGCGCTCGATGATGCCTTCGCAGGGCTCGACTGCTGCATCCCGGCCGAGGAGTTCGGTTGCGACGAGACTTGCCGTGTCCATGGCTCGGCCTAAGGGCGAAGAGACCACTTTGTCGGGAACGACGTTGTGGGCTTTGAGCCACGCGGCTGCCATCCCGGCTTGCTGACGACCCAGGTCGGTCAACGGAGAATCGCAGCGGCCCTGGACGAGCTTTTTAACGTTGAATTCTGTCTGACCGTGGCGGAGTAGATATAGACGCTTCATGCTCTCCCCTTCTGTATAACTTGCTTTGCTGGCACAGCCCTACTCGTGGGTATGGCCGACATAGTCTTCGTCGATCGTGATCTTGGCAATCGACTTGGGATATTCGGATTCGACACGTTTCGCCAACGCGCGCTTTAGGTCCTCGGCGTTCATCGTCAAATCCGAGGGTCGTACGCAGTCAAAGATCACGTTGGTATGCGTGGGGCCCGGAACACAGCGTAGGTCGTGGATCGAGAGGCGGCTATCAATCTCTTGAGCCATAGCGTTGATGCGCAGACGCATGCTCGCCACCTTTGGATCGTCGGTCACGATGGGATCGTAATGGAGCGTGACGATCATGCCGTCTTCGACCCTAAACGACTGCTCGATGTTATCGAGCGTGTCGTGACTTTCCAGCGGGCTGGCCTCGGCTGCCATCTCGGCGTGAGCGCTTGCGAACTTTCTGCCTGGGCCGTAGTCGTGAACCATCAAATCGTGAACGCCCAAAACGCCGGGGTAGCTCATGATTTTGTCTCGAATGTGCTTGACCAGCTTAGGATCGGGCGCCTGGCCCAAAAGCGGGCTCATCGTATCCTGGATGAGTTCAAAGCCGCTCCAGCCAATATAGGCGCCAACGGCAAGGCCGACCCATGCATCTAGATTGATATGCGTCACCTGCGAAACAATCGCGCACGCCAACACGGCGCCCGTGGCTAGAACATCGTTCTTGGAATCCTGCGCGGTCGCATGCAGCGTCTCGGACTCAATGCGATCGCCGAGTTTTTGGTTGAGGGCCGCCATCCAAAGCTTTACGACCATCGAAAGCACGAGAACTGCCACCAGGGCAAGCGAGAACTCGACAGGTTCGGGGTGGATGACGCGCTCAACCGAGGACTTGATAAGCTCAAGGCCGATCAGCAGCACGAGCGCCGCCACGACCAGACCCGAGAGATACTCGTAGCGGCCATGGCCGTAAGGATGCTCGGGGTCGGCCGGCTTGCCCGCCAGCTTAAAGCCAAGCACGCTCACGATGTTCGAGCTGGCATCAGACAGGTTGTTCATAGCGTCCGCCACAATCGAAACCGATCCCGACAGCACGCCAATTGCACCCTTCGCAGCGCATAGTGCCACATTGGCGAGAATACACACCATGCCCGTCAACGTTCCCACGCGTGCACGGTCGCCCTGCGCACGACGAACAATCCACTCGACCATCTGCATCCGCCCCCACGGTACTACCTATATATCTATTGCTCAAACGGATTGTAGTGTAGCCACTTTGTCCCCCAGATACAAAAAGGCCGCAACCCACACGGGCCGCAGCCTTGGAATATGACAAAGGAATCGTCCTTTTGTCGCACAGATTTATGCGCTTGCTTCAGCAGCGCTCGCCACTGTTTCGAGCGAATCAACTTCGTCTTCTGCCGCCTGCACCTTTGTCGGCACCACGCCAAAACAGCAGCTCAGCGCCGCAGACACCGCAAATGCCGTGCCACCGGCAGCGCAGCACCACAGCAGGTCCGAAATGCCGCCCGTGGCAAAGCCAATGACCATAAGGACATTCGTCATGCCGATGGTATAGGCCGTAACGTGGCCCACGGCCGCAACAAGGCCTCCGACGGCGCCGCCAATGGCCATGCATGTCAGACACCTGCCATATTTAAAGCCGCAGCCGTACAGCGCCGGCTCGCTTACGCCGCCAAGCACGCCCGAGATCGAATAGCCCAGCATGAGCGCCTTCTCGTCCTTATCCACAACGCGGAGCGACGCGCCAAAGGGCATGCCCCAAACGGCAAACGTCGCCATCGTCGCAGCGATCAGAATGCACGAATCCGTTCCCACACTCATAAACTGCGCATAGGCGAGCGATAGGACAACGTTGCTGACACCCGCGATCTTAAGAAACTCCCAACCCGCGGCAAGCCCCATAAGCGTGAGCAGCGACACGATGCCACCGGAATTGCCAAGCATAAACATAAGCTGTCCCAACAGCATGCCCAGATAGCTGCCCGCCGGCGCCGTAATACACAGCGAGACCGGAACCATGACGAGCATGGTTGCAAACGGAACAAACGAAAACGCCACAGCCTGAGGGATAGTGCGCTTAAAGAAACGCTCCACCTGCCATAGCACGGGCACCGAGATGAGAACCGGAATAACAGTCGTCGTGTAATCGTTGACCGGCGCGGGAAGCAGGCCATACACGGAAGTCATCGGTGCCCCCGTCGTCGATGCGGCATCGACGAGCTTAAGCAGATCGGGCGCAATCAATACGCCGCCCAGCATCATGCCCAGCTGCTCCGAGCAACCGAGCTGGCGGGCGGCCGCCCAACCAAGATAGATGGGCAAAAAGTAATAGCCGGCGTTATAGAGCCAACTGTAGAACAGGCGATAGATTTCGGAATCGGCAGACCACAGGCCCAGCATGCCTTCGCCCATAATGACGGCGACGGTGCGGAACAACGCCGCGCAGACAATAAACGGCAGCGCCGACATCATGCTTTTGGACAGATAGTCCACCACGGCCATGGCGTTTGATGAAACCGTCGTTGCAAACGAGGTGTTAGAAACTTGTGGCATGGAACGCCTTTCCCAATGTGACATGCGGACTGTCCCTTTGTCACATCGTGCGGTACTGACCGATTGCGCGGTACTTTTCGTAGCGGAGGTTTGTGAGGGTCGCGTCGTCGAGCCGCCCAAGCGTATCGAAGGCATCAAATGCCGAGGACATGACGGCACCGGCAATCTCCTCATGCGACAGGCCCCTATCGTCGACAATGCCGTCGATGATGCCGAGCGCCAACAGGTCGGGGGCCGTGAGTTTCAGCGCCTCGGCGGCCTCATCCGCGCGCTCGGTATCCTTCCACAGGATCGACGCGCAGGCCTCGGGGCTCACGACCGAATAGGCCGAGCTCGAGAGCATCAGGATGCGGTCGGCCACGGACAGCGCCAGCGCGCCACCAGAGCCGCCCTCGCCTGTCACCACCGAGACAATCGGCGTCTTAAGGCCGCTCATCTCCATGAGATTCTGGGCAATCGCCTCGCCCTGGCCGCGCTCCTCGGCACCGATGCCGCAAAACGCGCCCGAAGTATCGACCAGGCACAGAACCGGTCGACCAAACTTTTCGGCCTGGCGCATAAGGCGACGCGCTTTGCGGTAGCCCTCAGGATGCGCCATGCCAAAGTTGCGGCGCATACGCTCTTTGGTCGTGGTGCCGCGCTCGATGGCGATGACCGTTACGGGGTGTCCGTCTTTCCAGCCAATGCCAGCCACCACAGCAGCGTCGTCGCCAAAGTAGCGGTCCCCGTGCAGCTCCACAAATCCATCCAGGCCCAGCGAGATCATCTCGCCTGCCGTGGCGCGATCTGCCGAGCGGGTCTGCTTGACAATCTCGAGCGCGATTTTTGGTGCGGCCGAGCGCTTGAACAAGTGTCCCAACTTTTTGCCGCGGCGACCCGTATGTACGATCTCATGCGGTGCCCCCAGGCCGGGCGTGTACCCTTCGTGCAGTGCCAGCAGCTCGCCTACCGTGAGCGCAATCTCGCCACGCGGAACAACGGCATCGCAAAAGCCGTGCTCCAGCAAAAACTCGGAGCGCTGAAATCCCTTGGGCAGGCGCTTGTGCATGTTCTGCTCGATCACGCGCGGGCCGGCAAATGCCGTCAGGGCATCCGGCTCTGCCAGGATAATGTCGCCCTCCATGGCAAAGCTCGCGGTTACGCCTCCGGTCGTGGGGTCGGTGAGCACCGTGATATACAGGCCGCCCACCTCGCTGTGGCGCCTAACTGCCGCAGAAATCTTGGCCATCTGCATAAGCGAGGTCACGCCCTCTTGCATGCGCGCACCGCCCGAAACGGTAAAGCCGACAACTGGCAATCCCAGCTCGGTCGCTCGCTCAAATGTGCGACAGATCTTTTCGCCCACCACAGAACCCATCGAGCCCATCATAAAGTTGGCGTCCATAAAGAAGAGAGCTGTATCGCAACCGCAGATTTTGCCCCTGCCGCACACAACGGCATCGCGCTCGCCCGAACGCTCGCTCACGCTCTTGAGCTTGTCGGCATAGCCGGGAAACGAGAGGAAGTCCTCCGACGCCAGATTGGCATCCCATTCCTCAAACGTGCCCTCGTCGACCGTCATGCGCATGCGCGCGCGACCGCTCACGCGAAAGTGTTTGCCGCAACGGGGGCAGACCTCGAGGTTGTCGTGCAGGCGTGCCTCATCGATCACACGGCGGCACTCCGGGCACTTGATAAACACGTGGCGCGCGGGAAACTCGGCGCACGACTCGGTTATCGGCCCCTCGAGGACGTTGACCGTCTTCGCTTTTCTATTCATCAGCATAGAGATGCCCCATCAGATCGGTGTGATACATGCCCGACAAGAACTCGTCGTTTGCCAGCACGTCGAGCTGAAGCTCGCTGTTTTCGCTCACGCCCTCAATCACGAGCTCGCCCAGGGCCGAACGCATCTTGCGAATGGCGCCGTCACGCGTGGGCGCACACACGATGAGCTTGCCAAGCATGGAGTCGTAGTACGGCGGAACGTTCGCACCGGTAAACATGGCGGAATCCCAGCGCACGCGCGGACCACCCGGCACACGCAACGCGGTGACCGTTCCGCATGACGGCAGAAAGTCCGGCGTTTCGGCATTGATGCGGCACTCCATGGCGTGGTTGCGAACCGGCATGTCCTCCTGCTCAAAGGGCAGAGGCTGGCCGGCTGCCACGCGTAGCTGCCACTTGACCAAGTCGGTATCGGTCACAAACTCCGTAACCGGATGCTCCACCTGCAAGCGCGTGTTCATTTCCATGAAGTAGAAATTGCCGTCGTCCGAATACAGGAACTCGATGGTACCGGCTCCTTCGTAGCCGACGGCACGAGCCAGGTCACGCGCTGCCTTGTGCATGCGAGCACGAATGTCGTCGCGTCCGTCGAGGCACGGCGCGGGGCTCTCCTCGATCAGCTTTTGGTTGCGACGCTGAACCGAGCACTCGCGCTCGCCGAGCGAAAACACATGGCCCTGTTTATCGGCCATAATCTGCACCTCAACGTGGTGCGCCGGCGCGACGAACTTCTCCATGTAGCACTCGCCGTCGCCAAAGACGGCCTCGCCCTCGGCACGTGCCTCGATGAACGCCTTTGCCGCATCTTCCACGCGCTCGACCTTGCGAATGCCGCGACCGCCACCGCCGGCGCGCGCCTTAATAAGCACGGGGCAGCCAATGCGCTCGGCCTCGGCCGTTGCCTCCTCGGGACTTTTGAGCAAATCGCAGCCCGGCACGATGGGCACGCCCGCCGCGGCGGCCGTTCGACGCGCGGCGTCCTTGTCGCCCATGCTGTCGATCACCTTGGCCGAAGGACCGACAAACGCCAGGCCATACTTGTCGCAGTCGCGCACGAAGCTCGCCTTCTCGGAGAAAAAGCCATAGCCGGGATGAATTGCCTTTGCCCCCGACTTCACGGCACAGGTGAGCACGGCATCGTCGTTGAGGTAGCTCTCGGCAAGACGCGGGCCGCCGATGCAATACGCCTCGTCGGCAAGCTGCACGTGCAGCGCGTCCGCATCGGCCGTGGAATAAACGGCGACGGTCTTGATGCCCATATCGCGGCACGCGCGGATAACACGGACCGCGACTTCTCCGCGGTTGGCGATGAGCACTTTGTCGAACATGAAGCCTTCCTTAACTTTCGTGCATGAGTGCAAAAGACATATCGGCGCGGCAGCAAACCTCACCGTTGACGCTCGCAGTACCCGTCGCAAAGCGGAACGGTCCGCGCGCACGCGTGATGGTGCACACCAGATCAACCGTGTCGCCCGGGCGCACCGGACGCTTAAAGCGCACCTTATCGAGGCTCGTATAGAACGGCGTCGCGCCGCGCGCCTCCTCGTCGCCCATCAGCAGCACGCAACAGTTTTGGGCGAGCATCTCGCACTGAATCACGCCGGGGACTACCGGGTTTCCCGGAAAATGCCCCTGCAAAAAGTACTCGTCACCCGTAATCGTGATCTTGCCGTGGGCCTCGTCGCCCACCAGCTCGGCCTCGTCGAGCAAAAGCATCGGTTCGCGATGCGGCAACAGCTTCTTGAGCTCTTCTTTGTTCATGGATATCACCTATCCGATCCTCATGAGGCAGCTGCCAAACTCCACAAGGTCGCCGTCGGCCACGCAGATCTCGAGCACCTCGCCACCCGCCTCTGCCGTTACCTCGTTGAGAACCTTCATGGCCTCGATGATGCAGAGGGTCTCGCCGGCCTTGACCTTGGAGCCCACGTGCACAAACGGCTCGTCGCCCGGCGCCGGGGCAGCATAGAAAACGCCGACCATGGGAGCGGTCACCTCGGTGCCCTTGGGCTCCGGTGCGGCGGCAGGCGCTTGCGCGGCGGGCTCCGGTGCGGCGGCAGGCATGGCGACAGGAGCCACCGCCGGAGCAGTCACGGCACCCGGCATAGGCATGGGCACGGCAACCGGCTGCGCGGCGCTCGCGCGCTCGAGTTCGACCGCGGTGCCATCGGGCTCCTCAACGCGTACGCGCGTGAGGCCGCGGTCCTCCATAACATCGGCTATCTCGGCAAGTCTTTTGGAATCCATGCTCTAGCTCCTCGTATATCTACGCAGCGCGATGGCGGCGTTGTGCCCGCCAAAGCCCAGGTTTGTCGAAAGCGCCCAGGTAAGGTCGGCGCGAACCGCGCGATTGGGCGTGTAGTCAAGATCGCAGGCGGGATCGGGCGTGTGGTAGTTA
Organism: uncultured Collinsella sp.; assembly: GCA_900546755.1. Classification (GTDB taxonomy): domain Bacteria; phylum Actinomycetota; class Coriobacteriia; order Coriobacteriales; family Coriobacteriaceae; genus Collinsella. Next base: position 22,506 of record UREC01000006.1, on the reverse strand, counting down.
ATGGTCGGCGGCACCACGCCCTGCTCGAGCGCCATGGCGCAGGCCATGACCTCGATGGCACCCGTGGCACCGATCATGTGGCCGGTCATCGACTTAGTCGACGAGACGTGCGCGGCGCGTGCCGCGTCCTCGCCGAGCGCACGCTTTATGCCCGCCGTCTCTGACGAATCGTTGAGCTTGGTCGAGGTGCCGTGAGCGTTGATGTAGAGGCCCTCGGAAGGCTTAACGTCGCCCTCGGCCACCGCCAGCGATATCGCACGGGCAATGCCGGCAGCCTCGGGATCGGGGCTCGTGATGTGATAGGCATCATCGGTGTTGCCGTAGCCCACGACCTCGGCGTAAATGTGCGCACCGCGCGCCTGCGCATGTTCCATGCTCTCGAGCACGAGCACGCAGGCGCCCTCGCCCATCACAAAGCCGTCGCGGTCTGCATCGAACGGACGGCAGGCCGTCGCGGGATCGGGGTTGGTGGTCAATGCGCGGCAGGACGTAAAGCCTGCAACGGCATCGGGGATAATGGCCGCCTCGGCGCCGCCGGCCAGGATTGCATCGGCATAACCGTGCTTGATGGCGCGGAACGCCTCGCCCACCGCATGTGCAGAAGTCGCGCAGGCAGTCACGACGGGTAGGGTCGGGCCCTTTGCCTTATGGCGAATCGCGATGTTGCCCGAAGCCATGTTGGGAATCATCATCGCGATCATGTAAGGCGATGCGCGACGAGGCCCCCGATCGGCGATCGCGTGGACGTTGTCGACGAGTGTCTGCATGCCGCCCACACCCGAGCCCACGTAGACGCCCAGGCGCTCTCGATCGATGGCGCCTTCGACATCAAAGCCCGCATCGTGCATGGCCTCGTCCGAAGCCGCCATCGCAAACTGAACGCAGGGGTCGAGATGCTTGGCGTCACGCTTGCCAAAGTACTCGTTGCCGTCAAAGCCCTTGACCTCGGCCGCCACCTTGACGGCAAACGCATCGGTATCGAAGTGCGTGATCGGGCCGATGCCGCACGTGCCGGCACACATTGCCGCCCAGGTGGCAAGCGCGGTGTTGCCGAGCGGCGATACGGCACCTATGCCGGTGATTGCAACTCTCTGTTCCATCATGGTCTCCTCATCCAAGCCGTTCTTCGGCCCTGGTTTCTACATCGCCATTCCGCCGTCGACGCGCACGACCTCGCCCGTAATGTAGGCCGCCGCATCGCTCGCCAGAAAGCGCACCACGCCGGCCACTTCCTCGGGGCGCGCCATGCGCTTCAGGGGAATCTGCTCCTCGGTTGCCGCACGCACCTTCTCCGAAAGCTTTGCCGTCATATCAGTCTCGACAAACCCGGGGGCGACCGCGTTCACTCGTACGCCGCGGGGCGCAAGCTCGCGCGCCACCGCCTTGGTAAGCCCTATCACGCCCGCCTTGGAGGCAGCGTAGTTGGCCTGCCCGGCATTGCCCATCAGGCCCACAACCGAGCTCATGTTGATGACGCAACCGCCGCGCTGGCGCATAAAGGTCTTGGTGAGCGCGCGCGTCGTATTGAACGTGCCCTTGAGATTGACATCGAGCACGCGGTCGAAGGCATCGTCGCCCATACGCATGAGCAGGCCGTCGCGCGTGATGCCGGCGTTGTTGACGAGCGCCCAAATGGAGCCAAAGTCGTTGAGGACCGTCTCCACGCACGTGTTGACGGCGGCGGAATCGGCCACGTCACATTGATATGCGCGCGCCGTGGCGCCAGCCGCCTCGCAGGCCTCGCACGCCTCGCGCGCCGCATCGACGCTGCCGGCATAAACGACGGCGATATCGTAGCCATCCTCCGCCAGGCCCACGGCACAAGCGCGACCGATGCCGCGTGAGCCGCCCGTGACCATCGCCACGCGGCGCGATCCGTCGCGCTCGAGCGCGCCGTTGTTCAAGTTGCCCATGTCATTCCTTTCGGGTTACAGCCCTGTGAACTATGCGAGCTCGTCGGCAATAGCTGCGACCTGCTCGGCCGTTTCGCACGAATACACGCGAACGTCGCTCAGCGTACGCTTGACCAGGCCCGACAGCGTTTTGCCGGGGCCGACCTCAATAAACGTGTCGATGCCTTGATCCTGCAGAGCATGCAGCGCGTCGACCCAGCGCACGGCATGACTCACCTGGTTGGCCAGCACCTCCGATGCCGCCTGCGGGTCGGCCGGATAGGGCGCCGCCGTCATATTTGCCATGACCGGAATCAGCAAAGGGGACGGGGCGTGCCCGGCTTGGATATACGTCGCCAGCCCCTCAGTCGCCTCGGCCATATAGGGGCTATGGAATGCACCCGACACCGCGACCTTCATGGCGCGACCGCCAGCCTCTTTTACCAGGGCGTCGAGGTTCTGCAACGCATCGGGCGCTCCGGCCACAACCGTCTGCTGGGGACTGTTGTAGTTGACCGGCCAGCAGTTCTCGCCGGCCTGTTTTGCCAGGCCCTCGACTTGCGCTGCATCGAGCTTGATGACGGCGCGCATGCCGCCGGGGTGACGCTCAGCCGCCGTGGCCATCAATGCCGCGCGCTCACATACGAGCTCAAAACCCGCTCGCGTATCGAATGCCCCCGCAAAGGTGAGTGCAGCGACCTCGCCCAGCGAGAATCCCGCACAGGCGGCAGGCACCACTCCGCGCTCGCGCAGGGCGACGGCGACAGCCAAGTCGTGCACGAACACGCAAGGCTGCGTGTTCTCGGTCTGCGAGAGCTCCTCTTTCGAGGCGTTCCGGCACTGCTCACTGGTCCCCGGGCGCACCTCATCGGCGATTGCAAACACCTCAGCAGCCGCCGGCGATGCTTCGATGAGGTCGACGCCCATCGCGGGGTGTTGGGCACCCTGGCCGGCAAACAGAAACGCTACGCTACCCATGCGCACGCACCCTTCAGGACGCGCTCGGCACCATCGACCAGATCGTCAACGATTTCTCGTGCGCTCTGGCGCTCGCTAACTATGCCGGCAATCTGTCCACACAAATACGAACCCTCTTCGTAATTGCCGTCCTTGGCGGCCTTGCGAAGGGCGCCCGTGCCCATGGCCCCGAGCTCCTCGGAGCTTGCGCCCGCCGCCTCGCTCTTGGCATACGCGTTGGTAAAGGGGCTCTTGAGGGCACGCACCGGGTGTCCCGTCGAGCGGCCGGTCGCACGCGTCGAGGTGTCGTTGGCCTTCAAGACCATCTCCTTGTACTGCTCCGATACGGTGCACTCGTCTGCGACCAGAAAGCGCGTACCCACCTGCACGCCGGCGGCGCCCAGCATAAAGGCGGCCGCCACGCCGCGGCCGTCGGCAATACCGCCGGCAGCCACGACGGGAATGTCGACCGCATCGACGACCTGCGGCACCAGTGCCATCGTCGAGGTCTCGCCAATGTGGCCACCCGATTCGGTGCCCTCGGCAACCACAGCGGTGGCCCCGCGGCGCGCCACGAGACGCGCCAGCGCCACCGAGGCAACAACCGGGATGACCTTGATGCTCGCGTCGTTCCACGCCTTCATGTACTTGGCGGGATTGCCGGCGCCCGTCACGACGACCGGCACTCGCTCGTCAATCACGACCTGCGCGACCTCGTCGGCAAATGGGCTCATGAGCATGACGTTGACGCCAAAGGGCTTATCCGTCTTGGTGCGCAGCTCGTGAATCTGATCGCGCAACCAGTTTGCGTCGGCATTCATGGCCGCGATAATCCCTAAGCCGCCTGCCTCGGACACGGCAGACGCCAGCGAGGCATCGGCAATCCAGGCCATGCCGCCCTGGAACACGGGCTTTTCGATGCCGAGCAGCTCGCAGAGAGGAGTCTTGAGCATCTCTACTTCTCCAATGCCGCCTCAACCGTATCGACGAACTCGCCGACCGTCTTAGGGTTCTCCTCGGTATCGAGCTGAATATCGAACTCGTCCTCGACGGCCACGAGAATCTCGACGGTACCCAGACTGTCGAGGCCGATCTCCTCGAGCGTGGACTCGGGCTTCATCTCGACGTCGTCAAGGCCGGCGGTCTCGCGGATAACGTCGCAAACGCGCTCGAAGGTCTTCTGATCTGCCATGGTAGTTCTCCTTTGTTTGTGCCCTAGGGGCGTTTTTATTTCCTATGTGCGACTACTTCCAACGAAGCAGATAGCCACCTATATCCAGGCCGGCGCCAAATCCAACGAGGGCGATGGTGTCGCCCGCATTCAGTGCGTCGGTGCGTGCCAGCCGGTCAAGCGCATAGGGAATGCAGGCGCTCGAAATGTTGCCTGTCTCGCGCAGCGTTCGAACCACGCGCTCGTCTGGCACACCGAGGCGTTTGACCGCCTGACTCAGGATTCGTTCGTTAGCCTGATGGAATACAAAATGGTCGATGTCCTCGACCGAAATGCCCGCATCGATCGCAAGCTTATGGACCGTGTCGCAGATGGCGTTGACACCGAACTTGAACACGCGGCGGCCATTCATGGACAGCACGCTTGCGCTATCTGCGGAAGCCTTAAACGGCGAGGTGCCGACCAGACCGGGAACACGCAACGTCTCGACATCGGGTGCGGTCGAAAGCTCAACAGCAAGGGGATTCTCTCCCCCAGCCTTTATGACCGCAGCACCCGCGCCATCGCCAAAGAGCACGCACGTTGCACGGTCGGTCCAATCGAGCGCGCGCGTCATCTGCTCGGCGGCAACGACCAGCACGTGCTTAACGCGACCGCGGGCGATATAGCCCTCGGCGACATCGAGCGCAAATACGAAGCCGGCACAAGCCGCCGAGACATCGAAGGCAGGGCACGTCGCGCCTAGTCGCTCAGCAACGGCACACGCCTCAGCGGGAACAAGGTGGTCACCCGTCGTCGTCGAGCAGACGATAAGATCCAGCTGTCTCGCGTCGATTCCGGACACCCGGAGTGCCCGCTCGCTCGCCGCTACGGCAAGGTCGTCAAGTGACTCGGTGGTGCAGACGTGGCGGCTCTTGATACCTGTGCGGGTAAAAATCCACTCATCTGAGGTATCGAGGAACTCGGACAGCTCGTCATTGGAAACACTGCGCTCAGGAAGCGCCGAGCCTGTTCCAAGAATCGTGAAACCCATCACTAACCTCCTTTGAGTTGTTGACGTGTTTACATCGACCAAGAGAGGATAGCGCAATTTTGTCGTTGTTGACGTGTTAACATTAAATTGTCCAAATGCGACAAAGGCTTCACATTGTGTCTATCTCTCGAGACCATTGCGTTATTCACTTATTCATTAAGGAGGTGGCAGCCATAATGGATGCCAAATTAACGATAGTCGACGTAACCGGATCGACCAACGATGACCTGCTCGAAGCAGGAAAACAGGGAGCGCCGCACGGCACAGGACTTGCCGCCCAGGCTCAGACGGCAGGACGCGGCCGGCGCGGCCACAAGTGGGATTCAACCGCCGGCAACCTATTGCTTTCGATTGTCCTGCGTCCATGCGTTAATCCTGCGAAGTACTCTGGTCTTGCCGCCGTCAGCGGCCTAGCGGTGCTCGAGGCGCTCGAAAAACAGGGTCTTGCAAACGAAATTGGCCTCAAATGGCCCAACGACCTGGTCGCGCGTGAACGCAAACTCGGCGGCATTCTGGTCGAGGCCGCACGCGATAACGACAGCAAACCTTTCGCCGTATGCGGCATTGGCGTCAATGTGAACTATGCGCCCCAAGAGGTGCCCGATGGCGGCTTGCCGGCAATCGGTCTCTCGGACCTTAACGAGAACGTTCCTGCCGTCGACATGCTCCTCGATGAGGTCTATCACGCGGTTATAGACGCTGCAGATGCCTGGGCAGAGCGCCTCAACGCCAAGGAAAAAGACGCCGGTCCGCTCGCGCCCGTCCACGACGAATATATCGCTCACCTCAATTGGATTGGAAAGCACGTTATCGCCCGCTCACCCGCTGGAGACGAGCTGGCACGCGGCATCTTTAAAACCGTCGATGCCTTTGGTCGCGCGTGCATCGAGACGGAAGACGGCTTGCTATCCTTCCATTTTGAGGAGGCATCGCTGCGTCCCGTGAGTGAATAGGGTGCCACAGCCAGCCGCTCGGCAGCCTTACCCGACGATCCAAACCCATCATGCCAAACAAAAGGGCCCCGCTACCGTAACGGCAGCGGGGCCCTTTAAGCTATGAGCGATATCGCTTAGAGCTTGATGTCGATGTCGACGCCAGCGGGGAGGTCGAGACGCATGAGCGAATCAACGGTGCCCGAGGTGGGGTCGAGGATGTCGATGAGGCGCTTGTGGGTGCGCATCTCGAACTGCTCACGGGAGTCCTTGTTCACGTGCGGCGAGCGGATGACCGTGTACAGGTTGCGCTCGGTGGGCAGGGGGACAGGACCGGAAACGCGAGCGCCGGTCTTCTGAGCGGTCTCGACGATGAGCTTCGCGGACTGATCGACGACCTCGTGATCATAGCCCTTGAGGCGAATGCGGATCTTCTGGGTAGCCAACTTAAACCTCCAAAGAGTGCGAGAGATGTTCTCGCGGATTACGTAACAGGGAGCTCGAACTTAGGCGTTCTTGCTCATGACCTCGTCCACGATGGACTTGGGCGCGGGCTCATAAGAGTCGAACTGCATCGTGTAGGATGCACGGCCCTGGGTCTGGGAGCGAAGGTCGGTAGCGTAACCGAACATCTCGCCCAGCGGCACCTTGGCACGGATGAGCTTGCTGTTCTTGCGATCCTCCATGCCCTCGATCTTGCCGCGGCGACCGGAGAGGTTGCCCATAACGTCGCCCATGTACTGCTCGGGGGTCTCGACCTCGACAGCCATGATCGGCTCGAGCAGCTGCGGATCGGACTTCTTGAGGGCGTCCTTGATAGCCATGGAACCGGCGATCTTGAAGGCGGCCTCGGAGGAGTCGACCTCGTGGTAAGAACCGTCGAACAGGGTGACCTTAACGTCGAGGACCGGGAAGCCGGCGATAACACCGGTGTTCAGGGCCTCCTGGATGCCCTTGTCGATGGACGGGATGTACTCCTTGGGCACGACGCCGCCGACGATAGCGTTGACGAACTCGTAGCCGAAGCCCTCCTCCATCTTCTCGAGCTTGATGACGGCGTGGCCGTACTGACCGCGACCGCCGGACTGACGGACGAACTTGCCCTCAGCCTTCTCGACGTCGTGACCAGCGGTCTCACGGTAGGCAACCTGGGGCTTACCAACGTTAGCGTCAACCTTGAACTCGCGGAGCAGACGGTCGACGATGATCTCGAGGTGCAGCTCGCCCATGCCGGCGATGATGGTCTGGCCGGTCTCGTGGTTGGTGGACACCTGGAAGGTCGGGTCCTCCTCGGCGAGCTTGGTCAGAGCCAGGGACATCTTGTCCTGCTCGGCCTTGGTCTTGGGCTCGATGGCAACGTCGATAACGGGCTTAGCGAACTCGATCTTCTCGAGGACGATCTCCTTGCCCTCGGCGCACAGGGTGTCACCGGTGGTGGAGTTCTTGAAGCCGACGCAAGCGACGATGTCGCCAGCGGCAGCGTCGTCACGGTCGATACGCTCGGCGGCGTTCATCTCGAGGATGCGGCCGAGGCGCTCGCGCTGACCGTTGGAAGCGTTGACCACATAGGAGCCGGACTCGGCGCGACCGGAGTAAACGCGGACGTAGGTGAGCTTACCGACGAACGGGTCGGTCATGATCTTGAAGACCAGGCCGGAGAAGGGCTCGTCAAAGGAAGGATGACGCTGAATCTCCTCGCCGGTGTCCGGATCGGTACCGGTGACGGCCTCAACGTCGAGCGGGCTGGGCAGGTAGTCGACGACAGCGTCGAGCAGCTCCTGGACGCCCTTGTTCTTGTAGGCGGAGCCCACGAAGACGAGGTTGAGCTCGTTGGCCAGAACACCCTTGCGCAGAGCAGCCTTGAGCTCCTCGACGGTGAAGTCCTCCTCCATGAGGATCTTCTCCATGAGCTCGTCGTCAAAGCTGGCAGCAGCGTCGAGGAGCTCCTCGCGCTTGGTGGCAGCGATGTCAGCGAACTCAGCCGGGATCTCGTCCATCGGCTCGGGGTAGGTCATGCCCTTCTCGTCGGCCTTGAAGTCCCATGCAGTCATGGTGACCAGGTCGATGACGCCCCAGAAGTTGTCCTCGGCGCCCATCGGGACCTGAGCGGCCACGGCGTTAGCGTCGAGACGATCCTTCATGGTCTCGATAGCGTTGAAGAAGTCAGCGCCCACGCGGTCATACTTGTTGATGAAGGCGATGCGGGGGACGTTGAAGGTAGAAGCCTGACGCCAAACGGTCTCAGACTGGGGCTGAACGCCGGCAACGGCGTCGAAGACGGCGACAGCGCCATCGAGGACGCGCAGGCAGCGCTCGACCTCGGCGGTGAAGTCAACGTGGCCCGGGGTGTCGATGATCTGGATGCGGTAGTCCTTACCGTCCTTGTTCCAGAAGCACGTGGTAGCAGCGGAGGTAATGGTTACGCCGCGCTCCTGCTCCTGAACCATCCAGTCCATGGTGGCAGCGCCCTCATGGACCTCACCGATTTTGTGGGTCTTACCGGTGTAGTAAAGAATACGCTCGGTCGTGGTGGTCTTACCGGCATCGATGTGAGCCATGATGCCGATGTTACGGGTATCGGAAAGCTTGTACTTAGGCTTAGCCATGTTAGTTCCTTACCTTAACTTACCAACGATAGTGAGAGAACGCGCGGTTGGCCTCGGCCATCTTGAAGACGTCCTCACGCTTCTTGACGGAAGCGCCCAGGCCGTTGGAAGCGTCGAGGATCTCGTTGGCGAGACGCTCGGCCATGGTCTTCTCCTTGCGAGCGCGGGAGAAGTTGACGATCCAGCGGATACCCAGAGCGGTGGAACGACGGGAGTTGACCTCCATCGGGACCTGATAGGTAGCGCCACCGACACGCTTGGGCTTAACCTCGAGCGTGGGCTTGACGTTGTCCATAGCCTTCTTGAAGGTAGCGAGAGCGTCGCCGCCCTCGGACTTCTCGGCAACGATCTCGAAAGCGGTGTAAACGATGCGCTCAGCGGTGGCCTTCTTGCCGTCAAGAAGGACCTTGTTGATGAGCTGAGTCACCAGGCGGTTGTTGTAAACGGCGTCAGGCTGAACCTCACGACGATTAGCTGCTGCACGACGCGGCATGTGAAATCTCCTTAAGTGTCTACCGTGCGGCGCTTAGGCGGCACACGGCGAAAGTATCAAAACGTTATCTGGCTTATTTAGCCTTGGGGCGCTTAGCACCGTACTTGGAACGGGCCTGCATACGGTTCTGGACCGGAGCAGCGTCGTAGGCGCCACGGATGACGTGATAACGGACACCAGGGAGGTCACGGACACGACCGCCGCGGACGAGCACGATGGAGTGCTCCTGCAGGTTGTGGCCCTCACCCGGGATGTAAGCAGTAACTTCGATGCCGTTGACAAGGCGAACACGGGCAACCTTACGAAGAGCCGAGTTCGGCTTCTTGGGGCTCGTGGTGAAGACGCGGGTGCACACGCCGCGCTTCTGGGAGTTGTGCTGCAGAGCAGCGTTCTTGGACTTCTTGGGCACGGAACGACGGCCCTGGCGAACCAGCTGGTTAATAGTAGGCAAAGCGTACTCCTTCTCGAATGATTCCAGCTTTCTGTAAAGTGCAACGGCTTGAATCGAGGGGTCAGCATCCCCCTACGAAACACGCAGTTCGATAGGATACGTGGCGTTAGCTGTGCCGTCAACAGACCACGCCGCCGGGCGTATCCCAAAATTGGTACATTTCCGCAAAGCCTACACAAAATGAATCCCCTCCTGTGCGCAAGTGCCCATTCCAGCCGTCCATGTAACACGAAAATGGCCGCTTCCTCTAGCAGGAAGCGGCCTAGACCTTACGAATAGACGATGGTAAAGGGTTCCGACGTTTCGGCGCCCCCTGTTGAAGTGCAGCGTGTGCCTTCGAGCGTTACTGAAACCACTTGGTCGACATCAATCAACTTCGTTGGCACCCAAATGTTCTCTCCGCTATTGCGTCCCATCGAAACATAGAAACTGTACGCCCCTGCGTCGTCATCTTCGATAATCTGCTCTGACCCATCCTTGTAGGTGACGGTCAGTTTATGATCAACTGCTTCATAGCCCAGATCATCGATGTGCGTCTGGATGGAAAACGGACTGATCTCGAGAGGCGAGTCATCGGAGCGGAGTTCTTTTGTATCGACGTGCGCTCCGACGTTAAACTCTGGCGTCGATACCTCGATCACCTTCGCATCCTCACCTTTGCCCTCCGTCCAACTGATATTCCAGGTGACCGCATGTCGTAAATCTCGATCGCGATTCCAAGATGCAAAGTACATCGTGCCGTTAATGACCGTGTCCCTTGATGTGTCTTTATCAATGGTGCAGCGTGTATCAGCCCATTCCTCGCCGAAGTTCATGCTGGGTGTACTGACGCCCCCTTCTTCTTCACCATAGAGAACAAGTTCGCCAAGCTCTGCCGCCGGCTTGTAGTAGTTAACGCCATTCGGATTGGACAATGTAAACGTCACAGCACCGCAACCGTTCTCGTCGATTGCCATCTCATGAATGTCGAGCGTATAGCCGTTGCCCTCGACGGACAGATTGACCTTCTGGACTGCACCCTCCAGGCTTTGGGGCGCGATACCATCACCAAACTCTCTGGTGTAGGTATATTTCGTCCCCGACGAGCCGCCATTTGTCCAGGTAACGGACTCTCCGTTGCCGTGGTTTCCCCAGGCAGAGGCAAAATAACTGGAATTGACGACGGCATAGGCGACCCCTCCGGTCGCCAGCACTCCGGCAAGACATCCGATTACGGCAACATACAGAGGCTTCGCGTGACCCTTTCGGCGAAGCGGCTCGCCAGCAGCGGCATAAAGAACACGGTCAGCAAGATCGCTATCGGCTTGGACGGACTCGAAGGCCTGCTTGATCTGGTTGGATTTCACGGTCGCCCTCCTCTAGGATGAACTTGAGCTTCGATCTGCCGCGAGCTAAACGCGTTCGAACGGTCGCGGCTGGCACATGCAGTAACTCGGCAATTTCTGAAGTCGAGAAGCCCAGATAGTAATAGAGCACGATAGGAATACGGAATCGCTCCGGAAGTCGCATAAGGTCTGACAGGACCGCCTTGGTCTCCTCCTGCGCCGTCGAAAGCGAATCGGCCAGATTCTCAATATCCTCCACGCGCCTCCACGGCTTTCGAAAGAGAGATTTACATTCATTGATCGTGACCCGGATAAGCCATCGACGAAGATGCTCCCAGCTTTCAAATTGCGCATCGCTTTTGAGCAGTTTAAGAAAGACGTCTTGGGCAACATCGTCGGCATCGGCGCGATCGCGCAGGTACGTCAATGCGATTCGAAACACGACATCCCGGTGATCTTCAACCGCCTGTCTAAATGCTTGTTCTTCCATAATCACCTCCCGGTGACGCTGATGGTTCTTGATGAGGTCCTCACCATAGATACGCTTTGGCCGAACGAAATGTTTCAAATCCAAGCAGGAAAAACCTACCAAAATAAACCTGTCCCTTTTTGGCAAGGGATCAACGGAACGCAACAGGTTGAGCATACGCAAGCGAGCGGCCCCCAGAGCGTACAAGGTGGCATGAAAAAGGCAGGGCATTGACCTTTTGGTCATGCCCTGCCTTTTGAATGACAGATTGTAGCTCTGGGGGCCGCGCAGCGACGGAAGTCGCCGCCGTTCGTTAGAACGGCGGAACTAGTTACTCCTCGTCGTTGTCCTTGGCCTCTTCGGCGTCGTCGGTGTCCACGAGCTGGTTGAGCAGCTCGTCGAGGGACGCCATGTCCTCGTTGATCGCGCCGTTGGCGGGAGCCTTCTTGTCGTCGATCGGGGCGCCCAGGAGCTCCTCGTCGGCGTCGGCGTGATGCGTCGGAGCGGAGGTACCCAGCAGGATGTCGTCCGGACCGTCGGGGCTAAAGACCATCTGCAGCAGCTGCGAGAGGTCTTCCTCGTCGGCAACGTCGTCGTTGTTCTCGAGGATGTAGAGCAGGTCGTGGGCCTCGAGGCCGTCACGGAGCTCCTCGATCGCCTTGGCGCCGATGCCATCGATGCGCAGCAGATCCTCCTCGGACTTGCCAACCAGGTCGCCGACCGTCTCGATGCCAACCTCGCTGAACTTGTTGGTCCAGCGCTGCGACACGCCCAGGTCGTCGAACAGGTACAGACGAGCCTTCTCGGCGGAGATGGTGTGGCCGTTGCGGGTGAACGAACCGTCAGCACCACCGAACTCGTCGTAGCCGGCCCAGTCGAGCTGCTGCGGGAGCTGCTCGTCCAGGTCCTTGAGCTCCACAGGAGCCCACTCGGGCAGCGACTTGGCGTTGGGCGAAGCCGGGCCGTCGATGTCCACGTAGCCGTCGGCCGTGCGATACGTCAGCTTGGCGTTGGCGTACGGCTTGAGGCCGGTACCAGCCGGGATCTTCTTACCGACGATGACGTTGGACTTAAGGTCGAGCAGGTGGTCGACCTTGCCCTCGATGGCAGCCTCGGTAAGGACGCCAGCGGTACGGATGAACGAAGCGCTCGACAGCCAGGAGTCGATGTTGGACGCGACCTTGAGCGTACCCAGGATGACGGGCTCGGCCACGGGAGCCTGACCGCCCAGACGGGCAACGCGCTCGACCTCGTCGGCAAACTCGTAGCGGTCGACGTACTGACCAAGTAGGTACTTGGAGTCGCCGGGGTTGGTGATCTGAACGCGACGCAGCATCTGACGTGCGAGCACCTCGATGTGCTTGTCGTTCAGGTCGACGCCTTGGCTGGTGTAGACGTCCTTGACGCTCTCGACGAAGGTGTGCATCGTCGACTCGATGTCGGTCAGCTTGCGCAGGTTGCGGAAGTTAACGAAGCCCTTGGTGATCTGGTCGCCGGCGCGAACCTCGCAGCCGTCCTCGATCTCGGGCATGAAGCGCACCGAAGCGGGGACGCGACGCTCGTCGAGGACACGGGTGTGATCCTCGGAGTCGGTGAGCGTCAGCACGTACTCGGACTTCTCGGGCTTAATCGAGAGGTGGCCGGAGTACGGAGCCAGCTCGGCCTCGCGACCCAGGATCTTCTCGTTGACGTTGCCGACGATATCGAACATACGGCTGACCGTAGGCAGACCCTGCGTAATATCGTCGACGCCAGCGACGCCGCCGGAGTGAATGGTACGCATCGTAAGCTGCGTACCGGGCTCGCCGATGGACTGGGCGGCAATAATGCCGACCGCGGTACCGATGGCGACCGGACGACGGGTGGAAAGATCCCAGCCGTAGCACTTCTGGCACACGCCGTACTTGGAGCGGCAGGTGAGCAGCGCGCGAAGCTTGACCTTCTTAAGGCCGGCATCGACCATCTTCTGGATGTCAGCGACCTTCTCGATGTAGCCGTCCTGCTCAAAGAGCACGGTGCCATCGGGAGCCACGACGTCCTCAATGAAGCAACGGCCGACGAGGTCGGTGTTGAGGTCGGTGGTGCCGGGGATGATGAGGTTGTAGGTGACGCCCTCGTGCGTACCGCAGTCCTCCTCGCGGACGATGACGTCCTGGGCCACGTCGACCAGACGACGGGTCAGGTAACCAGAGTCTGAGGTGTGGGATGCGGTATCGACCAGGCCCTTACGGGCGCCGTAGGTCGAAATGAAGTACTCGAGCGGCAGCAGGCCCTCGCGGAAGTTCGCCTTAATGGGAAGGTCGATCGTCTCGCCGGACATGTCTGCCATCAGGCCACGCATGCCGCCGAGCTGACGCAGCTGGGTCTTAGAACCACGGGCGCCGGAGTCGGCCATCATGTAGAGCGGGTTCTCCTCGTCGAACAAGTCGAGCATGAGCGCTGCAACCTTATCGGTACAAGCGGTCCACTCGTTAACGACTTCGATGTGGCGCTCCGTCTCGTTGATGAAGCCCTCCTCGAAGTACTCGTTGATCTGGTCGACGTTGGCCTGGGCGCGATCGAGCAGCTCCTGCTTCTCGGCAGGGATGAGAGCGTCCCACACCGAGATGGTGAGGCCGGCGCGGGTAGCGTAGTGGAAGCCGGAGTACTTGATGGCGTCGAGGATCGGGCCGACCTTGGCCTCGGGATAGCGATCGCAGCAGTCCGCAACCAGCTTGGCCACGTCGCCCTTGACCATCTTGTAGTTCATGAACTCGTAGTCTTCGGGCAGGCACTGGCGGTTGAAGATGATGCGGCCGATAGAGGTCTCGAAGCGCGCGGTCTTGTTGCCGGTGACGTCGTAGTCGACGAACTCGTTCTTGCCGTTCTTGACGCGGAAGATACGGGTGCCGTCCTCGTTGATGACATTGGCGTCGGCAGCGGACACGCGGACCTGAATCTTGGCCTGCATGTCGACCTCGGAGCGGCAGTCATAGGCGTGCAGCGCGTCGTCGAAGCTCGAGAACACGTGGTTCTCGCCCGGCAGACCGTCGCGGACCTGGGTGAGGTAGTACACACCGATGATCATGTCCTGCGAGGGGATGTTGACCGGCTTGCCGGATGCCGGCGAGCGCAGGTTGTTCGCAGAGAGCATGAGCACGCGGGCCTCGGCCTGAGCCTGGCTGGACAGCGGCACGTGGACAGACATCTGGTCGCCGTCGAAGTCGGCGTTGAAGGGCGAGCAGACCAGCGGGTGCAGGTGGATAGCCTTGCCCTCGACCAGAACCGGCTCAAAGGCCTGGATGGACAGACGGTGCAGGGTCGGTGCGCGGTTGAGCAGCACGACGCGGCCGTCGATGACCTCTTCGAGGATATCCCACACAAAGGTGGCACCGCGGTCGATAGCGCGCTTGGCGCCCTTGATGTTCTCGACCTTGCCAAGCTCGACCAGGCGCTTCATGACGAAGGGCTTGAAGAGCTCCAGCGCCATGGTCTTGGGCAGACCGCACTGGTGCAGCAGCAGCTTGGGGTCGGTAACGATAACCGAACGGCCGGAGTAGTCGACACGCTTACCCAGCAGGTTCTGACGGAAACGGCCCTGCTTGCCCTTGAGGGCCTCGGCGAGCGACTTGAGCGGGCGACCGCCACGGCCAGAGACCGGGCGACCACGACGGCCGTTGTCGAACAGGGCGTCCACGGACTCCTGGAGCATGCGCTTCTCGTTGTTCACGATGATCGCAGGGGCGTCCAGGTCGAGCAGGCGCTTGAGTCGGTTGTTACGGTTGATCACGCGACGATACAGGTCGTTGAGGTCGGACGCGGCGAAGCGGCCGCCGTCGAGCTGGACCATCGGGCGCAGATCGGGCGGAATGACCGGGATGACGTCCAGGATCATGTTCGCGGGGCTGTTGCCACCCTTCAGGAAGGCGTCAACGACCTCAAGGCGCTTGACGGCCTTCTCGCGCTTCTGCTTCTGGGAATCCTCGTCGGCAATGATGGCCTTGAGCTTCTCGGCCTCGGAAGGAAGGTCGATGGCAGCGAGCAGGTCGCGGACGGCCTCGGCACCCATGCCACCCTTGAAGTACATGGAGTAGTAGCGGGTCATCTCGCGGAACAGCGGCTCATCGGAGATGAGGTCGCGCTCGGTGAGCTTCATGAAGGCGTTGAAGGCGTCCGTGCGGAGCTGCTTCTCGTCCTTGCACTCTTCCTCGATGTCGACGATGCCAGAGGCGATCTCCTCGGGGGTCAGCGGCTCCTCGTCGGAGAACTCGTCAAAGTTCTCGGGGTCGCCCTGCTCCTTGAGGGACTCGATCTGGCGGGCGCACTCGGCATCGATCTCTTCCAGATCGGCGGCGAGCTCCTCGCGCAGGTCGTCAGCGTCGGCCTCGCGAGCCTCGTAGTCAACCTCGGTGATGATGTAGCTGGCAAAGTACAGAACCTTCTCGAGGTCCTTGGACTTGATGTCGAGCATACGGCTCATCGGGAAGCTCGTGGGGCTCTTGAAGTACCAGATGTGGGACACGGGAGCGGCGAGCTCGATGTGGCCCATGCGGTCGCGACGCACCTTGGCCGAGGTGACCTCGACGCCGCAGCGCTCGCAGACGATGCCCTTAAAGCGGATGCCCTTGTACTTGCCGCAGGAGCACTCCCAGTCCTTGGCGGGACCGAAGATCTTCTCGCAGAACAGGCCGTCCTTCTCGGGCTTGAGGGTACGGTAATTGATGGTCTCCGGCTTCTTGACCTCACCGTGCGACCAGGAACGGATCTGGTCGGCGGAGGCAAGGGAGATCTTTACCGAGTCAAAATCAGTAGCTTCGAAATCTGCCACAGTCAACTACTCCTTATCAGTGGTCGTGGCGGCGACAGCCTCGGGTGCCTCGGCGGTCTCGGCATCCTCGGCCTCGACGTCGGTGTCAACGCCGGCGAGCGCAGCCAGGTCGTCGAGAGCAGAGGTCTCCTCGGCGGTCACGGGGGCGGAGGCGTCCTCGTCGGCATCGTGCATGGGCTCGATGTCCAGTGCGAGCGAACGAATCTCCTTGACGAGAACCTTGAAGGACTCGGGGATACCCGGAACCGGGACGTTCTCGCCCTTGACGATGGACTCGTAGGTCTTGACGCGGCCCACGGTATCGTCGGACTTGACGGTCAGGATCTCCTGCAGGACGTTGGAAGCACCGTATGCGTACAGTGCCCAAACTTCCATCTCGCCGAAGCGCTGGCCGCCGAACTGGGCCTTGCCGCCCAGAGGCTGCTGGGTAACCAGGCTGTAAGGGCCGGTCGAACGGGCGTGGATCTTGTCGTCGACCATGTGGCCGAGCTTGAGGATGTAGGACGTACCCACGGTAATGGGCTCGCGGAACTCCTCGCCGGTGCGGCCGTCGAACAGACGGGTCTTGCCGCGCTCGTCAAGCTGGGTGACGAACTCGGGGCGCATGTGATCGCCAAAGGCAGCGGTGGCCTTGTTGAGCATGTTCTTGTTGGCACGACGGATGACCTCGGCGATCTCGTCCTCCTTGGCGCCGTCGAAGACGGGCGTGGCGGTGAAGAACGGACCGGGGACGTACTTGTCGGAGTCGGCCTGCTCGGTATCCCAACCGCAGGCAGCAGCCCAGCCAAGGTGGCACTCGAGCAGCTGGCCGACGTTCATACGCGAAGGAACGCCCAACGGGTTGAGGATAACGTCGATCGGGGTACCGTCAGCCATGTAGGGCATGTCCTCGACCGGCAGAACGTTACAAATAACACCCTTGTTGCCGTGGCGACCGGCGATCTTATCGCCCTGCTGAATCTTACGACGCTGGGCGACGTAGACGCGCACCTGCTCGTTGACGCCGGGGGCCAGGTCGTCGCCGTTCTCACGGCTAAAGCGGACAACGTCGATAACGCGGCCGTAAGCGCCGTGAGGCATCTTAAGGGAGGTGTCGCGGACGTCGTGGGCCTTGGCGCCGAAGATGGCGCGCAGCAGGCGCTCCTCGGCGGTCAGAGCGCTCTCGCCCTTAGGCGTGACCTTGCCGACCAGGATGTCGCCAGGGCCGACCTCGGCGCCGATACGGATGATGCCGTCCTCGTCGAGGTTGGCAAGCATGTCCTCGGAGAGGTTCGGGATCTCGCGGGTGATCTCCTCGGGGCCGAGCTTGGTGTCGCGGGCGTCGATCTCGTGACGGGTGATGTTGATGGTTGTCAGCAGGTCCTCGGCCACCAGGCGCTCGGACACGACGATACCGTCCTCGTAGTTAAAGCCTTCCCACGGCATGTAGGCCACGGTAAGGTTCTGGCCCAGCGCGAGCTCGCCGTGATCGGTCGAAGGACCGTCAGCCAGGGGCTCGCCCTGCTCAACGGTGTCACCGACGCGCACGAGCGGACGGTGGTTGATGCAGGTGGACTGGTTGGAACGCTGGTACTTGGCCAGGTGATACTCGTCCATGCCGCCGGCATGCTTGACGATGATCTTGGCGGCGTCGGCAAAGATGACCTCGCCGGCGTTCTTGGCCAGGGTGACCTCGCCGGAGTCCAGGGCGGCGCGACGCTCCATGCCTGTACCGACATAGGGAGCGGCAGGGTGAACCAGCGGCACGGCCTGACGCTGCATGTTGGCGCCCATGAGCGTACGCTTGGCGTCGTCGTGCTCAAGGAACGGGATCAGCGTGGCTGCGACGGAGAGCATCTGGCGCGGCGAGACGTCCATGTAGTCGACGTCCTCGACAGGCACGTCGGCGGGAGCGCCGAAGGAGCCGTCGAAGTCGCGGGTACGGGCGATCACGGTGTGCGGACGGACGATCTTGCCCTCGGCATCGGTCGTGATGAACTCGTTGGTCTTGGGATCGAGCGGCGTGTTGGCCGGCGCGATGACGTGCTTCTCTTCCTCGTCAGCGGTCATCCAGTCGATCTGGTCGGTGGCAACGCCGTTTTCGACACGACGGAACGGGGCCTCGATGAAGCCATACTCGTTGACGCGGGCATAGAGGGCGAGCGAGCCGATCAGGCCGATGTTGGGGCCTTCGGGGGTCTCGATCGGGCACATGCGGCTGTAGTGCGAATTGTGAACGTCGCGGACGGCCGTCGGCACGTTGGTGCGGCGACTGGAGCCGGACTTGTGGCCGGCAAGACCGCCAGGGCCGAGTGCGGACAGACGGCGCTTGTGGGTCAGACCGGTCAGGGGGTTCGCCTGGTCCATGAACTGCGAGAGCTGCGAGGAACCGAAGAACTCCTTGATGGAGGCCACGATCGGACGGATGTTGATGAGCGACTGCGGGGTGATCTCGTCGATGTCCTGGGAGCTCATGCGCTCACGGACGACGCGCTCCATACGGCTCATGCCGATACGGAACTGGTTGGCGACGAGCTCGCCGACGGTGCGGATGCGGCGGTTGCCGAAGTGGTCGATGTCGTCGACCTTGAAGCCCTGCTCGCCGGCAGCGAGGGACAGCAGGTAGCGCAGCGTCGCGACGATATCCTCGTCGGTGAGCACCGTGACCTCTTCCTCGGTGGTGAGGTTGAGCTTCTTGTTGACCTTGTAACGACCGACGCGGGCCAGATCGTAGCGCTGCGGGTTAAAGAGCAGGCCCTCGAGCAGGCTGCGGGAAGCGTCCACGGTGGGAGGCTCGCCCGGGCGCAGACGACGGTAGATCTCGATAAGGGCATCCTCGCGGGTGAGGGCGGTATCGCGCTCCAGGGTGCGCTTAATCACATCGGAGTTGCCGAGCAGCTCGATGATGTCGTCGTTGGTGACGGCAATGCCAAGGGCGCGCAGGAACATCGTGGCGCTCTGCTTGCGCTTACGGTCAATGGAGACCATGAGCTGGTCGCGCTTGTCGACCTCAAACTCAAGCCAGGCACCGCGGGACGGGATGATCTGGGCCTTGTAGATCTGCTTGCCCGAATCCATCTCGGAGCTGTAGTACACACCCGGGGAACGGACGAGCTGCGAGACGACGATGCGCTCGGTACCGTTGATGATGAAGGTGCCCTGATCGGTCATCATGGGGAAGTCGCCCATGAAGACGAGTTGCTCCTTGATCTCGCCGGTCTCCTTGTTGGTGAGACGGACGTCGGTCAGAAGCGGGGCCTGATAGGTCATGTCCTTCTCGCGGCACTCCTCAACGGTGTGCGCGGGGTCGCCGAACTGATGCTCGCCGAAGGTAACCTCGAGAACATGGTTCTGGCTCTGGATGGGGCTGGATTCCTTGAACGCCTCACGAAGGCCCTCGTCCTTAAAACGCTCAAAGGATTCCCTTTGAACAGAGATAAGGTTGGGGAGCTCCATGGCCTCCGGGATTTTCCCGAAGCTGACGCGCTTGCGCTCAGTGGCAGTGTATGCGTAGGTCACCAGGTTTTTCCTCCTTCACGGAAATGCTCGGTGGGTTGGCGAGGCATAGCTTCGCCAGTTATCGCAACCTAATAGTTTATCAGGTACCGACCGTTGGGCAAGAAAAGCCTTGACGCGATTGAGTTTTTGGAGTAGCAAAGTTTTTCGGCAGAAAACACGCAGGTAGATGTATGTGTATCGAACATATGTTCATATATTTTCTGTGAACAGAGAGCCGGAAATCGCAGCTCTTATAAAAAACGGGCGCGAACCGAGGTCCGCGCCCGTAAATGTCGATGTCCCAAGGCTTACTTGCGCATCAATCCGCCGCGCTCGTCGATGGCGTCCCAGAAGGCGCCGGCAAAGCGAGGATCGTTTGCAGCCATGAGGGCGTTGGTGGCCATCCAACCAGACGGGGTACCGGTATCGTAGCCCGACAGCGGGTCGATAACGACAGCGTACATGGCCTCGCGGTCGAGCGAGCGGGCCATGGCGTCGGTCAGCTGGATCTCGCCGCCCTTACCGGCCTGCTGATCGGCCAGCAGGTCCATGACCAACGGGCTCAGCAGGTAGCGACCAACGATGTACAGGTTGGACGGAGCCGCCTCGGGAGCGGGTTTCTCGACCAGACCACCGATGCGCCAAACGGCACCGGGCTCGTCATCGGCGGCATTCTCGAAGCCCTCGAGAGAGCCCACGCGATCGCCGGCGATGACGCCATAGCGGCTGACTTCCTCGGGAGCGCACGCGGCAACGGCGATAACCGAAGCGCCACCGTGCTCCTTGGAGACAGCGAGCATCTTGTCACAGATGTCGCGGTTGGGCACAACATAGTCGCCCAGAAGAACCAGGAAGTTCTCCCCTGCCACAGCGTCGGCAGCAGAGCGAATGGCGTGACCGAGGCCCTTGGGCTCGTACTGATAACGGAAGTCAACCGGCATACCGCCCGCATGGGCGACAGCGTCGGCGTAGGCGTCCTTACCGCGCTCGCGTAGCAGGTTCTCGAGCGAACGGTCGGGCTGGAAGTAGTTCAGCAGCTCGGGCTTGCCGGGCGAGGTAACGATGATGGCGTCGTCGACCTCCTCGGGGTCGAGTGCCTCCTCAACGACATACTGAATGACCGGCTTGTCGAGCACCGGCAGCATCTCTTTGGGCGTGCACTTGGTGCCAGGCAGAAAACGCGTGCCAAGACCGGCGGCGGGGATGATTGCCTTCATGTTATTCAAGGATCCTTTCGCAGGCGCAGAATGCGCCCTGTGCGTGCAGCACGGCGGCCGCAGACCAAATTGCGATACCGAAGTATCTTACCGCCGGAGACATACGTCGCCGTAAGGCAAACGCAATTCTTCAGCAGGTCAACGCAAATTATTGCTCGAATGGTGCAATTTTACGCCCCAGCGGTAACGGGATTGGCACGGCGAAGACAACGGTGTTCTGCATGCCGAGCAATGGGAATGAGGGGTCATAACAAAAAAGACGGGGCTCGCAATGCGAACCCCGTCTGCAAAGAAATCTGGCGAGAAAGCCTGATTACTTGAGGGTGACAGCAGCGCCAGCAGCCTCGAGCTTCTCCTTGGCAGCCTCGGCGTCCTCCTTCTTGGCACCCTCGAGAACAGCCTTGGGAGCGCCCTCGACGACCTCCTTGGCCTCCTTCAGGCCAAGGTTGGTGAGCTCACGGACGGCCTTGATGACCTGGATCTTGTTGTCGCCGAAGCCCTCGAGCACGACGTCAAACTCGGTCTTCTCCTCGGCCTCAGCAGCGCCAGCAGCGGGAGCGGCGACAACAGCGGCAGGAGCAGCGGCGGAAACGCCGAAGGTGTCCTCGATAGCCTTGACGAGCTCGGAAGCCTCGAGAAGGGTCATTTCCTTAAGAGCATCGATGATCTCATCGGTGGTAAGCTTAGCCATTTCTAAGTCCTTTCGGTTTCCGTGCGGATGCACGGAGATCAGTTAAAACACGGCGCGAATGCGCCTGGGGTGCGGCGTTGCCGCCGCGGGTGAAAGCAGCGACTAGGCTGCCTTCTGCTCGGAGACCTGCTGGATCGAACGAGCGAGACCAGAGGAAACGCCGTTGACGCAGACAGCGATGTCGCGAGCGAAACCGGAGATGAGACCGGCGATCTGGCCGAGAAGCTGATCCTTGGTGGGCAGCTCGGCGATAGCCTTAACATCATCAGCGGAAACGGCCTTGCCGTCGGAGATACCGCCCTTGATCTCAAGGACGCCCTTGGACTTAGCAGAGAAGTCCTTAAGGGCCTTAGCGGCCTCGACCGGCTCGGTCTCGTAGAACACATAAGCGACGGGGCCGGCGAGGATCTCGTCGAGCTCGGGCTGCTCCTGGTTCTTGAGAGCGATCTTGACCAGGTTGTTCTTGTAGACCTTCATCTCGGCGCCGCACTCGCGAAGCTGATGACGCAGCTCCTGAGCCTGCTTAACCGTCAGACCGTTGTAGTTGACAACGAACAGACCGGCGTTCTCGGCGATACGGGACTCGATCTCTGCAACCTTGTCGATTTTGTACTGCTGGGGCATGAATTACACCTCCTCGAATTCTTTCCGGGCACGGTCCGCCACAAGGACGTGACGGGGGCATGTCCAAAAAGAAAGCCCCCGCGCTGCATGAGCGACGGGGGCGAGAAGACATATCTACTCGACCACCTCGGCTGGCGGGATGTCCCATTAAGCTTGCGGGTAAGACCCGTTTGCGCCGGCTGTCTCTGGCAGCGGATTCGTGCGTGAACCGAAAGTATTATGTCGGGGACCCTGGCGTCGGTCAACGGGTGCGAGGATTCGTACACAAACCCTGCATACGCTCCGGTCCGAGGGGCCGGGTTGAGATTTTCGCTCGGTCAAGTCCTGGCTCGCACGAAGGCCACATTAAGTGGCCTTCGGC
>UREC01000005.1:0-78618 GCA_900546755.1 uncultured Collinsella sp. | reverse complement strand
CACGGTTGCCACCGCGATCGCCATAGCCACCACGGTTGCCGCCAAAGCCGCCGCGACCGCCGCGGTCGCCGCCACGGTCACCAAAGCCGCCACGGCCACCGCGATCGCCACCGCGACCGCCACGGTCGCCGCCACGGCCACCGCGATCGCCAAAGCCGCCGCGGCCGCCACGGTCGCCACCACGGCCACCGCGATCGTCACGGCCGCCGCGAGGACCGCGGTCCTCGTCCAGGCCCATGGCGACGAGCGGAGCGATAACCTTATCGAGAGCGGCCATCAGCTCGGTGGCCTCCTCGTAAGAAAGCTCGGGCAGGAGCTTCTCCTTCTTGTTGGCAAGCTCGACCAGGCCCTCGGCGGCATCCTCGGCAGCGAAGACGACGATCTTGCGCATATCGCCCTCGGCGTCGTCGATGCGGCCGACCAGATCGGCAGCCTCGGCCTCGGCCATCAGGCCATCGAGCTCACGAAGGCGCATGCCCAGCAGGTCGGACATTTCCTTCTGCTCCATCTTGGGCTTGAGGTCAAGAAGCTTGATGGCGCGCTCGATGTTCGCCATGCGCTCGGCCTTGGCCTCCTCCTCCTTGGAAATAGCAAAGCGACGGCTACGCAGCAGGCGAGCGGCCTTCTGCATCTTGTCCATCAGCTCTTCGTCATCGTAATCAGCGGCGGCCTCGACAACCTCGGCCTCCTCCTCGGCGGAAACCTCATCAGCAGCCTCAACCTCAGCAGCTTCGGTCTCCACGGTCTCGACTGCCTCAACCTCGGCAGCCATGATCTCGTTCTCGGTCTCGTTCATGATCTCTTCGTTCTCGGACATGAGACTCCTTCTTGGCCCTCTCGGGCATCATCGCCCCATTCGCGGGGCCCGTCGCGCACTCTTTGCGCTTTAAACATTCATGCCTCTCGGCAAAACGTCCATTAGTTTATGGTGTCGCCATCCAATCTAGCTGCAGAATCTATGTGCACACATTAATGCGACATGTCGCGGTATCATGACCTGAACCAAACGTGTCCACCTTAAGGAGCCCGCCATGATCAAACCCATCATGAAATCCGAGTTCTTTTTACGCCTGCCTTCCGAAGACGCGGGCCCCGATGACGCCGTGACCGGGCAGGACCTCCTGGATACGCTCCATGAGCATGAGCACGAGTGCGTGGGCCTTGCCGCCAACATGATTGGCGTGCGCAAACGCATCATCTGCGTAAAGGACGGCAACAGGGCGCTGCTGATGTACAACCCTCAAATTCTTGAGCAGGTCAATTCCTATCAGACGAGCGAAGAATGCCTCTCGCTTTCCGGCGAGCGCCCCTGTACTCGCTATCGCCGCATTAAGGTTGAGTATTTGGACGAGAATTTCGTCCACCGCATCAAAAACTTCTCGGGCTACACCGCCGAAATCATCCAACACGAAATCGACCACTGTTGCGGAATCGTTATTTAGTTCCGCCGATTCAAGAAAGCTCCCTGCAGCAAAACAACTGCAGGGAGCTTTTCATAGTGCGGAACTTCTATCCCACTAGCTCTGGCGGTAGTGATCGAAGAAGTCGGCGAGGTCTTCGAG
Organism: uncultured Collinsella sp.; assembly: GCA_900546755.1. Taxonomy (GTDB): domain Bacteria; phylum Actinomycetota; class Coriobacteriia; order Coriobacteriales; family Coriobacteriaceae; genus Collinsella. Next base: position 77,056 of record UREC01000005.1, on the reverse strand, counting down.
GGACTCCTTGAGCACTTCCATGCGCGGCAGGTACACGATACGGAAGTGGTCGGGCTCAGCCCAGTTGAAGCCGCCGCCGCGCGTGATCAGGATCTTCTTCTCGTGCAGCAGGTCAAGGGCGAACTGCTCGTCATCGGTAATGTTGAACTTCTTCACATCCATCTTGGGGAAGATGTAGAACGCCGCACGCGGCTTAACCACCGAGATGCCGTCAATCTTGTTGAGCGCCTCATACACAAAGTTGCGCTGCTCGTAGACACGGCCGCCGGGGCGGATGTAGTCGTTGACGGACTGATGGCCACCGAGCGCCGTCTGAACGATCGACTGAGCCGGCACGTTGGAGCACAGGCGCATGTTGGAGAGCATGTTGATGCCCATGATGAAGTCGCTCATGCAGCGCTGGTTGCCCGAAAGCACCATCCAGCCAATACGATAGCCCGCGATCATGTGCGACTTGGACAGACCGCTAAAGGTGACGCAGGGCAGATCGGGAGCGAGCGAGGCAATCGAGACGTGCTCGTAGCCGTCCATGCACAGGCGGTCGTAGATCTCATCAGCAAAGATCATCAGCTGATGCCTGCGTGCAACCTCGACGATGCCCTCGAGCACCTCGCGCGGATAGACGGAACCCGTGGGGTTGTTGGGGTTGATGATGACGAGGGCTTTGGTCGCGCTCGTGATCTTGGACTCCATATCCTCCAGGTCGGGATACCAATCCGCCTGCTCATCGCACAGATAGTGCACGGGATGACCGCCGGCAAGGGTTGCGCACGCCGTCCAGAGCGGATAGTCGGGGCTGGGGATCAGAATCTCGTCGCCATTGTCGAGCAGCGCGTTCATCGAAAGCTGAATGAGCTCGGACACGCCGTTGCCCGTGTAGATATGCTCCATCTGAACGTTGGGCAGGCCCTTGATCTGCGAATACTGCATGATCGCCTTGCGCGCGGAGAACAGGCCACGCGAGTTGGAATAGCCTTCGCAGTCGGGCAGCTGCTGGCGCATGTCCTTGATGACCTCATCGGGCGTGCGGAAACCGAAGGGCGCCGGGTTGCCGATATTGAGCTTGAGGATGCGCTCGCCCTCGTCCTCCATACGGGCGGCCTCGTCGACGACGGGACCGCGCACGTCATACAGGACGTTATCGAGCTTGGTGGATTTAGAAAAAGTACGCATGGTGGTGCTCCTTGCAATTTGAGCTGAGGGATGGGGTTCGGGCTTGGAATCGTTGCGGGGTGATGATGCCTCGCCTTGATCGGCGTCGCCGGCAAGCAGCCAGGTAACATCGACCTCCAAAATACGGGCGAGCAGCTCAGCCACATCGCGCCGCGGAATCGTCTTGCCGCTCACATATTGGCTCATCTGACTCTTGCCGAGTTTTTTGCCGAGCATCTCCGATGCGCGGATCACGTCCGACTGGCGAACGTCGCGATCGGACATAGCCTGTCGCAGACGATCGCTAAACGTCTCTTGGGCCACTAGAACCTCCTTGCTGGCAAAGTTCAATTTATACAACACGAATTGAACCTGAGTTCAATTTAGGCAGCAGTATAACGCCGTGCTATTTCGAATAGTTCAATTTCAAAAATAAAATGAGCAAGACCTCGAGATTTATCCCAAGGCGATAACGACGTGCACGCATTTAGAGGTATTCGAGGAAACGAGCGGCGGCAAGCGAAACATCGGCCGTTCGATATATGGCGTTGATCTGCCGATGGGGATGCCCCTCGAGCGAACGCACGGCAACATCGAACTGACAGCGACGCAAGATGAGCGCCGGAAGGATGCTCACGCCCAGGCCGTCCTCGACCATAGCCATAATCGCATAGTCATCCCAGGTTGACAGCTTCGAGCGCACCGCCAGGCCCGCCCGACGGAACAGCGGCGTAATCTCGTCATCGGTGCCGCGTTCTAGCAGAATAAACTGCTCGTTGGCTAAATCGGCAAGAGAAACGACCTCCGCCGTGGCAAGCGAGGAGTCCGCTGGCACCACGGCCATCAACTCGTCTTGCACCAACGGTCGCGACGCCATGCCGGTGCCGCGTGGCTCGCGCGGAATAAAGCCCAAGTCGCAGCGGCCTTCCGCCACCCATTGCTCAATCTCGGAGTAATCACCCATCAGCAGCTCGTAATCGACATCCGGATGATCGGCGCGAAAGCGCGCAATCACCGGCGGCAGTACATGGGTCGCCACACTCGAAAACGTACCAATGCAGATCTTGCCGCGCATGAGCCCACGCATCTCGTCCACGTGTCGCTGCAGGCGGCCAAACTCCTCGCAGAGCGCCTCAACCGCCGGCATGATCTGCCGCCCATCGGCAGAAAGCACCACACCCTCGCGGCTGCGGTCGAGCACCTTAAAACCCCAATCGGTCTCAAGGTCGCCCACCATGCGGCTCACGCCCGACTGCGAATAGCTCAGCCGCTCGGCGGCGCGCGTAAAACTGCCGGCCCGCACCGTCTCGAGCAGCACCTGCATCTTTTGAATATTCGTTTCCACGGCACCCCTCCACCTTTACATGAGTTTTTGTCATGTTATCCATGCATTATATTCGCTTTTCTTCTAAAGCCAGTTCACCCATAGTGAACATGCTCGGATATAGAGGGGATGTCAGCACATGAACAACGGATTGTTTACGTACTTAGCAGCATTGCTATTGTTTGGCTCCAACGGCATCATCGCCGCTGCCATCGCGCTGCCGAGCTCCGATATCGTACTGTTGCGCACGTTTTTGGGCGCTCTCACCCTTGCCGCCGTCCTCTTCATAACCAAGCGCCATAACCTGCAGGCTCCGTCTCGCCCCCGCGAGGCCGCAGCGCTCATCGTCTCGGGCGCCGCGCTGGGCGCCAGCTGGATTTTCCTGTTCCGCGCCTATCAGACGATCGGCGTTGGCATCTCCTCGCTGTTGTATTACTGCGGCCCCATCATCGTTATGGCCCTCTCCCCGCTCATTTTTGGCGAAAAGCTGACCGGCGGCAAAATCGCCGGGTTTATCGCCGTTGCCTGTGGCGCCTTTCTCATTGCGGCGCAAGGTCTAGGCGGCAATATGCCCATTGCGGGTATCGCTTGCGGCATCGCCTCGGCCTTCTGCTACGCCTTGATGGTCATCGCTAGCAAGGGTGCGCCACACATCGAAGGCCTCGAGAACTCCACGCTCCAGGTGAGCGCCGCCTTTGTAACCGCGTTGATCCTTACGCTCTTCACGCAAGGTGCCCCCTCGTTCCTCTCCCCCAGCATTGCCGCCGGCATCGATTGGGGCGCCGTCGCCATGCTCGGCGTCGTCAACACCGGCATCGGTTGCCTGCTCTACTTTAGTGCCGTCGCCAAGCTGCCCGTCCAGACCGTCGCGGTCGTCGGCTACCTCGAGCCGCTTTCGGCCGTCGTGTTCTCCGTTGCCCTTTTGGGAGAGACCATGACGCCCATCCGCCTCATGGGCGCCGCGTTGATCATCGGCGGCGCGATCTTTTGCGAAGTCGCCGGCAAACGCGCAGACACCAAAGCAAGCATCGCCCAAGCAGCACGCGCCTAAAAGCCCCTCTTCAGTTTCAAAGCAGGGGCGCGTCCGTGGTTATCACATTGCAGCAAGACCATACAGCCGGTGCGCCCCTGTTTTGAAATGCTACCTGCGTACATGAATAATCCCCAGATGGGGATTATTGTCTAAAACACCCCGATGTGCCAAACTGCTCTTATATGTATAAAGATGGCATAAAGGTTATCTGCCCTAGACAGATAACCGGATGTCTAAGGGAGTCCACGTGGCACACAACAAACTGGAGGCAAACCTCCAAGACCAGCACGGACAGAGCGGGCATGGAGCCATTCCCCTTTCTGCTGGTATGTTGCTCGTAACGCTCGGCGTCGTCTATGGCGACATCGGCACGAGCCCTATGTACACCATGAAATCAATCGTCGCCAACAACGGCGGCATCGGTACCGTCAGCGAGGACATGATCCTGGGCGCGCTTTCGCTCGTCATCTGGACCATGACGCTCGTAACCACGGTCAAGTACGTGCTAATCGCCATGAGGGCCGACAACCACAACGAGGGCGGTATCTTCGCCCTGTTCAGTCTCGTGCGCAAAGTGGCGCCGTGGCTGATCCTTCCCGCCATGATCGGCGGTGCGGCGCTGCTTGCCGACGGCATCCTCACCCCCGCCGTCACGGTCACCACAGCCATCGAGGGTCTGCGCACCATCGAGTGGGGCCACGCGCTATTGGGCGACGGCCAGACCAACGTCATCATTATTACCATCATCATTATCTGCGGCCTATTTGCCATGCAGCGCGCCGGCACCTCGTCAATCGGCAAGCTCTTCGGCCCGCTCATGACGCTATGGTTCCTGTTCCTGGCGGGCGCCGGCCTGTTCAACATGCTCGGCAACCTGTCCATCTTGCGCGCACTCAACCCCATCCGCGGCATCATGTTCCTGTTCTCGCCCATCAACCACTCGGGCATCATGGTGCTCGGCTTCGTCTTCCTGTCGACGACCGGCGCCGAGGCGCTCTATTCGGACATGGGTCACGTGGGCAAGGCTAACATTTACGCATCCTGGCCGTTCGTAAAGGCGGCCCTCATCCTTAACTATCTGGGTCAGGGCGCTTGGCTGCTCGCCAACAACTCCAATCCCCAGATGCTCGCGATGGACATCGTCAACCCGTTCTACATGATGCTTCCCGAGCCCCTGCGCCCCTTTGCCATCGTGCTATCGGCCGTAGCGGCCATCATCGCCTCGCAGGCGCTTATCACCGGCTCGTTCTCGCTGGTATCCGAGGCCACGCGTCTCAACCTTATGCCGCATCTGCGCATCCACTACCCCAGCGACACCAAGGGTCAACTCTATATTCCGCTCGTCAACAACATCATGTGGGTCGGCTGTATCTTCATCGTGCTGCTGTTCCAAAACTCCGAGCGCATGGAGAGCGCCTACGGCCTCGCCATCACCGTGACTATGCTCATGACCACGACGCTTTTGACGAGCTATATCGCCGGCATCCTCAAGCACAAGCTGGGCGCCTGCGTCTTTGCCCTGCTTTTTGGCGCCATCGAGCTCTGCTTCTTTGCCTCGTGCCTCACCATGTTCTTTGACGGCGGCTATGTGATGATCTTCCTGGCCTCGCTGCTGTTTGGCCTTATGTACGTGTGGCGCCGCGGCACCGCCATCGAGCGCACGCAGACGATCCTGCTGCCCGTCTCCAAGTACATCGATCAGCTCAACCGCCTGCGCAACGACGAGACCTACCCCGTGCTCGCCGACAATCTGGTGTTCCTCACCAACAGCCCCGACCCGCTCACGCTCGACCGCGACGTGCTCTATTCCATCCTGGACAAGCACCCCAAGCGCGCCAAGGCATATTGGTTCATCAACGTGCACGTTACCGACGAGCCCTATACGCACGAGTATTCCGTCGAGACCTTTGGCACGGACTTTTTGTTCCGCGTGCGCCTGGACCTGGGCTTTAAGGTCAACCAGCGCATCAACGCCTATCTGCGTCAGATCGTTGGCGACTTGATGACATCGGGTGAGCTGCCACCGCAGCATCACACCTACTCCATCTACGAGACACGCGGCAACGTGGGCGACTTCCGTTTTTGCATGCTGCGCAAGATGCTTGCCCCCGAAACGGACATCAACCGCAACGACCACCGCGTGATGGCCATCAAGTACGCCGTCCGCCGCGCCTGCGGAAGCCCGGCACGCTGGTACGGTCTCGAGAACTCGGCCATCATCATTGAGTACGTACCGCTCTTTGCCCGCATGCGCCCGGCCGTCAAACTTGTGCGCACCCAGGTGCCGCTCGAGGTTCAGATCGAAGAGGCCGAGGAAATGGAGGTCGACATCTTCTCGGACGACTTGGTCAACGGCAACGAGGCCGGCAAGAGCATGAACGTCGATCCCACCGAGCTGCTCGAGAGCGTCGCCGATACGCCCGAACAGCAACTCGACGGACTCGAGAGCACCCAGTTCAACGACGCCAACTTCTAACACGCCACCAGCCATTGACGACAACGGCCCCGCATCTCATAAGAGGTGCGGGGCCGTTTTATGTCGCAACGGACCGGTGAGCTACGAACGACGCGGCTCGGGAACCACGAGCCTATCGGGGCTCGCGCCCTCGGCATCCATCAGGCTCACGTAACGAATCGACGGATCCCCATACATCGCGTAGTAATAATTGCCCGTGCGCGCGCTAAAGCATCCGGTATAGATAGTCTTCTCGAACTTGCCATCGCCCATCCTGGACGCCCCCTCAATCATCACCACGCCCTCGAGCGAGCGGAACATGCGAACGACGTTTTCGGTCTCGCTCTCCTTTTGCGGGTAATTGGCATTGAGGTACGCCGCCTTTACAAAACGGCTCGGCGAATAGCAATCGCCCGGAATGCCGCGCATGCCGGCACCGGCTCCATAGGGCTTAAGCTCGGCGCCACGCCATGTCGCCGTCTGCGGAAAATCGCTTGTGGCGGTGATATAGGTGCGCAGGTTTTCCATGTGCCACGGGAAGGTCGGCTGGTTGGCAAGGGTGTCGACCGGATCGTCGTATACATGCAGGCCGTCAGCCATCATCTCGACCACGATGCTGCGCTGGCTGTCGCCGATAATCCAATGGAGCAGCGACACGCCCAGCCCCTCTCCGGCAGATTTGGCGACAATCACCGTGTCGCGCAGCGCGGCCTCGACCTCATCGACCGTCGAGAACGTCGCTGCCACCCACAGGGGAAACTCATAGGCCGCGATATTGTTCTTGCCGTCGACAGGGCCCTCGGCATACTCGGCATAGCCGGGAAAGTTGAGCCCCGCCACAGCCAGACCCGCATCGTTACCACAGTCGAAAAACATGGGATAGTTCTTGTAATCGATGCACATGCCGATTACCGCGTGTGCCGCCGACGCATCGTCGATAAACGAATACGGAATGTGGAACCCGCGCGGCATCACGCGAACCTGTTGGCCGTAGTCAAAGCTCCAGTCGAGGTTGCGGCCCAGATACATGTGGCCAGAATTATCGGTAAATCGAATGCTCGTGCACATAGCGCCTCCTAGCTTTACGGTCCTGCTAAGGTTATTGTCACCAAACAAAAAGGCGCTAAACACAAAAGCCCGGACATGACAACAATGTCACGCCCGGACCAAAAGAGACGAAGTGCGGTGCTTTGGTCCCCTTAGACCAACTTTCCAAGACAGTGGTCGATCATATGCTGGACCATCTGCGCCTCGAAGCCCACAAAGTCCTGCTTGCGCTCGCGCATCTTGCCATCGACGATCTGGTCAAAGGCAACCTTGCACTTGATATAGCGCGTGGACTTGGTGACCTCCTCGTGCGTCAGGCAGCTCTCCTCCATCTTGCTGGCGCCCAGGCCAAACACCAGACGGGGGTTGTAGAGCACGTGGGGCTCGCCGGCGTCGTCCAGGTAGACGCAGACCTTCTTGGTAACGCCGATCTGGTTGGCGGCCAAGCAGCCGGCATCATCGAGCGACTTGATGGTATCGATCAGGTCCTGAGCAACCGACTCGTCCTCGACGGTCGCAACCTCGCAACGCTGGGACAGGATAGCCTCGTCGTGGCAAAGCTCTTTAATCATACGTTCCTCCATAGGGGTCGTTGTAACCGCTTAAGTATACGGTACCCACACATTTTCATGCGATAAATACCGTCCGTCTGTTACAAAGCGCCGAACATCAACATGCGAGGAACAGCAAGGTTGTAAAGGCGATATAGTAAATGAGTTCGTGTCAATCGGCCTAAACTCGGGGCCGAACAAGGAAAGGGTATGCATGGACGAACTTTTTCACGTCAGTGAGCGCAAGTCCACAATCGGGACCGAACTTCGCGCTGGACTGACAACATTCCTGGCGATGGCCTACATCATCGCCGTCAACCCCGCAGTGCTCTCGGGCGCTGGCATTGATGCGGGAGCGCTCGCCTGCGCCACCTGCCTGGGCGCCGGCATCATGACCATCTGCATGGGCATCTTCGCAAACCGCCCGCTCGCCTGCGCTTCAGGCCTGGGCATCAACGCCATGATCGCGGGCATCACCACCACCATGTGCGGCGGTGACTGGCACGTCGCCATGAGCGTTATCTTCCTCGAGGGTATCGTCATCTTGCTGCTCGTCCTTTGCGGCCTGCGCGAGGCCATCATGGACGCCATCCCCGTGGTCCTGCGCCACGCCATCTCGGTGGGTCTGGGCCTGTTTATCGCCATGATCGGCCTGTGCGACGCCGGCATCATCACCGCTGGCGCCGGTACGCTCGTCGGCCTGGGCGACATCGCCTCCCCCACCTTTATCGTCGGCATCATCTCCATCGTCGTGACGGTTGCCCTGGCTTCCCGCAACGTGCCGGGCTCGCTGCTCATCGGCATCATCGTCGCCGTTATCGCCGGAATCCCGCTGGGCGTCACCCATGCGCCCGAGGGCCTCATCGCACCGCTCGACTTCTCGACCTTCGGCGCCCCGTTTGCCAGCACTGCCGACGGCAACCTTGCCATCGTGAAGGTCCTGACCGACCCGATGCTGCTCGTCGTTGCCTTCTCGCTGCTCATGAGCGACTTCTTCGACACCATGGGCACCGCGATGGCCGTCGCCAAGCAGGGCGAGTTCTTGACCGAGGACGGCAATGTCGAGGACATCCGTCCCATCCTGGTCGTCGACTCCGTGGCCGCTGCTGCCGGTGGCTTTATGGGCGTCTCCTCCATCACCACCTTCGTCGAGTCCACCTCTGGCGCTGCCGACGGTGGCCGCACGGGCCTCACCTCCGTCACCACCGGCGTGCTGTTCATTCTCGCCGCGTTCTTCTCCCCCATCGTCACCATCGTTTCCAGCGCCGCCACCTGCGGTGCTCTGGTCTACGTCGGCTACCTCATGATGAGCGAGGCCTCCGAGATCGACTGGTCCGACGTGTCGCAGGGCTTCCCGGCGTTCATGATTGTCGCCGGCGTGCCCTTCACCTACTCCATCTCTGCCGGCATTGGTCTGGGCTTTATCGCCTACGTGGTCGTCGCGCTCTTTAAGGGCGAGGCATCCAAGATCAAGCCGCTCATGTGGATCGCAGCCCTTGCCTTCCTCGTCTACTTCTTTGTAGCGTAGGCGCAAGATTCGCAATACCAAACAGCAAAGCGCGGAGTCGCATCGAGCGGCTCCGCGCTTTGCTTTTAAAGCCAGGCGCCACACGGACGCGCGATGTATTGCTTCGCAAGTTTTGGACGTTTTGCTCTCCAAACGGCACTACCGCCGGCTACATCCTGCAGATATGCTGGGCGTAATCGCATAGGCCCTATGAGGATGGGAGTAACCATGGCCGCCTTGTTCACGACCCCCAAGCGCAATGACAAAACCTCTGGAGCCCATTTTGTCGAGCCCGACGTGCGCCGTCGCACGCTGCTCGCACACGGCAGCTGGCGCCGCGTGACACGCCGCATCGTTGTAGGCGCCGTATGCGCGCTCACGGTAAGTTCGCTGCTCATGCCGAGCGTCTCGCTCGCGGCCGAGTGGGTGGACGTCGGCGGCACCCAATACAACGCCGGCACCGCGGCGGGCGACGCCGCCGGCACCTGGAGCTGGGACGGCGCCGACGACATGAAGCTCAACGGCTATAACGGCGGCGCGATCGAGGCAGCGGGCAAGCTCAACGTGAGCTACGAGGGCAACAACACCGTCACTAACGACAACGGCCGCGGCATCAAGGTTAAGGATGGCGCGAACGAGAACGCCGAGCTTAATATTCAGGGCGACGCGTCCAGCACGCTCAACGTGACATCTTCTCGTGACGCCATCACTTCCGTCGGCAACATCAACATCGACGGCGCTGGCACTGTCAACGCCACGAGCACCGAGCACGATGCCATCGATGCCGGGGGCGATGTCACCATCAAGGGCTCGGGAAACGTTAACGCCACGGGCGATTCGGATGGCATCAGGGCCGACGGCAACATCACGATCGACAACAGCGGAACCGTCACCGCCAAGGCCACCGAGGATCAGGGTATCGATGCTAACGAGAACCTCATCATAAAGGGCGGCGGCAAGGTAGAGGCAAGCTCTATCAAAGACAATGCGATTTGGGCCGACGGCAACATCGAGATCTCGGGTGGCAGCCAGGTCAAGGCAAGCTCCGAGGAAGACGCCGCCATCGACGGTAAAAACAGCCTCACGGTCACGAACGCTTCCCTCAACGCAAGTGGCGTTGGGTATGGCATCTATGTCTACAAGGGCATCACGCTCGATGGCGCGACCGTGACGGTCCGCGCAAGCTCAGATGGCGGGGAAGCCAGCGCACTCTTCACCGATGAGGACAACATCGTCATCAAGAACGGCTCGACTGTGGATGCGCTCGCAGAAGGCAGGTTCTCGGTTGCAATCTCCACCAGTAATTTCTACTCCGACGAAGCGGGTGGCCATATCTACATCAGCGACTCCGTTGTCAAGGCCATAGCCCGCTATGCCGAGACCGGCGGCGACGGCCCCGACCACTACAGTGGAGACCAAAACGACGAAATCATCCCTGAGTCCGAGGGCCTGAACATCGGCATCTTCGCGCAGACCGAGAAGGGCATCACGCCCGCGACCATCTCGATCGTCCGCAGCAAGGTCACGGCCGAGGGAGACACGGCGGCTATCTTCGCCCTTGCCATGAGCGCGGACGGCAAGGCGATCGGCACCATCGAAATCAAGGACGCCATCATCCAGACGCCTGCAGGCGGCAAAGTCATTGACTATCGCAACAAGGAAGAGCTCAGCGACGGCATCGTCTACGAGGCGGGGCAGACCATTGGCACGGGCGATGCCACGATTGACTCCCCCTATGACGCCGCTGTCGCCAAGAGCACGGTCATCGTGCCTCCCGAGGAGACCAAGCCCGAGGAAAAGCACGGCAAGACCAAGCCCGAGGGTTCCAAGTCCGAGGGCACGAAGACAACCAAGACCGTTGCAGTTGCAGCCAAGGGAGCCAAGACCGTCGGCAAGCTCGCGGCAACCGGCGACACCTCGAACGCAGCCATCGTGGCAGCCGCCCTTGCGGGAACAGCCGCCATCGCCGCAGGCGCCCTGGCGAGTCGCAAACGTTCGTAAACACTTTTTCGCACAGGACGGGTGGATCGCAGCCCTTGCCTTCCCCGTCTACTTCTTCGTAGCGTAAGGGCAAGGCTGCAAAAGCTGAACAATAAAGCGCGGAGTCGCCATGCGGCCCCGCGCTTTTCTTTTAGCGTCGGTCCCTGCGCCGGCGTGCGGCCTATTTCTCCCCCATTTTGGCCATTTTGCCCTCCAAACGGCACTACCGCCGGCAACATCCAGCAGATACGCTGAACCTAGCCGTATAGGCCCTATGAGAACGGGAGCAACCATGGCAGCCTTGTTCACGACCCCCAAACGCAATGACACTACCGCCGGAACCCATGTTGCCGAACCCGACGTTCGCCGTCGCATAGGACTCGCGCACGGCAGCTGGCGCCGCGTGACGCGCCGCATCGTCGTAGGCGCCGTGTGCGCGCTCACGGTGAGCTCGCTGCTCATGCCGAGCGTCTCGCTCGCGGCGGAATGGGTCAAGGTCGGCGAAACCAAATACAACGCCGGCACTGCGGCGGGCGACGAGACCGGCACCTGGTCGTGGGACGGCGCCGACGACTTGAAGCTCAACAACTATAACGGCGGCGAGATCCAGGCCGCAGGCAAGCTCAACGTGAATTACTCGGGAAACAACATCGTCACTGCCGACTGGATCGAAGGCATCAAGGCTTCTCATGGCAAGAATGAGAACGCCGAGCTCAATATCCAAGGCGACGCGGGCAGCACGCTCAGCGTGACATCTACTGAGGACGCTATCCTCTCCACGGGTAATATCAACATCGACGGAGCCGGATCCGTCAACGCCACGAGCGCTGGGTTTGATGCCATCGACGCCGAGGGCGATCTCGCTATCAAAGGTTCGGGCAACGTCAACGCCACGGGCGTATCGGATGGCATCAGGGCAAACGGCAATATCACGATTGACGACAGCGGGGCCGTCACCGCCAGGGCTACCAAGGACAAGGGTATCGGAACCGACAAGAACCTCACCATCAAGGGTGGCGGCACAGTCGAGGCAAGCTCAGCCGATGGTGAGGCCATTTGGAGCGGCGGCAACATCAATATCTCGGACGGCAGCCAGGTCAAGGCGAGCTCCGAGAAAGACGCCGCCGTCGAGGCCAAGGGCAGCCTCGCAGCCACAAACGCCTCCCTCAACGCAAACGGTGTTGAATATGGCGTCTATGCCCACAAGGGCATCACACTCGATCATGCAAACGTGACAGTCCGCGCAAGTAAAGGCAGATACGGTGACGCCATTGCCCTCTTCACCTACCAAGACGATATCGTCGTCAAGAACGGCTCCACCGTGGACGCGTTTGCGGAAGGCGAGGTTTCGGCTGCATTCTCCACCAGAAACGATCGACCCAACGAGGAGGGTGGCCACATCTACATCAGCGACTCCGTTGTCAAGGCCATAGCCCGCTATGTCGAGAACGGCGACGGCCCCATCCCCTACAGCGAAAACCAAGATGGTGAGACGAGCCCCGAGCCCCAAGGCGAGAACATCGGCATCATCGCCCAGACCAGCGAGGGCGTCACACCCGCAGTCATCTCGATCATCCGCAGCAAGGTAACGGCCGAAGGAGATACAGCGGCAATCTTTGCCCGTGCCATGAGCGCTGACGGCAAGACAATCGGCACCATCAAGATTGAGAACGCCGCCATCCAGACGCCCGAAGGCGGCAAGGTCATTGACTATCGCAAGCTCCGTGACGGCATCTACGAGGCAGGCCAAGCCATCGGCACGAGCGACGCTGTGATCGACTCCCCCTATGACGAAGCTGTCGCCAAGAGCATGGTCATCGCACCTCCCGAGGTAGCCAAGCCGGAAGACCCCAAGCCCGACGAGACCAAGCCCGCAGAAAGCAAGCCCGCGGAGTCCAAGCAGAACCCCAAGCCTGAGTGCTCAAAGCCGACCAAGGCCGTTGCGGCTTCAATCACGAAAGCCAAGACTACCGGCGTGCTCGCGGCAACCGGCGACACCTCGGGTGCGGCCATCGTGGCAACCGTCCTTGCGGGAACAGCCGCTATCGCCGCAGGCACCATGGCGAGCCGCAAGCGCTCTTAGACGCCTCTGCGCACATGGCAGCTCCCGCGAAGGCCCCGAGTCCCAGCACCGTTTAACAACGCCACCGCCGAGCTCCCCTCCGGCGGTGGCGTTTTCCATATGCGTCCGCAGGGTATGCACGAGATTGTCTTTGGTCTAGCCCAACCTGCATGAGCCGGCGTGCGACAATGGGGGCCGTCGATATCACAACGCCGAGAGAAGCCCGTCATGGAAGCGCATCAAAAGCAGATAACCGTTCATGCACAGCATGCCGAAAGCGCACCAGTCATCTATCTTCCCGTGGTCATGGGCGACGGCACGGAGGTTTATGAACGCTGCCGAGAGCTCAACTGCCCGCCCTTCACGCTTGTCGGCATTGGCAGCCTCAACTGGAATCGCGAGCTGAGCCCCTGGGTATGCGACGGTACCGTGCGCGATGCCGAGCCCTTTGGTGGACAGGCCGCTGGTTTTCTTGACGAGTTGTTGAAGCAGATAATCCCAGAGGCCGAATCATCGCTCCCGCAACCGCCCACCTGGCGCGGCGTTGCCGGCTACTCGTTGGCGGGTCTTTTTGCACTGTGGGCACTTTGGCAAACAGATGTCTTTGAGCGCGCGGCGAGTGCATCGGGGTCGCTGTGGTTCCCCGGCTTTATCGACTACGCGCGCGAGCGCACGATGGCAGCTACGCCCGACGCCGTCTATCTGTCACTCGGCAAAAAGGAAACCAAGACGCCCAACCGCATGATGCGGCACGTACTCGACGATACGCGCGCGATGGAAGAGCTGTTTATCGAGCGTGACATTCCAACAACGCTGGAGCTCAACCCCGGCAATCACTTTACCCAAACTGACCTGCGCATGGCACGCGGCATCCACTGGATACTGACGCATTAAAAATGGCATCCACGCGTACATACGCATGGACGCCATTTTTAATTTGGCTGAACGCAGCTGCTATTCAGCAGTCTCCTCAAGCTCGGAAGTATCGAACTCAAAGTCGTTACCGGGCAGGATGGCGTTGAGCACAATGCCCACCAGCGAGCCCACGGCAAGGCCCGAAAGCGAAATCGTCACGCCGCCCAGCTCCAGCACGATGGCACCGGCGGTACTGTAGGCAATGCCGAGCGAAAGCACGAGCACCAGAGCCGCCACCAGCACGTTGCGGTTGTTCTGGAAATCAACCTGGTTCTCGATGAGGTTACGTACACCAACGGCGCTGATCATGCCGTAGAGCACGAGCGACACACCGCCGATAACGCATGCCGGCATGGCGGCAATCACCGCAGCAAACTTGGGGCAGAACGAAAGCACAATGGCGCAGCAGGCGGCAATGCGAATCACACGCGGGTCGAACACACGCGTCAAGGCAAGCACGCCGGTGTTCTCGCCATACGTCGTATTGGCAGGAGCGCCAAAGAGCGATGCCAAGATGGTCGCCAGGCCATCGCCGAGCAGGGTACGGTGCAGGCCGGGATCGGCAATGTAGTTGCGCTCACAAGTCGATCCGATGGCGGAGATATCGCCGATATGCTCGATCATAGTTGCAAAGGCCAGCGGCATGATGGTGATGATGGCCGTCGTGGCAAGACTGCTATCGAACTGCGGTCCAAAGAGCGCAAACACGGTGTTGTCCCACACGACGGGCAAGCCAACCCAGGGGGCGGCTGCGACGCCAGAGAAGTCGACCTCGCCCAGCGCGGCCGCAACGGCATAGCTCACCACAACGCCCAGCAGAATCGGCACGATCTTGACCATGCCGCGGCCCCAGATGTTGCAGATGATGATCACGGCCACAGCGATAACGGCGACAAGCCAGTTGGTCTGGCAGTTAGCAATGGCAGAGCTTGCCAGGATCAAGCCGATGGAAATGACGATGGGGCCAGTCACCACCGGCGGGAAGAAACGCATGACACGCTTGGCGCCAAAGGCGCGGAACAGGGCCGCAAGCACCGGATAGAGCAGGCCGGCACAAGCTACGCCCAGGCAAGCGTAGGGCAAAAGCTCGGCCTCGCCGTTGGGCGCAATGGCGGCATAACCCGCGATAAAGGCAAATGAGGAGCCCAGGAACGCGGGCACCTTACCGCGCGATAGAAAATGAAACAGCAGCGTGCCGATGCCGGCGAACAGAAGCGTCGCCGAAACGGAAAGGCCGGTGAGCACAGGCACGAGCACCGTGGCACCGAACATCGCGAATAGATGCTGCAGACCGAGTAGGAACATGCGCGGGCGACCGAGCGACGACGCATCGTAGATGGCATCGGCGACGGCGGGCGTCGAGGATTGGGACATGGAAGTCCTTTCATGATGGAAGGGCGATCAGGCATATCGGATAACCTGCCCGAACGATACGATCCGAACCATTGTACGTGATATGCCATGTCTCGCACGCGCCGTCACCTGCAAACGGTAGCGTTACTTCCAAACGCGCTCGGAAATGCGCTTGACCAGCGCGATCTTTGCCCACTGTTCGTCCTCGGTCAGTTTGTTGCCAATCTCACAGCTGGCAAAGCCGCACTGGGGCGACAGGTACAGGTTCACGAGCGGCACATACTTTGCGGCCTCGTGAATACGTTCGACGATGGCATCCTCGTCCTCGAGCTCAGCGGCCTTGGTGGTCACCAGGCCCAGCACGACCTTCTTGCCGGGAGCAACATACTTGAGCGGCTCAAAGCCACCGGCGCGCGGCGTATCGAACTCAAGGTAGAACGCGTCGACATCCTCGTGCGCAAACAGGTACGGTGCAATGGGATCGTAACCACCCTCGAAGGCATACGTGGAGTGATAGTTGCCGCGGCACACGTGCGTGTTGATGACCAGATCGTCGGGCTTGCCCTCGATGGCGGCGTTGTTGAGCGCCACGCCCAGCTCGCTTACCTTTTGCAGGTCGACCGGGCTCATGCCGGTCTTTGCCACGAAATCGGTGTCGCAGTAGATACCCCAAGTACAGTCATCAAACTGGATATTGCGGCAGCCTGCTGCGTACAGGTCGGCAATCACGGTGCGGTATGCTGCCGCGATGGCATCGGCGAGCTCTTCGTCGGTCTTGTAGACGGCGCGCAGACTCTCCTGCTGGCCATCGCAACGGTCGAGCGTGACTTCGGAGAACGTCTGGATCGGTGCCGGAATGGTTTGCCGTGCGACCTGGCCCTCCCCCTCAAGCGCCTTGACGAACTTAAAATGCTCGACGAACGGATGATTCTTGCCGCCAATGGGACCGGTTACCACGGCGGTGTCGGCGGTAGTCTCCTCATCGTGGAACATATAGCCTGTACGCGAGGTGCGGCGCTCAATGCCGTTAAGGCCCCACATAAAATCGAGGTGCCAGTAGCTGCGGCGAAACTCGCCATCGGTGATGACCTGCAGGCCGGCGGCCTTTTGCTTTGCCACCAAATCGCGGATGGCATCGTCCTCGACGGCCTTAAGCCCCTCGGCATCAAGCGTGCCTGCCGCATAGGCAGCACGAGCGTCCTTTACGGCCTGCGGACGAAGAAAGCTGCCGACGATATCAGCGCGAAACGGCGCGTTCGGTTGAATCGAAGTGCTCATAGATATCTCCCTTTGCATTGGTTGCTTTACTGGGACAGAGTATGAGCGCTCATATGGACATCGTAAAATATATGTTTATAACAGTTTGATATAGATGCTTCCTATATCAGTTTGGACTGCCATAAAGAGATTTGACCCGCGCAGAACGCAGCAGTCTAGATGTGCTGACGAATCGCGTCGATATAGGCCTGCCCATAGCGCGTGAGCGTCGTGTTCTTGCGCGTGATAATGCCGATCTCCATGTATTCGTCCACATCGAGCGGAATCGAGATAATACCGGGGCCATTGAGCTCGTGGCTAATCACGCCCGAACACACCGTGTAGCCGTTAAGGCCCATAGCTAGGTTGAACAGCGTCGCACGGTCGCGCACGCGGATATTCTTGCGACGCTCAAAGGTCGAGGTCAGCTCCTCAGAATAATAAAACGAGTTATAGCTGCCCTGCTCATAGGACAGGAACGGGTAGTCTTCCAGATCCTCTAGCGTCACGCTGGAGCGGTCCGCCAACGGATGGTCGGCGCAGACGAAGACATGCGGCGTGGCGCAGAAGAGCCCTTCGAACACGAGCTCGTTGGCCACCAGCATGCGCTCGATGACCTCGCGGTTGTGCTCGGACAGATATAGGATGCCCAGCTCGCTTTTCATGTGCGCGACGTCCTCGATAATCTCGTGGGTTTGCTCCTCGCGCAGGGTAAAGTCGTAGCGCGCGGCATCGAACTCGCGGATCACGTCGACAAACGCGTTGACGGCAAAGGAATAATGCTGGCAGCTCACACTAAAGTGCGGCACCTGCTCGGACGCGCCCTTGTACTTGCCTTCGAGCAGATCCGCCTGGTCGAGCACCTGGCGCGCGTAGCCCAAGAAGGTCTCGCCCTCCTCGGACACAATGACACCCTTGTTGGTGCGCTCAAAGATGTGCACACCCATCTCGTTTTCGAGATCGCGGATCGACGCGGTAATCGAAGGCTGCGACACAAAGAGCCGGCGCGAGGCCTCGGTGATGCTGCCACATTCGGCAACTTTGACGACATACCTGAGCTGTTGAAGCTTCATAGCCTTCTCCCTAGACGTTCGTGACGTCGAAACCCGTCGTGCTCATCTGACGCATAAACGACGGCATCTCCCCCGTCGCGGCGCAGGCGGCAATCTGATGCAGCGCTGCGGCAACCGCATCGTCTGCCGCAGCGCCGATATGCCAGCGTGCGGCAGCCGTGACGGCCTCGTTGGCATTGGCGACCGCAACGGAGTTGGGAACGGCATCGATCATGGGCAGGTCGTTATCGGAATCGCCAAATACGGCCACCTCGTCGGGCGTTAGGCCCAAAGCGCGCGCCAGCTCCAGCGCAGCGCAGCCCTTGTCCCAACCAGCCGGAAGGATGTCGAACAGGCGCACACGGTTGTTGGGAAACACAAGCGAGAGCTCCGGCACCTCGGCGGCAACGCGCTCGCGTAGCTCCGCGAGCTCCTCACGCGAACGGGCGCTCCAGATATTCGCCTTGAACACCGGCGCATCATCGACGACAGGGCGGCACGGGGCCTCTTCGCCCTTGAGCCACGCATTGCCGCCCGATTCCATAGCGCGACGCACACGCTCGGCATCACGTGTCACGCAATAGGCATCGTTATCCCAAAAGTCATCACCTAAGCTGTAGACCTTCAGATAGGTATCGTCGGTTTCTTCTTCCAGATAGGCGGCTAAACGCATTAGTGCGTCGCTATCGGTCGCACGCGAGGCGACCGCCTCGCCGTCGACAAACATGACCTGGCCGTTACAGAATGCGCCGGTCGAATAGCACTCGGAACGATTTTTAAACATCCAGCCCATCGCAGACGGCTGACGACCCGAAACCGGACCAAAGTGCAGACCCGCCGCCTGCATGGCATGAATGCCCTCGATGGCATAGTCGCTGGCGCCGTCATGCCCGGCCGGAATCAGCGTATCGTCCATATCGGTCAGCACAAGTTTGATCATAGGGTCCCCCAGTCGTTTTCATCGTAACCATTGTACCGATGCGCTAGTATAGGGAACAACAGATTCGATGCGG
The DNA here is from genome assembly GCA_900546755.1 of uncultured Collinsella sp. Classification (GTDB taxonomy): domain Bacteria; phylum Actinomycetota; class Coriobacteriia; order Coriobacteriales; family Coriobacteriaceae; genus Collinsella. Next base: position 58,355 of record UREC01000005.1, on the reverse strand, counting down.
GAGTGCCGGCGGTGCAAACCACAAGGCTGAGAGGGCATGGGGCCCAATCCTTTGAACCTGTCAGTTAATGCTGGCGTAGGGAGCATGCCGCCTTTTTAGGGGCGCTGTCTATGCACAGCGCCCCTTTTCTATGCCAAGGAGGCATGTGCAGTGATCGATTCGGAACAGCTTAAGCAAAACGTGATCAAGGCCGTGGAGGAGATTCACGCCACCAATCCGATGGCAGGCTCCATCACCAACACGGTGACGATTGACTTTGTCGCCAACGCACAGCTCGCCGTGGGCGGATCGGCCGCCATGGTCTATCTGCCCGACGAGGGCGAGGCACTCGTTGCCGGCGGCGGCGCCATCTATCTCAATATGGGTACGCTCTTCCCCATCTACGAGCAGACGATTCCCCGCGCGGCCAAGGCGGCACACGACGCCGGCAAGCCCTGGGTGCTCGATCCGGTTGGCCTGGGCATCGGTAGCCTGCGCACCCAGTTGGTAAACGAACTCAAGCAGTACAAGCCCGCCATCGTGCGCGGCAACGCCTCCGAGATCATCGCGCTCGCCGGCCTGTGGGGTCTTGAGGGTGAGGCGGCCGATCTGAGCCGCGTGCGCGGTGTCGATACCACCGACACGGTAGACGCTGCCCGCGATGCCGCCGTGGCGCTCGCCCGCTACACCGGCGGCGCCGTTGTGGTCTCGGGCGAAGTCGACCTGATTACCGACGGCACAACCGTGGCCAAGTCCCACGGCGGCAGCCCGCTCATGTCCAAGATCACCGGTTGCGGCTGCTCGCAGGGCGGCGTGCTGGCCGTGTATGCCTGCGCCGCCGATCCGTTTACGGCAGCCGTCTGCGGTGCCGCCGTCTACAACGTTGCCGGCACGCGTGCCGCCGCCGTCGCCGATGCCCCGGCAAGCTTTAAGGTCGCCTTTATCGACGAGCTCTACCGCGCGACCGCCCAGGACATTGCCGATAACCGACTCGAGCTCGAGGAGGCATAAGCCATGTCCGAGCCCGCAACCGATGCCGGCATGAACACACTCGTCGCCGTGGCCATCGCCCCATGCGGTACCGGCGATGAGCTGTCCGCCGAGGTCGCCGAGGTCGTGCGTGTCATTCGCGAGAGCGGCCTTCCCAACCGCACCACCTCGATGTTCACCGAGATCGAGGGCGACTGGGACGAGGTCATGCAGGTCGTGCGCGACGCGACCTTTGTGTTGGCGAGCAAGGGCATCCGCACCGAAGTCGTGCTCAAAGCCGATATTCGACCCGGATTTACCGACACCATGACCGGCAAACTCGAGCGCATGGAAGCACAGATCAAAAAGCAGGAGGAAGCACGATGAGCATCCGCGACAACCTTGATATCTCGGCCTATCTGGTACTCGGCCCCGAAAACACGCTCGGGCGCCCCGTGGGCGATGTGGTGGCCCAGGCACTCGATGCCGGCTTTACCTGCATCCAGGTGCGCTCCAAGGTGGCAAGCGCCCGCGAGATCATCGCGCTGACCGGCGGCGCCGCGCAGGCAATCGCACAGGCTGGCAAGACCGGTCAGGTCGCTTTGCTGATCGACGACCGCCTGGACTGCGTACTCGCCGCGCGCGAGCAGGGCATTGCTGTCGACGGCGTGCACGTGGGCCAGAGCGATATTCCCGTCGAGGTCTGCCGCAAACTTTTGGGCCCCGATGCCATCGTGGGCCTTTCGGCCCGTTGCGAGGAGATGCTCGAGTACGTCAAGACCGCCGACATGAGTTTGGTCGACTACCTTGGCATCGGCCCGCTCCACGAGACCGAGACCAAGCGCGACTGCGGACGCGCGGCCGATGGCTCTATCATCACCAAAAGCTTTGAGGACCTGGCCGCACTCCACGCGGCAAGCCCCGTGCCCATCGTGGTGGGCGGCGGCGTCAAGACGGCCGACCTGCCGCAGCTTAAGGCCACCGGCGTCGACGGCTTCTTTGTGGTGAGCGCCGTCTGCAGCGCCGATGATCCCTACGCCGCGGCCAAGGAGCTCGTCGACACCTGGCAGCAGGCATAGGCCTATGCCGAGCAGCTGCTCCGCAGCCTCATACCTTCGACAGCGGAAAGCGCATCCCAGTTTGGACGTCCATTCTGGGATGCGCTTTCCGCCGAGATGGCGGCAGCAGCCTCTACCCTGCCAGATATGCCTCCAGTGCCGGCAAGGTCGCCTCCGCATCGCGACGGCCGATCTGATAGATGCGTTCGAGTTCCTCGGGCTCGCGGCACAGCGACGGCACCTTCACCGATTCGCTCGGCCGCACCACAAAGATCTCGCCAGCGGCCTCGCGACGCGCCAGGTCGTCGAGCGTGGCGTTATATACCTCGTGCCGGTGCTCAAGCGCCGCAACAAACTCCGGATAGTGACGATACACGCGACGCAGCATAGGCATCACGCTATTGGGCTGCTTTACAAAGCCCGCCGGCTGCGTCAGCACCACCACGTTGCGGTCATAGCCCTGCGCAAACAGCCATGCGCTGGGAATGGAATCGGCAACGCCGCCATCCAGGTACTTGTGCCCCTCAATGGCAACGGGTCGTGTTGCCACGGGAATCGCCGACGACGCCCGGATCCACTCGATATCATGCTCATCACCGTAAGGCAGGTCATGGTAGACGGCCCGCCCCGTCTTAAGATCGGTGCACACGCAGGTAAACCGCATGGGGCAGGCACGATAAGCCTCCAGGTCGATGGGATCGCGATCGATGGGAACCTCGTGATAGGCAAACTCGGCATTGAACATGTCGCCGGTTCGCAGCCAGCTCGTCACGCTCGCATAGCGCTTGTCGGCGCAATAGGCCTTGTTGTAGCGAATGGCACGGCCGATCTGGCGCGATTTAAAGTTGTAGCCAAACGCCGCGCCCGCCGAGACGCCCACCATATGGTCACAGGTCAGGCCGCACTCCATCCATACGTCGAGCACGCCCGCCGTATACATACCGCGGTAGCCGCCTCCCTCGAGCGCAAGCCCCACCGTGGGCGTCGTATCTGGCTGTGCCATGCGACCATCTCCGTTCCTGCGTTTTAAAACGAAACAAGTATACCCGTCAACATATATCGCCTCAGTCGCATTTTCATCGAACATCGTCGCGTTACCGTTTGGCGAATAATGGCGAATAATGGCCGCCCGCAACATGGGCACCCCTACATAATTCCATACACTTGTTTATACTACTCAGTAGTTATCAGCAACGAACGTCAGCCGACAAATAAACCCAACGACGCAGCAAGGCGGGGGCTTGGAAACACGCAAGGCGTTGAGCAGCAACGCATGTGCACAACGAGCTCGCCCGACGCAATCCGCCCCGACCTCAGAAAGCCGCTTACAGTATGGATAACGCCAGCAATAATACCGAAACGCTCGAAAAGACCATCCGTGACCTTCTGGAGCGTCAGGACGATCTGATCAGGACCGCCTTTACCGACGAGCTCACCGGACTTGGCAACCGCGGCGGCTTTACCCGTTCCTTAGAGGAACTCTGGGAGCAGGAACTGCCCGTGACCATGGCGTTTATCGACATCGATAACCTTAAGCACTGCAACGACATCTTTGGACATGACGAGGGCAACCGCTATATCTTGCAGGTGAGCCTCTATCTCAAACTGTATATGAAGGTGGACGAGGCGGCATTTCGTCTGGGGGGCGACGAGTTCGCCATCCTATCTACGATTGCGACCGAGGACGACCTTGCCGAACGTCTGGAACACTGCCGAACGGTACTGCTCGAAAACAACGCTTCCAAGATGCCTCACTCGTTTAGCTACGGAGTGGCACACGCCGACCCCGCCCTGGGCGAAGCCCCCAATCGCTTGACGAACGATGCCGATCATCGCATGTACGACTACAAGCTACGTCATGCCGTGCACCTTGATCGACGCAATATCGCACAAGCCCACACCGACGACTTCGAAATAAGCGATCGCATTTTCGACGCCCTTTCGATGCTCAACGAAGGCCGATATTTCTTTATCGAGAACTTGGACAAACATCGAACCCTTTGGTCACAAGGCGCCTTGCGCGATCTTGGTCTTCCTTCGGAGCATATAGACAACTGCCACGATTACTGGAAAACGCGTGTCCATCCCGATGACCTTGAGGCCTATACCAACGACATCGACCAAATCTATGACGGCTCCAAACATCGCCACGTCATGCAGTACCGCGTGCGCAACGCCGCCGGCGACTACATCCTCGGCCGTGCTCGCGGGTTTCGTATCGACGGCGACGGAAATGTCCCCTCGCTCTATGTCGGCGAGCTCGTCATCCACTCGCTTGCCGAGACCGTCGACGCCGCCACGGGCCTCGGAACGCAGCGCACGCTGATCAACGCTATCGATGCCTGCCGTCGCGACCGTTGCAAGACGGGGCTTATAGCAGTGCGCGTTCGCGGCACGGCAAAGCTCAACGAGCTCTACGGGGCCGAGGCCGTCGACAACATGCTCGCCGAATACGCAGGCCGCATGCTGTCGATTACTCGCGGCAGGAGTCGCGTCTTCCGCTCACGCAACGCCCAGTTCGTCGTGCTTAGCAACAATTTGGATCACGAAGCATTCGAGCAACTGATCCAACATCTCAAAGAGGCCGTTTTCGCTCCCGTTCGAATCGCGGACGACACCATTACCCCCGTCTGTCTTGTCGTTCCGGCCTTTTACGAGCACCTGACCAATCAAACGGCCGCCGTTTTAGGCGAACTCGACCGTCGCATTCGCACGGCCGGCGGGCTTGTTCCCAACGACAGCCTCCCCATACCCGAGGTGGAGCGCAAAAGCGCCATCGCCGAACGCATCGATCCGCTCACGGGTCTCTATCGACCCAGCGTGTTTATGCGCCGCGCCAACGAATTTCTCGAGACAAGGCGCAACGGCGCCTGGTGTATCGCCACCGTCGATATGGGACACATGCGACTGTTCAACGAATGGCACGGACAGGCCGAGGGCGACCGCATGCTCGCCGATGTGGGCACGGTCCTCAAGGACATCGAGAATGCCAACATGGGCGTCGCAGGGTACTGGGGCCAAGACGACTTTTGCATACTCATCCCCTTTGAACACGACACCGTCCATCAGATCTATAGCCGCGTTCGCCAGGCCGTGGCCAAGTATGATGACGGCGTGGGATTCTGGCCGTCCATGGGCGTCTACCCCATCGACTCCAACGAGAAAATCACCATCGATGCGCAGGCCAAGGCCATGTTTACCAATCGGCGCGCAAAAAACGACTTTAAGGAGCGCATTGCCATTTTCCGCCCCGAGGAGTACGAGCGCGAAATCGCGTTCCACCGCACGCTGACCGAATTCCAGTACGCGCTCTCCAACGGCCGTATTACCTACTACCTGCAGCCCCAGGTCGACATGGAAACCGGCGAGATCATTGGCGCCGAAGCGCTCACGCGCTGGATCGACAAGGATGGCTCCCTCATTTCGCCCGCCACCTTTATCCCCGCTCTCGAAGAAAGCGGTTTTGTGGTGACGCTCGACAAATACGTTTGGCAGGGCGTTGCCTTGTGGCTGCGCGAGCGCATCAATCGGGGGCTTCGCGTGGTTCCGATCTCGCTTAATGTGTCGCGCGTGGATATCCTCGCCTGCAACGTTGCCGAGCATATGGGAGCGCTCGCCGCCCAATACAACCTGCCGCCCGAGCTCATGCGCATCGAGATCACCGAGACAGCTTATACGGGAGAGTCCGAGGCCGTGGATAAACTAACGGCCGACCTGCACACCCGCGGCTTCTCGACCTATATGGACGATTTTGGCACCGGCCAGTCCACGCTCGCGATGCTCAAGAACGTCAACGTCGACGTCATCAAGCTCGATCGCACGTTTGTGCCCGATAACGGCGATGAGGGCCGCAGCGTGCAAATCATCTCATCAATGCTCGAGATGGCGCAGTCACTCCATCTGCCCGTTGTGATCGAAGGCGTCGAGACGGACAAGCAGGCAAACATGCTGCGCACATGGGCGCCCGCTACGCTCAGGGATTCCTCTACTACCGCCCCATGCAGGCGGAGGATTTTGAGGCATTGCTCGATGGTGGCAACGACAACTAATACGCTCGCACGCAAAACGCCACCGTCGAGGGGAGCGTTTGTTCCCATGAGCTAACTAATACTCCAATCTAAACCGAATTGGGAGTAAGATACAAACCATTGTTCCATCCAAGGAGGCAATCCATCATGAACGAGTCGTATCGCCTGGGCGAGCAATCAATCATCGCTCATCTTCAGCGACTTGCGAACGGGGCCTCAACCACCGAGCTCGATGTTGCCGCGCTGCCCCCGGAGCTGCGTGCCATCGGTGAGCAACTGCAGAAAACGCTCGCCATCCTGCAACAAGAACGTGAGTTGCTTGAGCACGGCGCCTATATCGACTCGCTCACCAATCTTGGCAACCGTGGCGGACTCGACCGCCATGTCGATCAGCTCTGGCGCAAAGGCACCCCCTTCACCTGTGCCTATATTGACATCGATCGCCTCAAGCATTGCAACGATAAGTTTGGCCACGCCGAGGGCAATCGCTACATTCTGAGCATCTGCCGCGCACTCACCGAGACAATGGAGCACGATGAGTTGCTGTTCCGTATCGGTGGAGACGAATTTGTACTTATATCCCCCACGACAAACGAAGCCGAGCTCGAGCAGCGCCTAGAGTGGACGCGTGCCAATCTTATCGAGGCAACATCGGACGGCAAGGCGCCCATGATCGCCAGCTTTAGCTTTGGCTGCTCGCGCGTCGACCCGCTTGCAGGCGATACGCGTCGCCAGATGACAAAGGACGCCGACCGCAAAATGTATCGCTACAAGCTCATGTACCGTGTGCAACAACCGGAAGAAGGCGATGCGCTGCAACGCCCGATCACCGAACAACCCCCCCCCTGCAACGACCGAGTGTTTCAAGCGATCTCCATGAGCTCCGAGACACGCTATCCGTTCATCATTAACCTCGACACCGGCGAATCGCAATGGTCGGTTAATGCCGTGCGCGATTTTGACCTACCCTCCCAGCATCCCTACAACTCGCTCGATATATGGCTTGCCCGTGTTCACCCCGAGGACCGCGACAACGTACGTGCCGAGCTCGATATGGTGGTAAACGGCACGTGGCACTTCCACTGCATGCAGTATCGCGTCATGAATACCGCCGGAAAATACGCGCTTTGCGACTGCACGGGTTACCGCCTGGACGGCACCGATACCGAGCCCAACATGTATGTGGGCATTGTCACCAACCGAAGCTTGGCAGATACGACCGATTCCGTGACCGGTCTGGGCGATATCCACGCCCTGGTCAACGCCATTGGCGAGATGCGTCGCGTGGCACGAAACGCGGGCTTGATCGCCATTAAAATCGACGAAATCGCACAGGTCAATGCCCGCTTTGGCTTTGATGCAGGCGACCGCGTTTTGGCAGAAAGCGCCGCCTGCCTCATGGATTGCTCGCGCGGCAAGGGTCGTCTGTTCCGCTCGACCGGACCGATGTTCGTGGCGCTCTTCGACGACTTTGATCCCGAAGAGACCGACGCGGTTGCAGACGAAATCGAACGGTTCTTGGGATCGCCCGTGCTCCTTGGCTCATTTGAATATCAGCCGCCTCTTCGTGTGGCGACGCTTCATCTGGACGCCGTCGACCGACAGCCCGTTTCCATTTTGAACGAACTTAATGCGCTGATTAAAGAGGCGCCGCAGGTACCGGGCACCAAGCTGGACTAGCGTTATGGGGCGCATGATGGTTAATTTCCGATCTCAACCGAACACATTGGGCAAATAGGTCGTACCCGCAGTTAGCCGAACGTCCCCTCAGTCCCTCCCGGGGCCCGGGGGCACCGTTTCGATACTCTTGGTTTACTTTGCCTGATGCAAATAAGTGCTCAACAAGATAGAACCTATCCCCCGCCACGGATATGCCCTCGAGTAAATCTGTTAAGCCAAGCCTATCAAATTCTATTGACAATTGGCTGCATTGGTCCATTTTGTCGTCCAGCCACTTCCGCTGGCTATCGCCTCATAAACACAAACCTAACGAGCCGCACGAACGACAAAGAGGCCAAGCTGAACAGAAGTAGAACCAAAACTTCAAAAACGCTGGTATTCCAATCGCGTACCCAGCCCTCTACCGCCCACAAGAAAAACAGCAGCCCCATCCATAACGTCACAGAAGAAATCAGCTTTGCGTAAGGGCGTATATCAATCTCGCTCTCCCTTTTTGTGACATCATATCCAGCAATTGAGCAGAGCCATCTTCCTCTTCGGTATTGGATTGAAAGGACAATCAAGGCAATCGAAGTCATCAAGCAAACAGCATCCTCTGTTTCCATAGAGTTTCCTTTGCTTTCCATCCTAGTTACGCATTCACAATCGAATCAAACCAAGTATGAATTACTCGATAGCAACCGCCTTAGTATAAACCATAGCCGCCGCAGCAGCCCGCCTTCCAAGGCCTCAAAGCTCGCCATCGAGGGCGACCCGCCCAGACCCCTTACAATCTGCTCGCACGAGGCCCCGCACTCCAACATCCTCTGGACCGTATCCCGCTCGTACCTGGTAAGCGTGCCTGCCGTGGGCCCTCGGGGCCGGCATCGTGCCCCACGCCATCTGCCCGCTCGTGCGATAATCCTCTGCAGAAGTCACCGACAGCAGAGGGAGTTTGTGATGAAGGTTCTTTTGGTCAATGGCAGCCCCAAGGCAAACGGCAACACGGCCCGCGCACTCGCCGAGGTCGCCGAGCAGCTTAACGCCGAAGGCATCGAGGCCGAGATGTTTCAGCTGGGCGCCAAGCCCATTCGCGATTGCATTGGTTGCGGCCAGTGCGGCAAGCTCGATTGCCGTTGCACCTTTGACGACGATGTGGTCAACGAGCTGATTGCCGCTGCCGAGCAGGCAGACGGCTTTGTCTTTGGCTCGCCCGTCTACTACGCACATCCCAGCGGACGCATCCTCTCGGCACTCGACCGCGCATTCTATGCAGGCAGCAAGGCCTTTACGCACAAGCCGGGCGCCGCTGTCGCCGTTGCCCGTCGCGGCGGCACGTCGACCACCTTCGACGTGCTCAACAAGTACTTCACCATCAACCAGATGCCCGTGGTAGCATCCACCTACTGGAACAACGTCTTCGGTGCCATGCCGGGCGAGGCCGCCCAGGACGCCGAGGGCCTTGCCACCATGCGAAACATCGGTAAAAACATGGCCTGGCTGCTGCGTTGCATCGAGGCGGGAAAGGCCGCCGGCATCGAAGCCCCCGAGGCCGATCGCGCGCGCACCAACTTTATTCGATAAGTCCAGCGGTGGTCACCTCGATGCTCTATCAATGTCAGCGAAAAGCCAGCTGATGAGGAAAGGTGCCTTGAAAGAGGAGGGCGCTGGGCTTTTGCCCGCGCCCGACGATTGAAAGGCAGATTGCCCATCAGATGGCTTTGCAGCGTCGATGTGACCGCCGTTCGTTAGAACGGCGGAACAAATACATGAACGTGCAAATCTTCGGCACCAAAAAGTCCTTCGATACCAAGAAGGCCCAGCGCTACTTTAAGGAGCGCCGCATTAAGGTGCAGTTTATCGACCTTAAGGAAAAGGAGATGAGCAAGGGCGAGCTCACGAGCGTGATGCAGGCGGTCGGCGGCATCGACAAGCTGCTCAACCCCAAGGCTAAGGACGAGGAGACGCTCGCACTCATCCAGCACCTCACCACCAGCCAGCGCTTCGACAAGCTACTCGAGAACCAGCAGGTTCTGGCCGAGCCCATCGTGCGCAACGGCAAAAAGGCCACCGTCGGTTATTGCCCTGATGTATGGGGAGCCTGGGAGTAGCCTGTGTTATTTGTCGGCGCGTGGGTATAAGAGCAGGCGTTTGGCATAAGATTCAACTGTAAGCCATGTCTAACAAAGGAGGGCACATGCCCAACAAACCCGTGAAGATCATCATGCTTACCGGCTACCTCGGTGCCGGCAAGACCACGCTGCTCAACCACATCCTCGCCAACGACGGCGGCATCCGCGCCGCCGTGATCGTCAACGATATCGGCGAGATCAACGTCGACGCTAGCCTTATCGCCGACGGCGGCCTTTCCGAGACCGACGACCTCATCCCGCTCACCAACGGCTGCATCTGCTGCACGCTTTCGGACGACCTGGCCAACCAGCTGCAGGGCATCGCCGATTCGGGCAAGTTCGACTACATCATCATCGAGGCCTCGGGTATTTGCGAGCCTATCCCCATCGCCTACACCATCTCGAGCTTCTGCGACGAGGCCAAGGTGGGCGGCGAGCCCAAGCTCGCGCTCGACAACATCGTGGCCGTGGTCGACTGCGCCCGCATGTACGACGAGTTCAACGGCGGTCGCGACCTGCTGGCCGAGGACATTGACGAGGATGACATCGAGAGCCTGCTCATCCAGCAGATCGAGTTTTGCTCCACGCTGATTCTTAATAAGACTGACACCGTCACCCCCGAGCAGATCGCAGAGCTCAAAGCCATCGTGCGCAGCCTGCAGAAGGACGCCGTGATTGTCGAGGCTCAAAACGGCGAGGTCCCCATGGAGGAGCTGCTCGACACCGACCGCTTCGACTTTATGCGCGCCTACAACTCCGCCGCCTGGATCGAGGCCATGGAGCATCCCGAGGAGCACGACGACCCCGAGGTGCTCGAGTACGACATCGAGACCTTTGTGTACTCGCGCCGCAAGCCGTTTGACCTGCAGAAGTTCACCGATTTTGTTGAGCAGGAGTGGCCCGACGAAGTCATTCGCGTCAAGGGTCCGCTGTGGCAGACCGGCGATCCGGACATGTGCTACATGTTTGAGCAGGCCGGCCACCAGATGCGTCTGATGGAAAACGGCCTGTTTGTCGATTCTGCGCCCGAGGGCGAGAAGCAGAAGATTATCGACGAGAACCCCGAAATCATGCAGATTTGGGACGACGAGACGGGCGACCGCATGACGAGCCTGTGCATCATCGGCCGTCACATGGACAAAGACGCGCTCATCGCCTCCCTCGATGCCTGCCTGACCGACTGGCACCGCGCCTAGGTTTATCCAAGCGGGCATTTTTCCGCCTACGTAACCGCCAAACCACCACGAAGGTGCCCTTCGTGGTGGTTTTTCGTTCTGAGCCAAGGAGATTCATGTTCAACATTGTGCTGTATGCGCCCGAGATTCCGGCCAATACGGGCAATATCGGCCGCACCTGCGTGGTTACCGGTGCCCGCCTGCATCTGGTGGAGCCACTGGGCTTTTCACTCGACGACAAGACGGTGCGTCGCGCCGGCCTGGGCTACTGGCAAAACTTGGACGTGACGACATATGCCGGCTGGAAGGATTTCCTTGCGCGCAACGGCCTCTCCCCCGCCGACGAGCGCCTGCACCTGCTAACCAAAAAGGCGCGCCGAACCTATGCGCAAAGCACCTACCGCGACGGTGACTTTTTGGTCTTTGGCAGCGAGAGCTCGGGGATTCCCGAGCCACTGCTTGCCGCGGCGCCCGAGCGCTGCGAGCGCATCCCCATGTTGCGCGATTGCGACTCGCTCGAAAACGCCGACGCCTGGGAGGCCCACGAGGAGTCGCTCGGGCATACCGAGGACAGACACGAAGCCATCCTTCGACAGGATATCTGCGGCAACTTCGTCAATCCGGACGACTACCGCATCAGCGCACTCAACCTCTCCAACAGCGCCGCCATCGTCCTCTACGAGGCCCTGCGCCAGTCAAACTTCCCAGGAATGTGACAAAGGGACAGTCCCTTTTTCATATTCGCTTATAGATAGCGGCCGGTAATGCTCTTGGAGCAGGTCGCGATGTCTGCCGGCGTGCCGGCGCAGACGATTTGCCCGCCGGCGTCGCCACCGCCCGGGCCCATGTCGATCACATAATCGGCGTTACGGATAAGGTCGAGATCGTGTTCGATCACGATAACCGTGGCGCCCTTGGCAACAAGGCCGTCGAACACACTCAGCAACACCTGAACATCGAGCGGATGTAGGCCGATCGTAGGCTCGTCGAACACGAATACGGCATCGTCCTGCACGCGTCCCATCTCGCTCGCAAGCTTAAGACGCTGCGCCTCGCCGCCCGAAAGCGCCGGCGTGGGCTCACCGAGCGTGAGATAGCCCAAGCCCAGGTCGCGCAAGGTCTGCAAGCGCGTCTGAACTTTCTTGAGCCCCAGCGTGGCGTCGAGAGCCTCGTCCACACTCATGTCCATGAGCTGCGGCAACGTAAGCAGGCTCCCGTCCTTGCCCTCGCGATGGATATGCGAAGCCGCGTCTGCATAACGTGAGCCGCGACATGCCGGGCAGACGATCTCGACGTCGGGCAAAAACTGCACGTCGAGCGATATCGAACCCGTGCCATCGCACGTAGGGCAGCGCAAAGTGCCAGTGTTGTAGCTAAAGGCACCCGCCTTGTAGCCGGCTGCCTTGGCCTCGGGCGTACGGGCGAAGGCGCGACGCAGCTCATCATGAATGTCGGCATAAGTTGCCACCGTCGAGCGCACGTTGGCGCCGATAGGCGTAGCGTCAATCAGGTTGGCACGTGCAATGCCCTCGGCATCGATCCAGCGCACGTGGCGTGGCAAGCGCTCGCCAGCTGCCTGCGCCTTAAGCGCCGGGATGAGCGTCTCGAGTACCAACGTCGTCTTGCCCGAACCCGAAACGCCCGTCACCGCGACAAGGCGACCGCGCGGGATATCGACTTCGAGCGGCTTGACGGTATGGATGGTATCGGTCGCCATGCGGATGTGGCCCTGGTCGAACATTTCGTCGTCAGTCACCTGCGGACGCAAACGCTTGGAGTCCGATCTCAAAAACGGCGCGATGCGGCTGGCCTGCGATTGTTCGATCTCGTCTACCGTGCCCGCGGCAATCACATTACCGCCGCCTGCTCCGGCAACGGGACCCATCTCAACCAGATAGTCGGCTTCCGCCAGCACGCGTGTATCGTGGTCAACGACAACCACGGTGTTGCCGTCATCCACCAGATCGCGCATCACGCCTACCAGGCCGTCGACATTGGCAGGATGCAAGCCAATCGAGGGCTCGTCCAACACATAGAGCACACCCGTCGATCGGTTGCGCACCACGCGGGCGAGTTGCACGCGCTGGCGCTCACCCGTAGACAGCGTGGCGCCGGCGCGGTCGAGCGAAAGGTAGTCGAGACCCAGGTCGACCAGGCGGCGGGCCGTACTCAAAAACGAATCGCAGATGTCCCCGGCCATGGGCCGCATCTCGGTCGGCAAGGATGCGGGCACCCCGCGCACCCACTCAATCGCCTCGCCCAACGTCATGGCTGCCGCCTGCGCCAGATTGATACCGCGCACCTGGGGCTGGCGCGCGGCGTCGGAAAGACGCGTGCCGCCGCAATCGCGGCACGGTCCCTCGCGCAAAAAGCGCGCAACGCGCTTGAGCCCCTTATCGTCCTTAACCTTGGCGAGTGCATTCTCGACGGTATAGACGGCGTTGTAATAGGTAAAGTCGAGCGGCGTGGCGCCCTCGCCATTTTTGGGAACGTAGAGAATGTGCTTCTTAACTGCCGGGCCATGGAACACGATGTCGCGCTCTTGAGGCGTGAGCTGGCTAAACGGCACGTCGGTGCGCACGCCCATCTCGCCGGCCACCTGCTTCATCAGATCCCACATCAGCGTGCCCCAGGGAAGCACCGCACCCTCGTTGATGGTCTTTGACTCGTCGGGCACCAGGCTCGCCTCGTCCACCTCGCGCATGACGCCGGTGCCTCCGCAGGTAGGACACGCGCCGCCACTGTTAAAGGCAAGGTCCTCGGCCCCCGGCGCATAGAACTCGCGGCCGCATGCGGGGCACGCGAGCGACAGGCCCGCGGCCACGTTAAGGCTCGGCTCCACACGCGCCCCGCAATGCGGGCACACGTGATGGGCGCAGCGGCTAAAGAGCAGACGCAGACTGTTGTTGAGCTCGGTCATGGTGCCAAAAGTCGAGCGCACGCCCGGTACACTGGGGCGCTGATGCAATGCGAGTGCCGCCGGCACGTGCAGCACCTCGTCCACCTGAGCGTGCTCTGCCTGCGTCAGGCGACGGCGGGTATAGGTGCTGAGCGCCTCCAGGTAACGACGCGAGCCCTCGGCATAGAGCACCCCCAACGCCAGCGAGCTCTTGCCCGAGCCCGAGACGCCGGCAATACCCACGAGCTTTCCCAGCGGAATATCGATATCGATGTCTTTGAGGTTATGGACGCGCGCACCGCGCACCTCGATAGCACTTGGTTGTTGCGACACCGTCATCGCTCCCCTTCCTGTTAATCGAATGTGACAAAGGAATGTGACAAAGGGACAGTCCCTTTGTCACATCACTCGTGCCATAAAACACGATCGCGAATGTACGCACCCAGCATGGGCACGGTAAACCGGACGAGGCCGTATCCGGCAGCCTCGATGACGCGCTCGCGAATCAGGCTTGCGCGATATTTACTCGCCCAGCTCTGGGTACGGTCGCAGCGCTCAATGATATCCGCCATGCGCGTCGGCTCACCCTCGTCAGCAGCCATAGCCTCGATAAAGAGGCGCTGTGGGGTGCGCAGCCCGTAATACAGAGGCGCGTCAACCGCTTCGTAGAACTCAGAGACGGCATCCGCATGACCAACCTCGACATCGCACCCTTCAATGACCTGCGAGCCACGCCGGACAGCAGACCGCCACATGTAATATCCCACCAGCTGAACCATATAGGGATGTCCCATGCTCTTGTGCGCCGCAAGGTCCGCCGTCCCCGCATCAATGCAAAGACCAGCACATTCGACCGTCTGGATATATGAATCGCGCACCTGGGGCAAAGAAATCGCCCCCAACGTACGCTGCTGGGCGCGCCGCAAAAACGTCACGCTCGGCTCTTCGAGCAGATCGTCAACCATGCTGGGCAAGCCGGCAAAGACCAGCGCAAGACCACGCTGGTCGCCATCGGGCAAGCCCGTAGCATCCTGATCTCCCAGCACCTGCTGATAAAGAACGGCGAGGGCCGCCAGCTCCTCAATAGACGCCGATTGAGCCTCGTCAATCGCAAACAGAATACCCTTGCTTGGGCCGAGTTTCTTGAGACGTTCGTTGACCAGCCCTCGCAACGTCTCGCCTTTTGCCCGCGCCGCCTCAACCGACATCCGTCCAAACGATGGGCCAAACTCCATTGACGTCACAACGGGCTTATTCGAGCGGAGTGCGTCGGCCAAGCGGTCGCATAAACCAAGCGAAGCGGAATCGGAGACAACCGCCCATCCGCGCTCACTGGCCAGACGTTGCAGCTCCCGCAGGAGAACTGTTTTGCCACAGCCGCGGTTTCCTGTAATGAGCATGAGTCTGCCCGGCGCTCCGGCACCGTTATCGAGCCCCTCCTCAAAATCTTCGATGACCGACTCGCGACCGATGAGTATCGGAGGCCGCTTACCAGCCGTTGGCTTAAAGGGATTTGGATTCATGTCGGCCTCCTCGGATTGGCAAAGGCTAGCAATAGTTATACCAACTTATACCGAGTTATACCAACTGAATGTGACAAAGGAGCTGTCCCTTTGTCACATGTGGCCGAAAAATTCCGCGTCGGCGGGGCGATAGGGGCGGAAGGTGGCGGGATCGATCTTTACGTGCGCCGCGACGGGTACGTCGTACCACTTGACGGTATAGCCGGCGCCGTGAGAGCAAAAGACCGAATCGGGCGTGTTGGGCAGATCGGCCTCGGGCTCATAGGCGGCCGTCTCGATTACGCGCTCGGCATCATGGCAAGCCGCATAGCCGGCGAACTCCAGGTACAGATGACCGCGACCGCTCGTGTAGGCAGCCACCTCCAGCGCATAATCCTGCACCTCGGATGCCGGCACGCGACCCACAAGCTTCGCCCGGTCTCCCGCCATCGTCGGCGGCTTGTACTCGGCGCCCATGCGCGTGGCATCCGAGAGCGCCCGGCCCACGCACTCCCTCGGCACCTCGAGCTCAAAGCGATACCACGGCTCCAGCAGCACGGCAGCGCCGACCTCACGCGCCTGCATCAAACCCTGGCGAATCGCGCGGTACGTGGCCTGGCGAAAATCGCCGCCCTCGGTGTGTTTGGCATGCGCGCGGCCGCCCGTAAGCGTAATGCGCACATCGGTGATGGGCGAGCCGGTCAGTGCGCCCAGGTGATCGCGCTCCATGGCGTTGGTGAGTGCCAAACGCTGCCAGTTAAGATCGAGCTTGTCGGTCGAGGTCACGGTGCCAAACTGCACGCCCGAACCCGCCGGCAACGGCTCCAGGCGCAGGTGCACCTCGGCGTAATGACGCAGCGGTTCAAAGTGGCCCACGCCCTCGACTGGCTGCGAAATAGTCTCCTTATAGAGAATGCCGCCAGACTCAAACGCAACCGAAAGACCAAAGCGATCGGCCAACACCCGCTGCACGACCTCGAGTTGCACGGCGCCCATCAACTGCAAATGAATCTGCTCAAGATGCGTGTTCCAGCTTACGCCGAGCATGGGGTCTTCATCCGCCAACTCAGTCAATGCTTTGAACACCGTATGGACATCGTGTTCGCCCGGAAGCACCGTATAGGTGAGAACTGGCGCAATGACGGGCGCATCGCACGCAGGTTCCGCGCCCAAAGTGTCCCCTGGGCGAACGTGCGCAAGACCCGTCACGGCACAAATACCGCCAGCAGCAACTTCTTGGGCAAGCTCATACTTCTCGCCGTTATAGATACGTACCTGATCGACCTTTTGCTCCCATGCCTCGGCACCGGAACGTCCGTCAATCATCTGCTTGGCATGCAGCGTGCCGCCGGTCACTTTAACCCAAGCCAAGCGCTCGCCATGATCCCCGCGGCTGACACGATAGACGCGCGCGGCAAACTCCGGGAGCCACGCCTGTTCGCGCATCAGCGCGCATATGCCATCCAGCAGCTCGTCCACGCCTTGGTCCTTGAGCGCCGAGCCGGCAAAGCAGGGAAAGAGCTTGCGCTCGGCAACCATGCGCGACAGCGTTGCGACAGAAAGCTCGCCCACTTCAAAAAACTCCTCGAGCGCCGCCTCGTCCAACGCAGCAGCGTCCTCCTGAACGGCGCCGCCCGCCAGCAGTTCGTTGGCATCCAGGCAGCCCTCGGAAAGACGTTGCCCAAGTTGTGCCAGCAAAACATCGCGGCCGGGATTCTCCAGATCGATTTTGTTGATAAAGACGAACGTCGGGATGTCATAGCGCGCAAGCAGGCGCCACAGGGTTTCGGTGTGTCCCTGCACGCCATCGTTGGCGCCCACAACCAAAATCGCGTAGTCGAGCGCGCGCAACGTGCGTTCCGCCTCGGCCGAAAAATCCACGTGACCGGGGGCGTCCACGAGCATAACGTGGGTATCGCCATGGTCGAGCACGGCCTGCGACGAGAAGATCGTAATGCCGCGCTCGCGCTCGATCGTGTTCGTATCCAGATGCGAATCGCCATCGTCCACGCGGCCGCGCTTGCGAATGCGACCCGCGTTGAACAACATGGCCTCGGCCAACGTGGTCTTGCCGGCATCGACATGCGCCAAGATTCCAACGACCGCTTGCTTCGACATGGCTCTCCTCTTATTGCAAACCCATCGCACGCGGCAAAGGGCATTCTCGTTCCACACTGGATGATACAATTTACGAGCCGGCGGGCGAAGCGGGCCCTATCCCCCGACCGAGCTCATCGCCCCGCGTTGCCGCGCGGCGATTTTCGTAGGTTCGCGCCTTGCGAAAGCCGGCACCTCCCCTTTTTGTCTGCCCGGGTTCATCTGGAACGGCAGCGACGCGAGCCCCACAACAACGCGTTTTGCCAAAAAATGGCCCCACCCGGGGCCATTTTCATTTAGATGGAGTGTTGGTATGTGACTCGGCCCTTATGCCTCGCGCAGCCAGTCGAACGCAACGCGCGACGTGCCGTCCGACACATACACGACGCCGGCGCGCTCGAACCCCGCTTTCATGCTCGCGCCCTGCATGGGCAGGTTGTCCGCGTGTGTATCGATACGCAGGTGGTCAGCGCGCGCCTTGGCAAAGGCAAACATCGCGGCCGCGATACCGTGCACGGTGCCGTCGGACGCCACGCGGTGCAGTACGGCGTACGGAGTGTCGCTACGCCACTGACCGTCCTCGATGACGTCATAGCACTCGTCCGGGCCCGGCAAAAAGGCAAACGTCGCCACCACGCGACCGTCGACTTCGCACACATAGCTGCCACCGGCGGCGATATCGGCAGCCAGCTGCTCGGCCGAAGGCGTGCCCTCGGGCCACTGTGTGGCGTTGCCATGCGCGCGCATAAAGGCGCGGGCGGCGTCATAGATAGCCATGACGGCGGGAATGTCGGTATCGAGGGTTTTTCTGATCATCACGCGGCGACCTCACGTTTATTGGTATCACTTTGACTGAGCAATGATACCAACGTTTGGAGAGGGGCGCGAAGCGGATGGGAAGCAAAAAGCGAGCCGCCTGGTCAAAGGCCAAAAGCGAGTTTTTGGGCGCTGCCACCGGCGGCGATATGAGCGATCTGTTTGCGCGCGAAGACGAGCGCCGCGACGCACTAGACGCCGAGCGCGATGAAGCCTGGCGCTACAAGTCGTGCGAACGCAAAAACCGTTACGACACGCGCGCCGAGGCCGAGGCAGTTATGGCCGACTGCGAAAACCGCGGGCGGCGCGGCCTTGCCTGCTACAAATGCGAATACTGCGGCGGATGGCATCTGACGTCGCACCCCTGGAAATAGACCCCGCATCGGCACGGCGCTGGCGAAGCGCCGGCCATCGTGCGCAAGCTACGGGCGCGGCGGCACCAAAACATCGTAGCGAACGGCCTTGCCCGCGAGCTGATAGCTCGGCTTAACGCCGGCAAGCAGCGGCCCCTTCACCGGCCGCTTGATAACGACCTTACGCGGGTGCACCGCAAGCGCGGCTTCGACCAGCGTCTCCTCATCGGCACACGGCTGTTCCAGATGATGCAAGAGTTGGAACTTCTTTTTCACCGCCGCGCTCTTGGTGCGCCCGGGAAACATGGGGTCCAGATATACCACGTCAGGAGCGGTGAGCTCGCCCTGCCCGATCAGCTCAGCTACATGGCGAAGGCCGGCGATGCTGTCCTCGCCCGCATGCAAGCGCATTCGTGCCACGGCTGTCGCAAGCGCCGGATCATCTGTCGCGCGATCCAAGGCATCCTTGAGAAGCGCCGCGATCACGCAATCCTGTTCATACAGATCGACGGTAAAGCCCGCGGCCGCCAGCAGCAGCGAGTCCTCGCCAAAGCCTGCTGTGGCATCAATCGCCCATGGTTGTTCGATGCCTTTTGTGCGCGCAGCCTTTACCAACAGCTCTTGCTGCAGACGACCCTGCTTGAGCCGTGGAAGCATGCGGCCAAAATCGGCACGCAACTCCATCGTGCCGTCGGTGAGCGTAAGGCCCTCGGACGTCCGCACGAGCTCGAGCCCAGCAGCCCGAGCAACAGAAAAGGGATCGACGACGCCCATGGACACTCCTTAGCAAACAAAACGAATACATGGGCGCCATTCATGTCGGCACCCAACCGTCCGTTATTGTCCCACATGCGACATGGTCCACAGCATCCCAATGCAAAGCACCGCCATCAATACCGTGCACACGGCAGCGATCACAGAATCACTCATGCGCCTTCCCAGCGACCGCGGCTCATCCACTTGCTTGACTCCGTACATCATGGCTCCTCCTTCGGTCCAGCTCTTACCATGGCCTCATCATCGCAGCGCCGCGCATGCGCTGCCATCGATTTGACTTACGTCCAGCTTTCCTTTTTGAAAGGTTGAACCGTGCAGGCAAGAGACGCTTTCAGGCGCATGCATCGCCGCGTTGAACTACAATGTGCTTCACCATATGTGCAGCACATAGGGTGCGCCAGGTTGGCGTACTCGTATCGAAAGGACCAGCCATGAGCTTCACTCGCAAGACACTCAAAATCCTTGCCCTGATTTATTTTGTTCTGGGCATCGCCAGTCTCGTCATAGGAATCGCCGGCATCGCGACCGGCAAGTTCGAGTCCACCTACGGATCGAACGCCATGCTCGCCGCGGCCGTGATTATCGCCAAGGGCCTCATCGATCTTGCCGCGGGCGTTGCGGGCATCAAGGGTGCCAACAAGCCTTCGCAGGTTGACGGCGCGTTTAAGCTCGGTATCGTTGCTGCAGTCGCCACGCTTGCCCAGGCGGTGCTCACGCTTCCCGCGTTTGGCGGCGACGCCATCAACTTTGGCGCCTTTGTCATCGTGGTGTACGACCTGTTCTTTGTTCAGCAGGCGCACGCCGTCAAGGCCGAGAACAAGGACCGCCTGTAAGCGCTCGCTTCTCATAGCCTCTGCAGCCAAGCAACTAAAAAGGGCCGATCGCACATCTCCGCGGTCGGCCCTTTGCATTTGCCCAGATAAAACCTGCCAAAATAAACCTGTCCCTTTTTGGTAGATTAGTGGCGGTACTCGGCGATGATGAAGTCGATGTCGGTCTGAAGAGTGTCCAGGTTTGCCAGGCGCTCTTTGTCGGCGGGGCGCGTACGGTAGTAGTACGGCGTCATCTGGAACACCGCCTCGATGTCAGCCTGGGTCTGGAGCGTAATGTTCGCAGACACCCGCTGCGTTCCCACCAACTCGAGTTCGGTAGTCTTCGGCAGCTTCTCGTCGTTAAGGTACGGCGTGTCGTAGAGCACCTCCTTGAGCCCAAAGAGATGACGGGCGCCCGGCACCACGGTGTAGAGCGAGCCCTCGGGCGCCAGCACGCGGGCAAACTCGCGCTCGTTAAAGGGAGCAAAGAGCTCGGTCACCATATCGAAGGCGTCATCGGCCACGGGGATATCCTTCATGTTGGACACGAAGTAGGTCGCATCGCCGCGCTTGGCGGCAAGGCGCACCATCTCTTTGCCCAGGTCAAAACCGTAAGCATCCACGCCCGGCACCGCGCCCATGGCACTCGTGTAATAGCCCTCGCCACAGCAAATATCGAGCAAGGTCAGCTGCTTGTCCGTAGACACCCCGTGCTCTGCCGCCCGCGCGCGCACCAGCTCGACCATCGCATCGCGCAACGGCGCATAGTAACCGCGGTTCAGAAAGTCACGACGGCTGCGCGCCTGCGACTTGGGATCGCCCATGGAGTCGCCGCTCTTGGACGAGCGCAGCAGATACAGATAGCCCTCGCGCGCACGGTCAAACCGGTGTCCGCCCGCGCAAACAGCACCGCGCTCGTCGTCCACCAAAGGCTCATGGCAAACGGGACACAACAACATGGCAACTCCTTAGCGCGAACAACACAACGCCCACCATTGTCTCACGCATCCCCCGCCTCGTCATTGGGGACGTTCTTGTTCGACTAGTCATTTAAGAACGTCCCCAATGACTAGTCTGAAGGAGTGTCCCCAGCTGCCGGCAGAAAAGGAACGTCCCTAAGTGCCGACTAGTCGATTAGGAGTATCATCGTCTGCGCAAATAAGCACGAATGAGCATGTTAGAGATTGAGAGCGTATGGCAGACACCGCATCTAAGCACATTGACATGACCACCGGCTCGCTGTGGCGCAATATTCCCCTGTTCGCCTTTCCCGTCGCCGCCACGAGCATCCTTGAGCAGCTGTCGAACCTCATCGCCACGGTCATCATCGGTAACTTCTCGGGCGACCAGGGAACCCTCGCCATGGCGGCGGTCGGCTCCAATGTTCCGCTTACCAGTCTTATGATCAACCTGTTTATTGGGCTGTCGCTTGGCTCCAACGTGGTCATCGCCAACGCCATCGGCCGCAACGATCAGAACATGGTCAAGCGCGCCGTCCATACCTCGATTCTGATGGCACTCGTGGGCTTTGTCGTCATCGCGCTGGGCGAGATCTTTGCCGAGCCCATGCTCGCCGCGCTCAACGTCCCTGACGAAACCATGCCGCTCGCATCGCTCTACCTGCGCGTCTTTTTGCTCAGCATGCCCTCGATCTTGCTCTACAACTTTGAGGCCGCAATCTTCCGCTCTGTCGGCATCACCCGCATGCCGCTGCAGGCGCTTGCCGTGTCCACCATCCTCAACATTGGCCTGGACCTCATCTTTGTCCCCGTGCTCCACTGGGGCGTCGCGGGTGTCGCCATCGCCACCGCCATCGCCTACACCGTCAGCGCCGCCACACTCTTTGTCCACCTGCTCAAGACCGACTCCGTCGTCCGCGTCACCCCACGCGACTTAGGCTTAGACCCCGTCGCCCTCAAGCGCATCGTTAAGATCGGCCTGCCCGCCGGCATCCAAAGCGCCGTCTTTGCCGTCGCCAACATCATCATCCAGTCCGCCATCAACAGCCTGGGCACCGAGGTCATGGCGGCATCCAGCGCTGCCATGAGCCTGGAGTATGTGTGTTACAACCTGCTCAACAGCTTTAGCCAGGCTTGCACTACCTTTGTGGGACAAAACCACGGCGCGCGCCAGATCGACCGTTGCACCAAGACGCTCAAGGTCTGCCTGGTCGAAGGCGGCATCGTTGCACTCACCACCATCGTCATCATCGTCAGTCTGGGGCGCGAGATCCTGGCGCTCTTTAACAGCGATCCCAACATCGTCTCGATCGGCTATATCCGCGTGTGCTCGATCTTCCCGGCATACGCCTTTAGCATGTTCTACGAAAACATGTCCGGTTACCTGCGCGGCTTTGGCATCTCGCTCATGCCTGCCCTCATCACCATGATCTGTGTCTGCGGCATCCGCTTCTATTGGGTATTCTGCGTGTTCCCGCACTTCCGCACCTTTCCGAACATCATGATGGTCTACCCCATCAGCCTGGGCACCACGGCGTTCTTTATGGTCGTGGCGGTATTGCTCTGTCACCCGGCACGCACCTACCGTCTGGCGCAAGCCAAGACCGGGACGCGCTAGGCATGCGCGGCAAGGCGGCATACGGCAACTAGCTGACGATATGCGAGCTCATATAATCGATAAAGCGCCTCGTGGCGATAGGCATGGTGTCCCAGCTGCGCCAAGCCGCCACCACATCGCGCGAGGGAGCGTGCACGATGGGACGCACGCGGATACCGGCCTTCATGCCCTCGACCGTACGACGGTAGAGCATGCTCACGCCTAGGCCCTCCTCCACCATCGCCATAATGGTGTAGTCGTCGGTAACCTCACTCGTCACGCGCGGCGACAGCCCATGCGCGGCAAAGGCATCGAGCACCAGACTCTGTTCGCCCTCATCCAGCAGCACAAACGGTTCGGACGCCAGGTCGGCGAGCGTCACCTTTTCCTTTGCCGTCAGCGGATGCGCGGCCGGCAACAGCGCCACCAGCTCGTCGTGATAGACCACGCGCTTCTGAAGCCCCGTGGTAAATCCGCGTGCCGTAAAGCAAAAGTCAACCACGCCATCGTGCACCCACTGGGCGTTGCGCGTGTAATCGCCCTGCTTGAGCGTAAAGTGAACGCCCGGGTGCAGGGCCCCAAAGTCGCGGATCACGCGCGGCAGCACGGTACGACTCACGTTGGTAAACGTCGCAATGCGAATGTCAGTCGACGAAAGCCCCAGCAACTCCTGACGCTTGCCCTCAAGCTCGGCCTCGGCAGTTACAATCTGGCGCAGATACGGCAGATACTGTTTGCCGTCGCGCGTAAGCGATACGCCCTGCTTACCGCGCTCGATAATCGTGGTGCCCAGCTCGCGCTCGAGCGCCTTGACGGCCTGGCTCACCGCGCTTTGCGTATAGCCCAGCTCGTCGGCCGCGCCCTTCAGGCTGCCGCAATCGACCACCATACATACAATCTGATGCCGCGATGCCATCGTGCCTCCACATCGATGTAGCCGTAAAACGTTTTGCCAGGGCTTTTTCTTCCAACATTAGTACTTCTTAATCATACTGAAGATACATTCGCTTTACTACATCCATATCTGGGAGCAGAATCCTTTTTGCGAAACCGTTCTGTAACAAAAGGAGTCCCATGGATCGCAAAAAAGCAATCGCGCTCTCATTTTCCGTTCCCGTCGCATGGGGCTTTTCGTACCCCCTCATGAAGATCGGCATGGACAGCATGAACGCCACGAGCATCGTTGCGCTGCGCTGCATCATCGCCTTTGCAGCTTGCCTTGTGCTCTTTCACAAGCACGCGCTGCGCATCAACCGTGACCTGATGGTTCGCGCCGCCATCATCGGCGCCATCATGGCAACCGAGCTCACCTGCATGTGCCTGGGCTCCAGCCTCACCTCCGCCTCCACCGCTGGCTTTTTGCAGAGCCTGACGGTCGTGATCGTGCCGTTTGCCAACGCCGCCCTGCTGCGTCGCGCCCCCGAGCGCAAGGTACTCATCGGCACCGCCATCGTCACCTGCGGTATGCTGCTGCTCTCGGGTGCCGACTTTACCAGCCTGAATCCCGGCGCGATCATCATGTTGCTCTCAGCCTTTATCTATGCCAGCCACATTATCGTAGCCAAGCGCTTTGTCGAAGAAGTCGACCCACTGGCCTTGGGTGTTTGGCAGCTGGGCTTTGGCGGCCTGTTCTCGGGCATCGCCGCATTTACCTTTGGCGGCTTCACGCTTCCCAGCACGCCCAACGAAATCGTCGTGGTCGTCGCGCTCGCACTCATCTGCTCTGCCTACGGCTTTATCACCCAGACGCTCGTGCAGCCCCACGTGCCCGCCGAGACCACCGGCTTTGCCTTCTCGCTGGAGCCGGTCTGCTCCGCCGTCTTCTCGTTCTTCCTGGTCGGCGAGGTCCTGAGCCCCATCGCCTTCTTTGGCGCCGCCCTCATCCTCACCGGTGTGATGGTGGCAACCGTCGAGCTCCCGCGCCTTCGCTCGCAAGGACACGCTCACATGGCAGGAGCGCCCGAGCGCGTCTCGTAGACCCCACTCTTCATGCAGCCGCGGCATAAAGGCAACCGGTGCGCCTTTACAATAGATGCCAACAGAGCATCTGCCGTAAAGGAGCCCCATGGACACCGCAACTCGCGACCGCAACATAGCAACTTGGTTGGGCGATGCGCCGCAGCCGGTACGTGACACAACGAACCAGCTGCTCGAGCGCATCGCCCTTTTACGTGCCGAGCAGACTATCTACCCGGCACAAGACGACATCCTCAATGCCCTCGCCTATACGCCGGCCAACCAGGTCAAGGTTGTCATTTTGGGTCAAGATCCCTATCACGGACCCAACCAGGCCATGGGGTTATCGTTCTCGGTCCCCGCGTCGCAAACCAAGTTGCCGCCGAGCCTGCGCAACATCTATAAGGAACTCAACGCCGATCTGGGTTGTCCCATTCCCGCCACGGGAGACCTAACCCCATGGGCACAACAGGGCGTCCTGCTCCTCAACACGACGCTCACCGTGCGCGAGCATGCCGCCAACTCGCACGCCAAGCTGGGCTGGAGCACCCTGACCGATTACGTCATCGAACGCTGCTGTCAGCTGCCCCAGCCGGTCGTCTTTTTGGCATGGGGTCGCTTTGCCCAGCAGATGGTCGAAGGCAAGCTCGCCGCGACCGGCGCGGGAAAGGCAACCGGCAAGTTCTGTCTGGCCTCTACGCACCCCTCGCCGCTTTCGGCAAACCGTGCCACGGCAGAACTCCCCGCTTTTATGGGGTCGTGCCCCTTCTCCGCTGCCAATCGGCTACTCGAACAGCACGGCTCGACCCCCGTCAACTGGACTTGCCTCGGCTAAAAATCGATACATCAAAAAACGCGCCCGACGGCTTCCCATCGGGCGCGTTTCCTATTCGGGCCAAATAAATTGTGTGCGGCCGGCCTCGCCGCCATCGATCAGCAGGCTCTGCCCGGTCATAAACCGGTTGGTCACGCCCACAAAGTAGATCCACTCGGCGATCTCTTGGGCGGTGGCCCAGCGTTTAAGCGGCGTGAGCTCCATAATCTGGTTCCACAGGTGTTCGTCTTCCATCACGCAACGGTTGAGCGGCGTGATAACGCCGCCCGGGTCCACACTGTTGGCGATAGCCTGCGGCGCCAGACGGTTTGCAAGGTTCTTGGTGTAGGCGATAACGCCGCCCTTGCTGGCGGCATAGGCGGGAAACTCCGATCCCGTATGCCCGCTCGCCGACCCCACATTGACCACGGATGTAATGGCCGGCGCCGGCTTGGCGGCAAGCCCCTCCCCCACAAAGGCATAGCGCTCGGTCACGTTGATGGTGCCGCACAGGTTGGCGGCAATATCGTCGGCCGAATCCTGCGTGCCGGCAACGTTCACGATCACCTGGGGTTCAAGCTCGTCTGGAAACGAATCCGGCTCGCGGACATCGACGATCAGATGGCGATAGCGCTCGTGCTCGACTGCCGCCGGCAGCAGATCAAAGCCCACGACCTCGTGACCCTCGTCCAAAAAGCGCTGCACGCACGCGGCTCCAATACCACCCGAAGCACCCGTGATCAAAACCCGCATACTTGCTCCTTAGGCGATTGCGTGGCGCTCGAGGTACTCGGCGCCCACATTCTCACGCTCCCAGCCACGCACGACCTTGTAGCCCACGGGGCTCAGGAAGACCTCGCACAGCAGCTCGGCAACAGCGCCGGTCAGCGAGCACATAAGGACCTGTACCCAGGTCCAACCAAAGAACGTGTGGCTCACCACAATGGCAAAGACCAGGTTGTCGATAAACTGGCCAACACCCGTGGACACATAGGAACGGAAGGCAAAGCTCGCAAAGTTATTCTTTTTGAGCATACGGCCGAGCGACTGGTTGAGCGTGGAGTTCACCACGGCAGAAACGAGCATTGCCAGCGAAGAGCCCAACACCACGTACCAGGTGCCGCCGATGGTGGCGTTAAGGGCGGTGTTGACCTCGATCATGCCCGTGTCATAGTAGGCGCCCCACATGCCGGGCGTGAGCGAGCACAGCCAAAAGCACAGGCTTACGGCCAGGTTGACCGCCAGCGCGAGGATAGAGATTTTGATGGATGCCTTGGCGCCAAAACGCTTGCAGATCATGTCCTGGCACAAAAACGAGACCCAGCTCACCACAAAGCCGCAGTCGAGCGCCAGATATGGCAGGCTGATAAGCTCTTTGTTGGCCAGCAGGTTCATCATGATGACACTCACGAAAAACAGCGAAACCGTTGCCGCGGGAATGCTCCGCAACAGGACCTTGTAGTCCTCCATGACCTTCTTGATCATTATGTACTCCTTTGGTTTTAGGTTTAACGAGCAGGATATCGGACCCGAACTGCTCGGACGTCACGGGCTTGAGACGACGATGGGTATAATAGCCGCTCACACGGCATCAGGCAAGCAAACGACGCGGCAGCCCCACAGGGCCACCGCGCCGGTGCGCTAAAACGTTACGTTGCCGAACTCCGACAGGACAAGGTCGGGGTTGTGGTCGGTAGCCCAGTCCACGTTCCACGGGCTCGTGAACAGCAGCAGTTTGCCGCCGCGCATGTCCTCGACGCGCAGGGTATCGCGCGTGAGCGAAAGGCCCGGGATATCGATGGTGTCGGGGTCGTTTTGGATCCAGCGGATGTCCGTATAGGGCAGCGGCTGGCGACGAACCTCAACACGATATTCGGCCTTGAGGCGGCGCTCGAGCACCTCAAACTGCAGTACGCCGACCACGCCCACGATGACGCTCTCCATGCCGGCACCAAGCTCGCGGAAGATCTGGATGGCGCCCTCCTGGGCAAGCTCCTCCATACCCTTGACGAACTGCTTGCGCTTGAGCGTGTCGACCTGCGTAATGCGAGCGAACATCTCGGGGGCAAACGTCGGGATCTGCGGATACTGCACGTGGCGCTTGCCGGAGCACACGGTGTCGCCGATGCTAAAGATACCCGGGTCGAACAGGCCCACGATATCGCCCGCGTACGCCTCGTCCACGATGGCGCG
This sequence comes from uncultured Collinsella sp., assembly GCA_900546755.1. Taxonomy (GTDB): domain Bacteria; phylum Actinomycetota; class Coriobacteriia; order Coriobacteriales; family Coriobacteriaceae; genus Collinsella. The sequence goes on along the minus strand of UREC01000005.1, from coordinate 30,580 downwards.
GTCATCGGCCATCATCGACGTGCCCGTGGCAAGCTTAAGCTTGCGGTTGCCCTGCACGTGGAAGGCGTCCATGCCGCGCTCGAACTTGCCCGAGCAAATGCGCACAAAGGCGATGCGGTCGCGGTGGTTCTTGTCCATATTGGCCTGGATCTTAAACACAAAGCCGCTAAAGTCGTCGCGGCAGGGATCGACCGGTTCGCTGGTGAGCGTATCGGTATAGGCGCGCGGCGTCGGGGCCAGACGCAGGAACTCCTTGAGGAAGGGCTCCACGCCAAAGTTGGTGAGCGCCGAGCCAAAGAACGCCGGGCTCAGCTTGCCGCAGGCCACGGCATCCAAGTCGAGCTCGTCGCCGGCGCCATCGAGCAGCTCGATGTCGTCCATCAGGTTCTTATGGTTCTCTTCGCCAATAAGCTCGTCCATGGAAGGATCGCCCAGCTCGGCCTCGACCTCGGCGACCTTCTTGGTGGCGTTGGCGTGGCCGTCGCCCTCAAAGGCAATGACGCGACGGGTCTGACGATCGAACACGCCGCGGAAGTTGCGACCGCTGCCGATCGGCCAGTTCATGGGATACGTATTGATACCCAGGACGTTCTCGATCTCTTCCATGAGCTCAAACGGATCGCGAGCCTCGTGGTCGAGCTTGTTCACAAAGGTAAAGATGGGAATATGGCGCAGCGTACAGACCTTAAAGAGCTTTTTGGTCTGGGCCTCGACGCCCTTGGCGCCGTCGATGACCATGACCGCGGCGTCGGCGGCCATAAGGGTACGGTAGGTATCCTCCGAGAAGTCCTGGTGGCCGGGGGTATCGAGGATGTTGACGCAGGCGCCATTATAGGTGAACTGCAGCACCGAGGAGGTAACGGAAATGCCGCGCTCCTTCTCGATGTCCATCCAGTCCGAGACGGCGTGCTTGGCCGAGCTCTTGCCCTTGACCGAACCGGCAGTCTGGATGCTGCCGGTATAGAGCAGCAGCTTCTCGGTAAGCGTGGTCTTACCGGCGTCCGGGTGGCTGATGATCGCGAATGTGCGGCGCGACGAGATTTCATCCGACAGGCTTGCCATGCGGATCCTTTCTTGCATTGAGTGCATTACGTCGATGTAACCGCACTATTGTAGCCGCGAAATCCCGCCATAGGGCACCTATCAGGACAAATTCATTAGCCAAGCTCGCTGTGCACCTGGCAGTCGCCTCAAGGACTGTCTCGATCTGTAACAGTAAGACGGGTTTTGAGCCTCTACCTGTTACAGATCAAGACAAACCGGCAGGCCCGCCGGCACAATCTCGATTTGTAACATCTGACCGCCCAAATTGGGTCTAGCTGTTACAAATCGAGATAAACGGGAAGGCGAGCCGCCAATGTCTCGTTCTGTAACATCTAGCCGCGCAAATCGACTCTTACTGTTACAGACTGAGACAAATAGGCAAGCGGGCAAATAAGATCTCGATCTGTAACAGCAGGCGACCCAAAACGGACCCAGGTGTTACAGATTGAGATTGTTTTGGAGCAAGCGCGGCGCCGATGGGCTATTCCACATTTAGCTCTTGCATAACTGTGCATAGTGTATATATACTGTGCTTACCGGTTATATACACGTGTAGCCCAACAGCTAAGGAGCCGCTGTGGACATCATCCTATCCAATTCGAGCGATAAGCCTATCTACGAACAGATATCCTCACAGGTCAAAGCTCAGATCCTTTCGGGCACACTCACTGCGGGAGCCAAACTCCCCAGCATCCGCGCGCTCGCGAGCGATCTTGGCGTGAGCGTCATCACCACCAAGCGCGCCTACGCCGACCTGGAGCAGCTCGGGTTTATCTGCACCGTGCAGGGCAAGGGCTGTTTTGTCGCCGAGGGCAACCAGGAGCTCTTGCGCGAAAACCAGCTCTGCCATATCGAAGAACTGCTTGCGAAAGCGGCGAGCCAAGCCGAAGCCCTGGGCGTTACGCGCGACAAGCTGCACGAGATGCTCGACCTGATAGCCCCCGAAACCATGCAGTAGCCATCTGCAAGAAAGGCTATACCATGCAAAACCTTCTAGAACTCAAAGGCATCTCACGCCGTGTGAGCGACCGTTTTTCACTGCGAGACGTCACACTTGCCGTGGAGCCCGGCCAGATCGTTGGCTTTGTGGGCGCAAATGGCGCCGGCAAGACGACGACCATTCGCGCCGCGCTCGGGCTTATAAAGCTCGATGCCGGCGAGGCGCATCTGCTTGGACAGCGCTGCGACGCCAACGCGCCCGACGAGGCACAGCGCCACCTGCGCTCCCGCGTCGGCCTTGTCCTGGACACATGCCCCTTCCCCTCCACGCTCAAGGTGGGCCAGGTCGAGAGGCTCGTAGGCCCGGCGTACCCCACGTGGAGCTGCGAAACGTTCGCCGGATTCATCGACCGATTTGGCCTCGATCCCAAGACGAAGGTCAAGGACCTCTCCCGCGGCATGGGCATGAAGTTGCAGCTTGCCTGCGCACTCAGTCACAATGCCAAGCTGCTCGTTTTGGACGAAGCCACCGCAGGCCTTGATCCCATGGCGCGCGAGGAACTGCTCGACGAGTTGCTTGCCTTTGTCGCCGACGGCCAGCACAGCGTGCTGCTCTCAAGCCACATTACATCCGACCTCGATCGCACTGCCGACCGCGTCATCTGCATCGATAACGGCTCGATTGTGTTTGACCTGCCGCGCGAGGACATTACCGACCGAGCCGGCATCGCCCACTGCACTCAGGCACAGGCGTCCGAGCTCATGGCTTGCGTCGAAGGCGCCCGTGCCGCCCACCACGCCTATAGCGTGGACGTGCTCGTGCCCAACCGTCGCGAGGCGCTCGAGGCCTTCCCCGAGATTCCCTGCGACCGGGCAACAATTGATGACTATCTTCGCCTCATGCTGAAAGGGGCTTCGAAATGAAACGCGCCTTTATGTCTGAGCTCGCCATCGTCCGCACGCTTGTCCCGAGCATCGCGGGCGTCGGCCTGTTCATCTTCGTCGTACTGACCCTCGCCAACGCATCGGATGGCGATTCCGGTATGAGCGCCGGCGCCTGTGCGGTCAGTGCCATGTCGCCCATCGTGGTCATGAACTCGCTGGCCGGCTACGACAATCAAAACGGATGGGAGCGCTATCGGGCAACGCTGCCCCTCTCGCGCAAAGACATCATCTGCGCACGCTACCTGTGCATCGTTGCCTTCTCGGCAATGATGGCCTGTGCCGCCGTGCTTTTGAACATTGTCGCCCTTCCGTTCTTGGACCACACGGGTATCTCGTCGACGGGACAGACCGTCTTTGAGATCGCAATCGCCTCCGCCGCATCGATGCTCATCTCCCTCATGATGGTGTTTTTGGCACAGCCGCTGTTCTTTCGCTATGGACACATGGAGGCGCTGCGCCTATCCGTTGGCCTGTTTGCCCTGCTCTGGTGCCTTGCCATTGCCACGTTGAGCTCCTCCAACCCCATCAGCAACTGGCTCATGTCGATTGCCGGAGCGAATCCCGATCCCGCCGTCCTTGGCTGTCTGTGTGCAGGAATTGCAGTACTGGCGCTCGCACTATGTGCAATCAGCTGCGCTGTCAGCACCAAGGTTTATCGAGTACGCGATCTGTAATCGACAGCTAAAAAAGCTTAGGTGGTACCCCGCTTATTTTTTCAATGAAACAAGGCGGCATAGCGTCACCACCGCCCCTCACAGCAGGCCGTCTAGTTCTTGGCAACCAAAAAGACACCGTCAGCATATCGAAGGTGAATACTTTTCCGAGAAGTGAACGAGTAAAAACAGCGCCCTGTAGCATCGACATTTTTAAGGACTCAATTCCTGCGGTTTTTGTCTAAGAATCCTGCAGTTTTGTTCGAAAAAAGTGTGCATGTTCCAGGGGTCCAGATTTACTCGTTCACTTCGCGGAAAACCATTCACCTTCGATTCGAGCCTTAACCAAATGCCCTCTCGAACTATGGCCCCTGTCTCACCACAGCGATATCAAAGCTTCATGGCGGGACGGTATCATCGGACGAGCGCCGCAAATCTGGCGCGGTTGTTCTTTGGGGAGGCATTTCACCCGTGTCGTGGGTCGCAGCAGCATTTGTGTCGGCTTTCTTTGCCGGCATCACATCTGTCCTGGCCAAATGCGGCATCAAGCAGACCGACTCCGATGTCGCGACGGCCATTCGCACCTGCGTGGTGCTCGTTTTCGCCTGGGCAATGGCGGGCATTTCTGGATCCATTGGAACCATCGGCAGCATCGAACCCAGATCTTGGCTCTTTCTCGTCCTCTCGGGACTCGCTACCGGCGCTTCGTGGATCTGTTACTTTAAGGCGTTGGGCATCGGAGACGTCAATAAGGTCGTACCGGTCGACAAGATGAGCACCGTACTCGCCGCACTGATTGCCATCGTGCTTTTTGGCGAGACGAGCAACCTTGCGGTTAAGCTCGTGGGAACCGCTGTCATCACCCTCGGCACGTTTTTAATGATCGAGAAGAAGCAGTCTGCCGGACCCGAGCGGCAGCAAGACCGGACCTGGCTCGCTTACGCCCTCGGCGCAGCCGTGTTCGCGGCGCTCACGTCCATCCTTGCCAAGGTTGGCATCGAAGGCGTCGAGTCCAACCTGGCCACGGCAATCCGTACCTGTGTGGTACTGGTTATGGCATGGGCGATCGTGGCAGCCAAGGGAAAACTGGATCAGGTCGCGCACGCTGACCGGCGCGAACTCACATTTCTCGCAACATCGGGCATCGCGACCGGAGCATCGTGGCTGCTCTATTACTACGCCATCGCCACAGGCCAGGTGAGCGTCGTGGTGCAGATCGACAAACTATCGATTGTCGTATCGGTACTATTTGCGCGCCTGGCATTCAACGAAAAACTCTCACGACGCAGCGTCATCGGTCTCGCCCTCATCGTACTGGGCACCGCCGCGCTCGCAGTTTGGAAGTAGCGCCGATACCGAACGAAATCCAGTCCACCCGCAAATCCGTGACACAGCGCCCGCACCGGACTTGAGATGTTTGTACTGACCGCGCGCTGCCGTGCTACTTGTGCAGCGGCTTGGGCAGTGGAATGCCGGCGGCGATGACGGCTGCGATGATCATGCAGACGATACCCTTGAGTGGAAAGCACATGAGCAGCAGGCCCACGACCATGACCGGCTGGCGCATGACCGCACCCATCGTCGATGCCGTGCAGACGGCGACGCAAAAGACCGGATCGGCGCCGGTGAGGATGGCAAGGCCGTAGCCCAGGCTCACACCCGAGAAGATAACCGGGAAGAAGTGGCCGCCACGCCAACCAAGGTTGATGAGGGCGGGCGTCAGCATGGCCTTAACAAGACCGGTCGCGATAAGCACGCCAGCGGGAATGGTCAGGTAGGTTTCCATGAGCACGTCGGCCTGGGTCTCGCCGGCAAACATAGTGTAGGGCAGAACCGTGCCACAGATGGCGAGCGCCAGACCGGCTAGCATGGCCTTGACGACAGGGCGCGCCCCTATTGCATGGGCAAGCGCTTCGCTCGCGTGCTCAGAGACAAAGTACAGCCAGCCGCAGATTGTTCCGATCAGCGACAGAGGAATGAGCCAGGTAAGCTCCAGGTTGCCCACCACGGCAGCCTCGAACCTCGGCATGCCCATGCCGCCGCCCATGAGCTGGCCAAACAGCAGGTAGGTGCCCAGACCGCCGGCAATCGCAATGCCGTAGACCACGGTCTTTTGCGCCTTGGGGAGCTTGATGGTGATCTCGTCAGATGCGGGGCCCTCAGCATCATTGGCACCCTGGCCGTCGGCGCTACCGGCAAGCGGCGCCACAAAGCCAAACACGGGCGCGGTAAAGAGCGCCGTCAGAGCAGCCTGGGTGCCCAGCAGCGTAAGCTCCCTAAACTCGGCACCAAAGCGGCGCATGCGGTCGCCGACCCAGCTGCACAGACCCGCGATGACGCCGGTCAGACCGGCTTCCGGTCCAATACTTCCGCCAAACAGCAACGGCAGCAGCGCCGCAATCGACAGCTTGCCCAGATTGTCGTACGGGTAGCAACCGTCTTGCTTGACCTTGGCCATCACCTGGTTGAGGTCGTCGGTCTTGGCGCCCGTCATCTTTTCGTACAGGCCAATCACCAAGCCGCCCAGCAGGCAGACAAAAAACGGGTACGGCAAAAAGCCAAACGGGCCGCTGGCGAGTTCGGGCGAAGCAACGCCCAGCATATGTGGAATCTCGGTCCACAGATAGTCGATGCCGTGCTCCATCGCAAAAAAGAACAGCCAGACCGCGGCACCTGCGAACGCACCGGTCACGGCAACGCTAACTAAAAACAGCGCGCGGTTTGTGGGTTTGGCAAGGTTATCCATCGGGTCCTCCCGCGGTCAAAGTCGACATAGATACGTTTTATTGTAGAGCGAGTGTGGCCCAGACAAGCCAACCGTCTGCGCCGCAAACGGCACCATTGGGAGCCATAGTGGGGCAGGCTCAAGGCTTATCCGTTGATAATCGAGGCAATCTCGCGCAGATCGTCGGCAAAGTAGATGCCGTGCTGGCGCTTCAGGCTCGAAAGCCCCTTATCAATCATGTGCCCGAGCAGCGCCTTGAGGTCGTTGTAGTAACCGTTCAGGTTGTACAAAACGCACGGCGCATCGAGATGCCCCAACGACACCGCGGACATGACCTCGGCAATCTCCTCGAGCGTGCCCGTCCCACCGGGAAAGGCGATGAACGCATCGCCGAGCTCAATCATCTTGGCCTTGCGCTCGGCCATATCGCTCGTCACGATAAGGTCGTCGATACCGTCATGCTGAAACTCGGCCTCGATAAAAAAGCTCGGCTCAACACCCGTCACATGTCCACCTGCCTCGAGCACGCTATCGGCGAGCGCACCCATCAGGCCCGACTTGGACCCGCCGTATACCAGCGCGTGTCCGTTGGAGCCAATCCAGTTGCCCAGCTCCTGCAGCGCGGGCAGAAACGCTGGGTCGTTACCGACGCTGGCACCCAGATACACGGTGATATTCATATTCAGTCCCCCTGTTGTGACGCGCGACGTTCGTCTTAGCGCTGGCGTCGACGATACTCGCGCACGCGGCGCGACAGATCGGCGAGCTCGTCGCGATCGAGCTCTTCCAAATGCTCCAGATCGTCCATAAAGCGCGCCATGGTGTCCTTTTGGCGCATCTTGATAAGCGTATTGCAGTAGTTCACCGCCACGCCCGTGAGCATGGCGATGTAGAAGATGCTGATGACGCTCAGAATGACGGTAATAGCGCGGGCAACCGGTGTCTCGGCCGGAATGTCGCCAAAGCCGATGGTCGAGACCGTCTCAAAGCTAAACCACAGGCCATCGCCAAACGTAAGGGTCGTGGGCTCGGACAGCCAGACGGCCGTCGAGCACAGCAGGTAAAAGATAAGAAACAGACCCGTGATGCGCGCAAAGCCGGCCTGTCGCAGTACGTCGGCAAGCGTCCTCAACCTGTTCATCGCGACCCCTTTCCCAGACGCCCAATCTCGTTCGCTCGGTATTGTCCCACAACCGACAGTTAGGGACGTTCCTTTTGTGCCGGCAGAAAGGGACTGTCCCCAACTGCCGGGCGGAACCGTTTAGCGGTGCTGCTGCCGGCTGGGCAGGCTGAGCTGGTATCCTTATGCGGTAATGTCTCGATTCGTTAGGATTGCATGTGAGAGCTTCCGCTGTCCTTCGTTCAGTTATATATCGCACCCTGGCCGTCGCGCTTGCCGCGCTCGCCATACTGAGCACCATCATGCCCGTCCCCGTCTATGCCGCCAATACCGATCAGCAAGTCAAGACGGTCCGCGTCGGCTGGCTCGTCAGCAACGAGGGCTTCCAGAACGGCACCCCCGGCGAGCGTCTCTCGGGATGGGGTTACGAGTACCTCCAGACTCTGTCGTACTACACGCCCGGCTGGCAGTACGAATACGTCTCCGGCACCTTCACTGAGCTTATGGACATGCTCGAGGCGGGCGAGATCGACCTCATGCCTAACATCTCCTACTCCGAGGAACGCGCCCAAAAGCTGCTCTTTTCCTCGAACCCCGAGGGTACCGAGCGCTACTACATCTACGCCAGGCCCGACCGTGACGACCTCGCAAAGGGTGACCCTCAAGCACTCCAGGGTCTCACTATCGGCTGCAACCCCGGCGTTATGCAAACCTTCGTTGGCCAGCAGTGGCTCGCCAACGAGGGCATTACCTGTACCTATAAGGAAATCAGCAGTAACGGTGACCTTTTCGATGCGCTGGCAAACGGCGAGGTCGACGCCATCATCATGAACGACACGACCTCGTCGCCCAGCGCCTCCCCCATGTTCTACATTGGTTCGAGCGACTACTACTTTGCCGTCCCCAAAAGTCGCCCCGACCTGATGGACGACATCAATGCCGCCATGACGGCAATCGCCCGCGTCAACCCACGCTATATCGACGAAGTCAAATCTAACTACTCGGCCCAAAACAGCGGTTCATCATCGCTCAACAGCCCCGAACGTTCCTGGCTCAAAGCAAATGACAGCACCATCACGCTCGGCTACATTACGGGCAAACTCCCCTACTGTAACGAAGACGAAGACGGCGAAATGGAAGGTTCGCTCGCATCGCTTGCGACGACGCTGCACGATAAATTTGGCATTACGGTCAAAACCGTCGCCTTTGATAGCTACAAGATGATGTCAAAGGCCCTGTCAAAGGGAAGCATAGACGTTGCGCTACCGGTATACCGAGATTACTGGTTTGCCGAGCAAACAGGCGTTGTGCAGTCAATATCGTTGGGGACCATGCCCCTCACCGCCATCCACACCGGCAGCAACCTGAACAAAGACCTTCAGAACATCGCCTGTACCAAATCATCGTTTGTCAACCGAAATGCACTTGAAAGTCTATTCCCCACAGCGACCGTAACCGAATACCAATCCGACGATGAAGCGTTCGACGCCCTCAGGAAGGGAACGGCGCGCTGCATCGTCGCTCCCAGTTCACGCGTAAAAACCATCGGTGACCGTTATGATCTCGAGGACTGCGAGACGGTCGAGCTCCCTGACACCTGTGACCTCGCGTGCTTGATGTCGCGCGGCAAACCCGAACTGCTGGGAATCATCAACAAGGGCATCATCAATGCCGGAGAATCGCTCTCCGCAAGTAATTACTCCTCCACGTCGTACACGGCCCAGGAATCCAACACGCTTCAATTCCTTTATCGCAACCGCACCGCCATTGCAGCTACCCTCATCGGTATGTTGTCGGTCGGCATCGTCCTGCTCATCTGGGCGCTCGTGCGCGCTCGAACCGAGCGCAAAAAAGCCGATGCTGCCAACGCCGCTAAGACGGCATTCCTCACGCGCATGAGCCACGACATCCGTACGCCGCTCAACGGTATCCTGGGCCTTATCGAAATTGAAGAATTGAAGGAAGGCGATATGCAAGTCGCCCGCGAGAGCCGTGCCAAGGCGCGCGTTGCCGCCAATCACCTGCTCTCGCTGATCAACGACATCCTCGAGATGGGAAAAATCGAAGACCGCAAGCTAACACTGGAACATGCGCCTTTTAACCTCAAAGAGCTTTGTGACGATACGCTGGTGCTGTGCAAGCTCCGCGCGTCCAGTAACGGCATCACAATGCAGGACAATAGTCTGCCGTACGCCACGGGGCCATACGTAATCGGCAGTCCCACCCATATCCGACAGGTCATGATCAACCTGTTAGACAACAGCATTAAGTACAACAAGCACGGCGGCTCCGTCACCTTTAGTTCACAGACCAAGCCACTCGATAACGGGCGCGCGCTCTTTTGCTTTAGCGTTTCGGATACCGGCATTGGCATGGCTCCCGAGTTTTTAAAGCATATCTATGAGCCGTTTGCCCAAGAAGGTGACGATGCGCGCAGCAAGTTCCAAGGAACCGGCATGGGCATGCCAATCGTCAAGTCGCTTATTGAACTGATGGGCGGCACCATCGAAGTCACCAGCGAACTCCATGTGGGCACCACGTTCTACGTGGAAATTCCGCTCGATATCGACAAGAACCCCCGGGCGCGGGCGAATACGGTCGAGAGGGCGCTCGACTGCTCGCTCGCCGACATGAACGTACTGCTCGCCGAAGACAACGAATTGAATGCCGAGATTGCCCAGGCGCTGCTAGAATCCGAGGGCGTCGTGGTCACCCGCGCCGCCAACGGCAATGAAGTCGTCGATCTGTACCTATCGCATCCCGCCGGCAGCTTCGATGCGATCCTGATGGACATTATGATGCCGGACATGGACGGTTACGAGGCAACCCGCGCGATTCGCCTGAGCGAGAAGGTCGATGCAGCCGATATCCCCATCATCGCGCTCACCGCCAATGCCTTTGCCGAGGACGCCAAGGCGGCACACGACGCCGGCATGAACGCCCATCTATCCAAACCGCTCGACTTTAACAAGCTCAAAAACATACTCGCCCGCATCAAGAAAAACGGATCCGTTTCGCTATAGTTTGTGCTCAACCACCACGCACGACCAGAAAGGAAGCCAACGATGTTTAGACCCTTACGTCGAAAGAAACGCGCCATCACTGACGAGGAAGCGCGCGAACTGCTCGCTACCTGCAAGCGCGGCGTCTTTGCCGTCAACGGCGACGATGGCTACCCGTACGCCATTCCCGTCAACTACTTCTTTGACGCCGAGCACGACAAGATCTATTTCCATGGCGCCAAAGCCGGCCACAAGGTCGACGCACTCAAGCGCGATGACAAGGTCTGCTTTACCGTATATGGCAACGAGTGGTACCAGGACGGTGACTGGGCTCCCCACGTTATGAGCACCGTCGTCTTTGGCCGTTGTCGCCTGGCGAATGACACCCCCGCGTTTATCGAGGACAAAGTCCGCCAGCTCGCCCTTAAGTACTACCCTTCTGCCGAAGAAGTCGAAGAGGAAATCGCCAAGGACATCAAGGGCGTCCAGCTCTACGAGATTTCGATTGAGCATCTCTGCGGCAAGCAGATTCAGGAAAAGTAAGCCCCTCAGCAGGCCTCATCAATAACAATATGGCCTGGTTCCAACCCACCTTGGAACCAGGCCATATGCTTATAGAGCGTCGGCGGCTATGTGCGCAAGCGCCTCAATGAGCTCCTGCGAGCTCACGGGTTTACTCAGGTGCGCGTTCATGCCCGCCTCACGCGAAAGCCTGCGGTCGTCGGCAAAGGCGTTGGCGCTCACGGCGATAATCGGCGTGGTCGCGGCATCCTCGCGATCGAGTGCTCGAATCTGACGTGTGGCCTCAAGGCCATCGATGCCCGGCATCATGATGTCCATCAACACCACGTCGTACTCGTGCGGCACGCTCGCGGCAAACATCTCGACGGCAGACTCACCATCCCTAGCGTGTGTCACGACGGCACCGGCACGGCTGAGCGTAAACTGCGCGATCTCGGCATTCAGATCGTTATCCTCTACGAGCAAAACGCGCAAGCCCTGGAGTGCATCGCCGTCTCCCGCGTCCACGCGAACTGCCTGAGGAATCTCGGAGCGTTTGCATTTCTCGAACGGCAGGCGGATGGTAAACGTCGTCCCCTGCCCCAAGACGCTCGTAAAACTCATGGTTCCGCCCATAAGCTCGACCAGCTGTTTTGCGATAGGCGCGCCCAGGCCAGTTCCCGACGAAGCGCCTTCCACCTGCTGCTCCTCGCGGCAAAACGGCTCGTAGAGGTGCTTTTGGAACTCCTCGCTCATGCCAATACCGTTGTCGGCGATCGTGTATTCATAGACGGGGACGCCATCCGCTGGCTCCACCTCGCGGCACACCAGGCGGACATAGCCGCCCTGGCGGTTGTACTTGACGGCATTGCCGGCAATATTGAGCAACAAACGCTTGAGGTGCGTCACGCTCACCCGCGCATAGGGATGATTAAGCGTCTGCTGGTCGGAGATAATTGTCACCAGACGCTCCTCGGCCTGGCGCTCCAGAATATCGCGCACTTCACAGTTGAGGGCCACCAAATTTATGGGCACGAGGTTCAGGTCGACCTGCCCGCTCTCCAGGCGACTCATATCGAGCGCCTCGTTGGCAAGGTCGAGCAGCAGTCCCGATGCCGTCCAGATTTTTGAGCGGCACTCAGTCTGCTTTTGCAGATCGTCCGCATTGGCATCGCCAACCTCGACCATGCCGCGAATGCCGTTGATGGGCGTGCGCAGATCGTGGCTCATGCGACGCAGAAACTCCGTCTTTGCCGAGTTGGCAGACGAGGCCTCACGCGCCGCCTTTGCCAGCTTGTCGCCATAGTCGCGCTCCTGCTGCAGCAAGTCCGTCAAACGTCGACGATCAGCGCGGCGACGCACCGTCACAACAACGGCTATAACACCGCCGTAGAGTACCAGCACGCCGGCGGCAACAGCCGCGGCGACCTCAAAGTAGCGCTGCGCCGAGGCATAGGTGTACACATAGAATTTGTGCGCTTTTCCAAATGTGCCCAAATACCACTCGCCGTCGGCGTTAACCAATCTGACCTTACCAGCCAGGCATCGATCCTTAATACCGTCGACAATAAAGACATCCGTCGCAGGCAGATCGAACACGCCCAATACGGTGGGTTCAACGGCATTGGTCGCAACGACCTTGCCGTCGCTTTCGATCACGATATTGCCGCTATCGATGGTTTCATAGCCATCAAGCAAGCTCTGCAGTTTGAGTGTATTGCTTGCAACCGCTTTCGCGCTCTGATGCCTTACCGCGATAACGATGCCCTCGCCATCCTGCCGAGCCACGCAGCCAATGTCTGCGACCGAATCATCCGCAAGCGTGATGCGGGCGGTATAGGACTTAAGCGGATGAGTTGCCACCTCCAGCACGGGTGATTCTTTGAGATACGTAGCGAGCGACCCGTAGTCCACATCGCCCGTCGAGGACTCGGACACCAAATTGCCCGATGCGTCCGTCACGATCAGCGCGCTCACGTTGAACTGGTCGGCGTATTGCTCCAGCATGGCGTTATCCACCGAACCGTCGCGCTCCATATCGCGGGCAGCCTCTCCGGCGATTTCCATAACGCGTATCAGGTTTTTGGTCGTATAGGCGCTGTTGAATGCATCGTAGGAAAGGCTCTGCGTCGCCACGTAATCGACAACGTCGGCAAAGCGCTGCTCGGCTTGGGCCGTCGTGTAATCGTAGCTCATCATGCCGGCAACAACCGAGAGCGCTATCCCCAGCAGAGCGACAAGGAGCCATGCCCCTGTCGAACGATTGTCCCGCTCCTGAGCGGCGTGGTCGGGCGCATCGATCATGACAGGCCCTCCATATTCAAAAATGGCGAAGGGTCATCGAAGTACTTTGACACCAGGCGTTCCATGGTGCCATCGGCAAGCATTTCTTGGTAGGCATGAGTGAGCTTGACGTCGATGCCACGCGTATCGTTGATATCGAAAGCGGTGCCCAAACCGACCTCTAGCAGCGGCTCATCCAAAATGCGATATGCCACACCATAGTCTTTTTCGTAGGTGAGGAACGAGGACTCATGCGCGGCGATAGCGTCGACCAGGCCCTCGACGAGCGCCGGGTTCAGGTATGAACCGTCCGAAAAGCTGTAGAGTTCCTTGATCTGCGGAACGTTTTCATTTATGCGATTGAGCAAAATGTCCTCGGGCTTGGTGGTGGACTGAACCGCCACGATCTTATCCTCAAGATCGGCAAGCGTGTAGATATCGCTCTGGGGATCGACCGCGACCACCTGGCGGCTCGCAAGGTACGGGCCGGCCCAACGATATTCGTTTTCGCGACCCGTCATACTAAAGCTGCCCATGACACAATCGAGTTCGCCGCTCGCCAGCAGCTCCTTCTTCTTTTCCCAGTCGATCAGCTGGTATTTTGGCTTGTAACCAATGCGAGTCAAAGCCTCGGTCAATATCTCGACATCCAGGCCAACGATATCGCCGTACTCGTCGGTATACACAAACGGTGGATAGAGGTCGCTGCCGACGTTGAGCGTCTTAAGGTTGTCGTCTTTGGCCTGCGAGGCATCCAGGCCTTCTAATGCAGACGTCGAGGCTCTGCCATTCGACCCGGAACAGCCGGCTATCGCTACGACAAAGGCGCACGCTACCGCAAGCGCAACAAACAACGAAATGGCAACCGAGCGACGGGACCTTTTCATCGAGCTCCATACGATCCTGTTTACAGACTGAAATGGTAAAAAATAATAGCAAACAAAACCACACGAGTGCCCAATGGCTACAGACGTTTTACCATGTGGGGCCTTCCAGCCGACTTGGCAGAAGGCCCCGCATGCAGTGCTCACTTACCGTGCATTAAAAACGTAGCGGTCCAGGCGGTCGCACGCTTCCTTTACGCGCGAAAGCGGCAGCGCCAGATTCACGCGAATGTGGCAGGGCCCGTGGAACGGGCGGCCGTCCTGATATCCCACGCCCACGCGCGCCCCCTCGTCGAGCAGCCACTGAATATCGCGGCCATGCTCGCGACACCACTCGGTGCAGTCCAGAAACACCATGTACGTGCCCTGCGGACGCGAATAGCCCACGCCCTCAAAATGCTCGTCCACGTAATCGCAGAAGTAGTCAATGTTGCCCTGGATGACCTGATTGAGCTCATCGACCCACTCGTAGCCCTGCGGCTGGTAGGCGCCGATAAGCGCGTGCATCGAAAGGACGTTCATCTCGTTGTAGTGAGTCTTGTTGGACACGGCGCACACGCGGTCGCGCAGCGTCTCGTTATAGATGATGTGGTAGCTGCCGACCAGGCCCGCCAGGTTAAACGTCTTGCTGGGCGCGTAGAGGGCAACCGTGCGCATGCGGGCATCCTCGCTCACCGACTGCGTCGGGATATGTCTGTGACCCGGCAGGATGATATCGGACCAAATCTCATCCGAGATCACCACGCAATCGTGCTGGCGATAGATGTCCATGGCACGTTCGATCTCGTCGCACTCCCATACGCGGCCGCAGGGATTGTGCGGCGAGCAGAACACCGCGGCATGGATGTGGTTTTGGGCGAGCTTGCGCTCCATGTCCTCAAAGTCCATACGCCACACGCCTTGGTCGTCGAGCTTAAGCGGGCTGTGGACAATGCGATAGCCCGCGGCTTCGATAGACTTGGTGAAACCGATGTAGGTGGGGCTGTGAACCAGCACCGCATCGCCCGGCTGGACATATGCGCGCAGCGTCGACACGACACCGCCCAGCACGCCGTTTTCATAGCCGATATGCTCAGGAAGCAGGCTCTTAACGCCATTGCGGCGGCTCTGCCATTCGATGATGCGGTCAAAGTACTCGTCGCGCGGATCGAAATAGCCAAACATGGGATGCTGGGCGCGCTGAATGATGTGCTCCTGAACCGTGGGCACCGTGGCAAAATTCATGTCCGCCACCCACATGGGGATGCGGTCGAAGCCCTCGTCGGGTGCGTTCGGAGCCATGTCGGGAATTTCTCCCCAGGAGTCAACGGCGATGGCGTCCATGCCGTGGCGGTCGATAAGCGAGCTGAAGTCGTATTTCATGCTGAGCTCCCGTGCAAAGCGGATTGTTTTGGTAGGCGTTATTGTCCACCAGCGCGGGCGGTTTTGGAGCGGAGTTTGGCGCTTAATTTGACGGGTGCGGACGAGTAGCTGGTTAGTCTCGCGCGTCGTTGATGGCGGTTATCGTCAACCTGGTTCCGTCGACCGTAAACGATATGTCGAGCCCAGCGTAAGCCAAATGGTAAACGCGGTTTGGCTCGTGTTTGCCGCCCGCACGGCGCGGATCTTGGCGGAGCACCTCGATCAAGCCGGGGAGCTTTTCAGGCGGGACCATATCCTGCAGCACTTGCGGAAACTCGACGTCGAGCTCTTGCCACGGCGCGTCTTCAATCCAGCCGCCCGTTGCATCCGGGTGGCAGTCCGCAAACGGAATGTAGGGCTTAATGTCGTAGATGGGCGTGCCGTCGCGCAGGTCGGCCCCCAGCACATGAATGATGGGGCCATCGTCGGTAAGCTCAACACGATCGAGCTTGACACAGGTGAGCCCGATGGGATTAGGGCGAAACGGGCTGCGCGTGGCAAACACGCCCACGCGCTCAGCTCCACCCAGACGCGGCGGGCGCACGGTTTTCGACCATTTTGCGTTGGTGCCGGACCTGTCCTGCGTTTTGGCATCGGCGGCTATGTCCTTAGCCGTGCCGCCGGGCGTTCCGTTTTCGAAGCGCCACAGCAGCCATAGGTGAGAGAAGGAGCCCAGACCCTCAACCGCTGCGTTGGAGGCAAATTCCGGCTCAAAGACGATGCGTCCCTGCAGATGGGGCGCCAAAAAGCTGTTGCGCGGGATGCCGAACTTCTGCGGCAGGTCGGTATGTATGTGTGCGATAGGTTCCATGCCGGTCATTGTACGGCGTGGAGGTGTGGGGCGTTGCGCGCAATTCTTCGTCGCGGTCCCCGTCGTGCAACCAACGGTTGCTTGGAAGGGCACCTACTGCCGCGTATGCTTAAGCCATCAACCAGCAGAAAGCAGAAAGGAGCCGTTATGGCCTTTGCAGAAAAGCTCATTGCTGTCCGTCGCGCCCATCACCTTACCCAAGAGCAGCTCGCCGCCAAGCTCTTCGTCACACGCCAAGCCGTCAGCCGTTGGGAACGCGGCGAGGTCACACCGGGTATCGACATGATGAAGCTCATCGCCGCCGTGACCGGCGAGCCCCTGTCTCACCTGCTCGAAATGCCCGAGCACTATTGCCAGAGCTGCGGCATGATACTCACACCCGACGACTGCGGCACCGATGCTGCGGGCACCGCGACCGATCATTACTGCAAGTGGTGCTACGACCACGGCAAGTACACCTACGACACTACGATGGAGGCAATGATCGAGGATTGTGCCCCGCACCTGGCACAAAACACCGGCATGTCGCTCGACGAGGCCGTCTCACTCATGGGTGCCGTCTTGCCGCAGCTGGAGCGCTGGCGCGCCGTGCAGGAAAACGAGGAGCGCTTCGGCGCCGAGGCGCGGGCGCGCTATGGCGACGAGGCTATCGATGCAGCAAACGAGGCACTGCTGGGCATGGACCCCGAGACATGGAACGACATGAAGGAACTTGAACGCGCTGTTCTGGGCCAGCTCTCGATTGCCATGGGCGATGGCGAACCGGATGGAAGCGAGGCGCGCAAGCTTGTCGCAATGCACCGTCGATGGATTGGCCTTAACTGGGGACACGAACCCCAAGACGAAGCATACCTGGGCCTCGCCCACGGCTATCTTGCCGATCAGCGCTTTATCGACTACTACGACAAGCCCTGCGGCACCGGAGCCACGGCGTTTCTGGTCCATGCCATCGAGTCATCAATGGATCGCGCATAGACTGCGGCGGCTTTGGGTATCTCAACCGAAACCTCAACCGATTGGAGACACCATGGCTACTGATCACGAACTCGTGCTCTACGTTATGACCGGCTGCCCGTATTGCATAAAGGTCAAGCGCTTTTTGGCCGATAACGGCGTGACCATCCCCGAGCGCAATATCTCGACCGACCCCGATGCCGAGCAGACACTCATCGCCGTCGGCGGAAAGCGCCAGGTTCCCTGCCTGTTCATCGACGGTAAACCGCTCTACGAGTCGAGCGACATCATCGCGTGGGTGCAGAAGAACCTGCTCTAGCACGCGCACTGCGGCCAGTTCGCGCCAACCGAGCCGAACCCATACGAACCAAACATGTACGCCAGCATCCAAAGTCGACATTTTCCGACATCTTTGGATGCTGACGTACAGCTTTTCAATCTAGTCATTGGGGACGTTCTTGAATGACTAGTCGTTTAAGAACGTCCCCAACGACTAGTAGCCACAAAAGCGGGCAACAGGCGCAAGTGGCTGCTCGCGAAAGACGCGCTCGACGGCGGCGCGGTATTCGTCGACCTTTTTGGTCTTGCGCACGATCTTGTGAACGTAAGCGGGATCGGCGAAGGCGCATTTGGCGTAGAACCACCACTCCTTCATGCGAAAGACCGCGTTGTCCCCAATCTCGTCCGCATAGGCCGCAAACAGCATGTCGTGGAAGCGCTGCAGCTCAGCGGCCGTGGCAGCAGGGCCGCCCTTAACCATGCGAGTCAGCGCGGGGTTCGCGAGCAAGCCGCGCCCCAACATTACGTGGCGTGTTCCGGGATAGGCCCCCACCAGCGCATCCATGTCCTCAAGATCAAAGATGTCGCCGTTATAGGCCACGGGAAACGGCGCCCGCTCCAACGTCTCGCCGTAAAACTCTTTACGCGGCGAGCCCGTATAACGGTCCTTTTGCACGCGCGGATGCACGATCAGCTCTGCCAGCGGCATGCGGCAATAGAGGTCGAGCACGCGTTCGTACTCGTCATCGCTTTCCAACCCCAGCCTGGTCTTGACCGACACCGGCAAGGGTGAGCGTTCGCACACGTCGCTCAAGAACACCTCGAGCTCATCCAGGTTGCGCAGAAAGCCCGAACCCTTGCCTTTGGCAACAACCGTACCCGAGGGGCAGCCAAGGTTGAGATTGACCTCGCGGTACCCCATCTCGGCGAGCACCTGCGCCGCCCACACAAACTCGTCCGCATTCTTGGACATCAGCTGAGGTACTACGTTAAGCCCCTGGTTATTGGCAGGATCGACCTCTTTAAACGCCTTGCCACCAAAGCGGTTGCCCACCCGCGGCGGCGGCAAAAACGGCGTGTAATAACAATCGAGTGCGCCAAAGCACTCCGCATGCACGCGACGGAACACATGCCCGGTAATCCCCTCCATAGGGGCCAGCGATAAATTCATCAACATCCACTCTCAAATCAATGTGACAAAGGGACAGTCCCTTTGTCACATCCCATTCAAGCGGTTCAGGAACTCTTCGCAGGCGCGAGAACGCAGG
Organism: uncultured Collinsella sp.; assembly: GCA_900546755.1. Lineage (GTDB taxonomy): Bacteria > Actinomycetota > Coriobacteriia > Coriobacteriales > Coriobacteriaceae > Collinsella. The sequence continues at coordinate 11,771 of UREC01000005.1, read as the reverse complement.
CGATATTTTTTCCACACCAGATACGATGCAATGGTGAAGGGGCAAAAGGGCAGTCCCTTTGCCCCAAGTGCCGGCTACCGGACGCAAGCTAGTTGCCGTTCGCGAACGCCGCCCATATTTCGAGGTCTAATACTTTTCCCGAGAAGTGAACGGCTGTATTTGGACCCCCGAAGCATTGACATTTTTAGGCGTCAAAACCGCAGGATTTGACTGGCAAAACCGCAGGAAATTGCACGCCAAAAGTGTCGATGCTTCGGGAGTCCGTTTTCACTCGTTCACTTCTCGGGAAAAGTATTAGACCTCGATTCCGCAGTCCCCGATGTGACAAAGGAACAGTCCATTTGTCACATTCAGAATTGACCCCCCCCGCAATAGCTCATCGATGGCGGGATTCTCTATACTGGGTCACATATGACGGTATCGCGCCAAAGGAGAACGCCATGACCACGTCGCAGATATCCCTGCTCGCGCTCATCTTGGTTGGGGGCATCGGTATCCTGCTTATCGGAGTGAGCGCGCTCATGAAAGCCGCCGCTCGCAGGAAAGCCAAGGCCTGCACCGCTGCAACCATGGGGACGGTCATCGACCATCGCTTTATGGGTGAAGGCAGAATGTATCCCGTTTTGGAATACACCGTTGACGGCACGCAATACCGCGCGACAAAACAATTCCGCGGCATAAAGACCAAAAGCTTGTCGGGACTCCCCATCCGCACACAAGCCGCCGCCTACGAAGACCCCAAGGGCTGGCTGCACGTACAGACGGGGCCCATCGCCCGCCTAGACACCCTTGCAGAGCAGCTTTGGCCCCTCGGCAGTCAAATGACCGTACACTACAACCCCAGCAACCCAGACAAAAGCTATGTCGAACGCCCCATCGTGGGCAACTTTGCCACACTGATGTTTAACATCGCGGGCTTCTTGCTCATCGCGATGAGCATCTTGCTCTATGTTCTTATCCAGCGCTAGCTCAAACTGATGCGCCCCGCACCCCATGCGCCGCAACGACCGCCACGACACCAAGGAGCAGCTATGGCTACACTTTCCGAACAAGAACGCAAGCGCATCCAGCGATACTGCATCTGTCCCAAGGTTGCCGGCGCGGCGCTTGCCATGGCGTTTGTGCTGCCTTTTTTGATCATTCCCTTCGAAATGATTGACGATATCGTCTTCCATCATGAAAGCTTCCAGGAGACGGGCATGATGACCGCCTTGGCGCTCACCGCCGTCGAGCTCGCCATCTTCTGCTACTGCGCGCTCGCGCCGCGCTTTGGCATGCGCGGCAAGCAGTGGAAAGAAATGCAGCACCGACTCGTCGTCGAGCAGGCTGAGAAAGACCGCTCGGCACAAATCGCAGGTGTTATCGGTACGCAGGCCGCCGCGCGCCTGCTCAAGAACAGCGACAACGAGACCGCACGCAACCTGGGCGGCGCGGCAGAAGTCGCCGCTGCCGTAGGCGCCGTCGCCACCGCGGCAGACGTGCTTGCCGAAAGCTTTGCCAACGCAAAGGCCATGGCAGAGGCCTGTGGCGTGCCTATCCCCCGTGCAAAAAAGTGGATCGTCGCGCTTGTGGCACTGCCCCTCGCAATCGTGTGCGGTGCCTATATCCCGCAGCTGGCGCAGGGAAACATCGAGATGCAACAGAACGCCGCGGCCGCAGCCGAGCAGATCGCCATCGCCCGCAAGACGCTAGAACCCGCATGCGAGTACGTGTCCGCCGATGACCCTTACGAGCGATATCAAGATTACGGCTATCACGTCCGCGGCTACCTTCACGACGGCGACTCCGATACCCAGAAGACCTATACCTATCTGGACTTTGACAACAAGGGGACACTCAAGGAAGTGAGCTACGCGGCAGAGGTCGACCCCAGCGCGAGCCTTGAGGACAACCTCGCCCGCATCGAGCGCGACCTTGACGAGCTGTTCTCTGCCGTCCAAACCGTAGACGTCAAGACGGTGAGCCCCGAGCTCTTGGCACCGCAGAAACTCCCCGAAGAGTTTAGGCAGGCATTTTTGAACGGCTCACTCTACGAGAGAATCTCTATCAGGACGAGTGACGACCCCATCAAGGTGTATTACTCGTTTGATACGGATCCCGAGGACGAGTTTGACGAGTACACCCATCCAAGCATCCGTATCACGTTGATGGGCAAAACAAACTAAAAGGCGCGGGAAGGGCCACCCCCCTTCCCGCGCCTTTTCATCCAATGTGACAAAGGGGCTGTCCCTTTGTCACATTATTCGGAGCGTAGGGCCTCCACGGGATCCTTCTTGGATGCGCTGCGGGCCGGCAGCAGGCCGGCAACAACCGTCAGCAGCACCGAAACTGCAATGAGCGCCAGCGCATCCTGCACGGGCAGACTCATCAGATTGGGCACCTGCTTGGCAGCAAGTGCCCAGGCGTTAACCGGAAAGCTCACGGCCACCACGACGACAATGGCAAAGACGCCGGCAATGAGGCCTTCGATAAAGGTCTCGGCATTAAATACGTTGGCCACGTTGCGCTTTGACGCGCCGATCGCGCGCAGGATGCCAATCTCCTTTTTGCGCTCCAGCACGCTGATGTAGGTGATGATGCCGATCATGATGGAGCTCACCACCAAACTGATACTCACGAATGCGATGAGCACCAAGCTGATGGTGTTCACGATGTCGGTCACCGAGCCCATGATGATGCCCATGTAGTCGGTATACGAGATTGCCTGCTCATCGTGGCCAGCAGCTTTGACCTGCTTGTTGTACGCATCGATGTAATCGAGCACGCGCTCCTTGGCCTCAAAGTCGCGCGGGAAAATCTTGACCGAAATGGGGTCCGCCTCGTCCGCATAGCCCAACGTGGTCAGATTGTTGTCGTAGGTGAGCTTCGACGCCTTGGCATAGCTCATCATGAGCGAGCTCAGGTCCTCGGCGTCCATGTTGAAGTGGATGGCACGAGCAAAGGCGTTCGCATCCACGCGCATGGCGCTCGCCAGGTTGGCAAAACTCGAAGACATCTGCGTCGCCATCTGGTCCATAAGCCCTGCCGCGCCCGCCTTGAGCTGAGCTGATACCGTCGTGGCAATCTGCTCGCTGACCGCCTTCATCACCTGATCCATAGACTGCTGCAAATACGGAGCCAGCTGCTTTTGCACATAGTCGCCCATCACCTGCTGCAGACGCTCGGCCAGGGCATCGCCGCCAAGCGCTTTGAGCTGTGCCAAAATTTGCTGGGCTGCGGCATCATTCTCAAGATATGCCGAGAATGCGGCAGCGAGCTTTGACGCGTCTTTAAGGTCTTCGGGTGACAGCGCCTTAAACTGATCAGACCGCAAAAAGCCCTCAAACAGCTGGTTGGCAAGCGTTCCCACCTGCTGCATTTGCTCGGGCGTGAGCTCCAGACCGTCAAAGATGCCCGAGAAATCTGGGGTTGGCGCTTTGGCCATGATGTCGCTGAAGTCGATGTCCTTACCAACGCCCGAAAGGTCAATGTCCAGCCCAGACAAGTCAAGACCCGACAGGTCCATACCGCCGGCAACACCCGAGAGCGCAGATGCATCGAACGAGAACGCGCTCTTCAGTGCCGCCTCGTCTACGCTGAACATACTGCCCAAATCCACGCCCTGCTTGGCTTCGCCCTGCAGCTCGTCGAAGGTTTTGCCCGTAAAGACATCCGTCTCGGGGTGGGCAAGCTGCTCCTGCACAATCTGCGAATCGGCAGCACGCTCCATAAGCTGGCGAGTCAGCGCATGCGTATAGACAATGCCCGGGGACAATGCGCTCGCGTTTGCCGTCTCGTTGGGTCGCACCACGCCCACAATGCGCACGTCAATACCGTCGGCAACCTTGGCTTTCATAAAGTCGGCGTCGCCAGACATGTCAGTCCACATGCCGGTCTCTTCGTTTTTGCGATAGGCATCGGCCGGCGACAACACCTTAAACGTCGTGGACAGTGCATCGTCGTAGGTAAAGTCGCTGCCGGTCTTGGGCGTCTTGACCTTGCCGTCGGCCGTCATGGCACTGTTAACCAGGTCGTTGAGCTCATCGATATCCAGCGCGCCGATACTGTAGAGCGTGTAGTCGCCCACCGTTCCGCGGCTCGAAAGCACCATCACGGCCTCGTTGGCGGACGTAGGCCAATGGCCGGCAACGACATCGTACTGGCTGTCGAGCAGGCTCTGGTCGTCAATCATCTCGTTAAAGACCGACGTTCCCATGGATTCCATGCTCACCGTTGCCGCCGAGCTCGCGCCTCCGCTCATGGCCTCGGTCATAGCGTTGGGAACAAGGCGAACGGGCTTCTCGTCGCCCTTACTCGAACGATAGACAACCGGCGTCACGCCGTAACCATACTGAATAGCGTTGACCTCTTTGTCGATACCGTTGCCGCCGTCGTCAAGCCATGCCTTAAAGCTCGTCATATCGTTAGATTTAACACTTGCGAACATGTCCTTTACGGCCGTGACCACAGGGATCTTATCGGTCCCCTGAGCCTTGCCGCCGGTAGCGCCATCGGACGAGTCCTCGCCCTCGGACACCTCATCATCCGTAGCCCCATGCCCGCCCATCATGGACGACAGGTCATAATCTTGTTTGGAAATCGTCAGCGGGTAGCTCGAGAGCGTGTCCTCCTCGACCTTTTTGATGTAGTCGTTTACGCCGTTGGAGAGCGCCAGGATCGCCGCAATGCCGATAATGCCAATCGAACCTGCAAAGGCCGTCATGGCCGTGCGGCCCTTCTTGGTCATGAGATTTCGGGCAGAAAGCCCAAGCGCCGTCACAAAGCTCATCGAGGTTTTGCGCGTGGGCTTGGCCTCGCGACGCGCGGCCTCGGCAGCATCAAAGGGATCTGAATCGTCGGTGACCTTGCCGTCCGCCAGGTTGACAATGCGCGTGGCGTACTTGTACGCCAGCTCGGGATTGTGCGTGACCATGATGACCAGACGGTCGCGCGCAACGTCCTTGAGCAAATCCATGACCTGGACGGACGTCGTTGAATCCAAGGCGCCGGTCGGCTCGTCAGCCAGCACAATCTCGGGGTCATTGATCAGGGCGCGGGCAATGGCCACGCGCTGCATCTGCCCGCCCGAAAGCTGGCTCGGGCGCTTGTCAACGTGCTCGCCCAGACCGACTGCCTCGAGCGCCTTGCGCGCACGTTGGCGGCGCTCGGCATGCCCCACGCCCGTGAGCGTAAGCGCCAACTCCACGTTTTCCAAAATGCTCTGATGCGGAATGAGGTTATAGCTCTGGAACACAAAGCCGATGCGATTATTGCGATAGGCATCCCAATCGCGGTCGTTGAAGTCCTTGGTCGAGATGCCGTCGATCAGCAGATCGCCCGAATCGAAATGATCGAGTCCACCGATGACGTTGAGCATCGTAGTTTTACCCGAACCCGAGGGACCCAGAATGGCTACGAACTCGTTATCGCGAAAAGACAGGCTTACGCTGTCGAGCGCTACCTGCGTAAACGACTGCGTAACGTACCTTTTGCAAATAACTCTGAGATCCAGCATGGACGGCAACCTCTCTCGCGCGGGCGCGCTCGCCCGCTCCCCCGCCGTTCACGTTCGGCGCGTTTGTCCTACTCTATCCTCATTTTTGGCCGATACCAGTGAGGAATGTAACGAACCGCGCCAAAAAACGAACGGGACAGCACGCCGCATGGCGCACCATCCCGCATATAACATCCCCGATGCGACAAAGAGGCTGTCACTTTGTCACATTCCAATGCGCGCTACTTTTCGAGCCCGCACGGCATAACGTTAGCGCTGCCGCGGCGAGCCTCAGTCACGGCTGCAAAGAAGCGATAGCCGCCCGAGAAGTTAAAGCACTCAAAGCCATGCTGCGCCAAAATGCGGCAAGCAATGTAGCTGCGAATGCCGCTCTGGCAAATCACGTAGACCGGCTTGGCCCGGTCGAGCTCGCTCAGGCGATTGCGCAGATCATCGACGGGAATGTTTACGAAACCATCGATATGCCCGCGCTCATACTCCCCTTCCGTACGAACATCGAGCAGCTGCACGCTGCCATCGCGTGGCAAGTTGGGCTCATCCTCCCAATGCCACTGCGCCAGTATGCCGCGATTGAGGTTCTCGATCATAAAGCCCGCCATATTGACGGGATCCTTCGCCGATGAATACGGCGGCGCGTATGCTAGGTCCAAATCCTTAAGCCTATCGCCGCGCATGCCTGCCTGGATGGCAGTCGCCAGAACGTCGATACGCTTGTCCACACCATCGATGCCCACGATTTGCGCACCCAGCAGGCGCAATCCCTGCTTCTCGAAGACAACCTTCATGGTCATGGGCGTTGCACCCGGATAATAACCCGCATGCGAACCGGGCGACAGGACCACGCTGTCGCAGTCAATTCCCGCCGCGTGTGCCGCCTTTTCGGATAGTCCCGTGCTTGCCGCCGTCAAGTCGAATACCTTGATAACCGATGAGCCCAACGATCCGAGGTAGCAGCTGTCCATGCCGGCTATGACATCGGCGACGACACGCCCCTGCTTGTTGGCGGGGCCGGCGAGCGAAATGACCGCGTCCTCGCCGGTCACCTGATGCGTGACCTGCACGGCATCGCCCACGGCATACACGTCGGCAGCAGAGGTCTCCATGCGGTCGTTGACCACAATAGCCCCCTTGACGCCCAGTTCGAGCCCCGCCTCTTGCGCCAGATGGCTCTCAGGTGCCACGCCAATGGCAAGCAGCACCATATCGGCTCCGATAGGGTCATCGCCCGCAACATGGGTGACAACGCGGCCATCAACTTCCTCAAAACCTGTCACATCGGCCTTGAGGCGCAGATCGATACCGTGCTCACGCACCTCGGTATGCAAAAGGGTCGCCATGTCGTAATCCAGGTTGTTCATAAGCTGGACGGGACGCTGCAGAAGGGTCACCTGGAGCCCCAGCTCGCACAGATTCTCCGCCGTCTCGACGCCAATGAAGCCGCCGCCGATCACGACGGCACTGCTCGGTCGCCGCTCTCGAACATAGCTGTGAATACGCAGCGTGTCCTCAACGGTGCGTAGGCTAAAGATTTTATCCGAGTCGATGCCCGGCAACGCAGGGCGGATCGGCTTTGCACCCGGCGACAGGATGAGCTTGTCATACGTCTCGACAAATTCCTCGCCCGTCAGCATATTGCGAACCTCGACCGTATGCGAATCGGGATGGATGGCAAACACCTCGTGACTCGTCTTGACCGCAATGCGAAAGCGATCCCAAAAGCCCTTGGGAGACTGCAGCGTCAATGCGCTCTCTTCTTCTATCACGCCGCCAATGTAGTACGGAAGCCCACAATTGGCATACGATACAAAACCCGTGCGCTCAAAGATGACAATTTGGGCCTGCTCGTCGAGTCTGCGCAAACGTGCCGCCGCCGATGCGCCGCCCGCGACGCCTCCAACGATAACCACCTTCATAGCTAACGCACCACCTTTCCCGTGTAGCCGCTTATGCCGCCGATATTCTTGACACTGCCATACCCAGAACGCTTAAGAAAACTCACAGCTTGGTTGCTTCGCGCACCGCTCGGGCAATGCACGAAAAGCTGCGTGCCCTTTCGACGTATACCCATGATGCTACCCCGAAGCAGAAAAAAGAGTCGCTGTTTCCAGCGACTCCCCTTCAGTTGTCTGTCCCACGGACTTACTGTCCGCTCTTCGCGAGCGCCTGCTCGATTAGCTTGTTGAGCGCCTCACGCTGCTCAGCAGAGTTGATACCGCCCATGATCGGCTCTCCAACGATGTTGCCGTTCTGGTCGATCACGTAGGTGGTCGGGAACGAGTAGAGGTTTGAGGTGAACTTTCCGGCCTCGCTATCCGACTTAAACCAGATGTTTTTATACGTCACGCCCTTCTTGGAAAGCACGTCCTTGGCATCGGCCACCTCGTCTTTGTTGCCATCGAGCGTAAAGGAATTAACGCCCACGACCTGGCCGCCCTTCTCGGCAAGCTCCTTGTTGAGCTTCTCCAGATCGCCCAGCTCTCCCACGCACGGCTTGCAGGTGGTAAACCAGAAGTTCATGACGGTGACCTTGTTCTTGGAGAACAGCTCGTCGCTGTTTACATCGTTGCCGTCCAAGTCCTTGCCCTTAAAGCTGGGGAACTTCGTCTCCCCGCTCTCGCCGTTGGTCATACCCGCGGTCGAGGCATCAACGCTCTCCCCCTCGCCGGGCGTGCTGCCACATCCGGGGAACTCCTTCTCCAGCGCCATGAGCTTGTCCTCGATCTCCTTGACCTGCTGCGCGCCGGCCTTAAGCGTCTTAAGCTCGTCAGCCGCAAACTGATCCTTGGCGCCCTCGATGGTATCGAGCAAGAAGTCACCGTAGTTCTTGCCGTCCTCAATCATGGGGGTGTCTTTGTTGGCCGCAAGGAACACCTTTTCCCATAGGGCGTTATCGCTCGCAAAGATCTCGTTTTCCTTTTGCAGCAGCTGCTGATACAGCTCGGCCGCCTCCTCGGCACTTGACGGCTTTTGCGCTATGAGCTCGGCAATCTGCGCATCGCCGCTCGTAGCATCCTTCGCGTCGCCCTTGGGGGCAGAGCACGCCGCGAGAGTCAGCGCCAGCACGGGCAGCATCAGCAGGGCCGCAATTTTTGACAGTTTCATGGTTCCTCCGTTGTATCGAAACTTATATAGATACCTATTTGTTTTCGCAGGCTTGCGCGGGCTGCGCGGGTTTGTCGCCCGTCACACCCAGCCCATAGCGAAAGCTAATGGCATCGACGGGGCATGCGCCCACGCATTTGCCGCAACGAATGCACTCGGCATGGTTGGGCGTACGCGTAACGTCCACGTCCATCTGGCACACTTTGGCGCACTTACCGCACGAGACGCATTTGCACTGGTCAACCTGAATCCCCAGCAACGACACCTTGTTCATGAGCGCATAAAACGCACCGAGGGGGCAAATCCATTTGCAGAAGGGGCGGTAGAACAGCACGCTCAGCACCGCAACCGCAATGAGGATCGCGAGCTTCCAGGAAAAGAGCTTTCCCAGCGCGGAGCGGATTCCCGTATTCATGATGGACAGCGGAATCGCGCCCTCGAGCACACCCTGCGGGCAGATGTACTTGCAAAAGAACGGGTCGCCCATACCCACATCGTTAACCACCAAGACGGGCAGTAGCACCACGGCAAACAGTAGCACGGCATACTTGATGTACGTGAGCGGCTTGAGCTTTTTCGTGGAGAGCTTTTTGCTGGGAATCTTATGCAGAAGCTCTTGCAGCCATCCAAACGGACACAAAAAGCCGCATACAAAACGTCCCAGTAGCACGCCGATCAGAATGAGCGTTCCGGTGACGTAATACGAAAAGCTGAACTTAGACGATCCCACCACCGACTGAAACGACCCGATGGGGCACGCACCCGAGGCCGCTGGACACGAGTAGCAGTTAAGCCCCGGCACGCAGACGGCTTTGCCGGCTCCCTGGTAGATACCGCCCTTGGCAAAGTTAGGCAGGTGAATATTGGTCGCAAGCGTCGCCGCCGCCTGAATCAATCCGCGGAATCTCGCCAAAAGATGCGATGCAGTGTTTTTTCTTTTATCCAATTCCGATACACTCCAAGCACAGCCTGATTGCCTTGGCCAGCACGGCATCTGCCTCGCCGCGCATAATTCCAAAGCCAACCATGGCTACCCCAACGATCAGCAAAGCCACCTGCGCCACAGGCTTAATCGCTTTGAACAATCTGACCACTCCTTTCGTTTCGCGACCCATTGGACCATACCGACTATAAAATCCGTGTTAAGCGTGAATGACTATGCAAGGAGAACGTTATGCGCATCTTGGTCGTCGAGGACGAGCGGGCGCTGTGCGATGCGATCGCACGCAGCCTGCGCAACTTGGCCTATAGCGTCGACTGCTGCTACGACGGGCAGCAGGCCCTCGATCTGCTCGATGTCGAGACCTTTGATCTTGTCGTGCTCGACCTCAATCTCCCCCATGTCGACGGCATGACCGTGCTCAGGCAACTCAGGACAGCTGATTGTGAGACCAAGGTGCTTGTGCTCTCGGCACGTGGCGAGGTCTCCGACAAGGTAGCGGGGCTCGATGCGGGCGCCAACGACTACCTCACCAAGCCGTTTCATCTTGACGAGCTTGCGGCAAGGATTCGCAGCCTTACCCTCAGACGCTTTACACAAAGCGACGTTGTTCTAACCTGTGGATCGCTGAGCTTTGACACCAAGGCGCGCCTCGCCACAGTGGGCGACGAGATCCTGTCCCTCACGCGCAAGGAGACCGGCATCTTGGAATACCTGATGCTTAACCAGGGGCGGCCGGTGAGCCAGGAGGAGCTTATCGAGCATGTATGGGACAGCAGCGTCAACAGCTTTAGCAACGCGACCCGCGTGCACATCTCGTCGCTGCGCAAAAAGCTGCGCGGCGCGTTGGGGCACGACCCCATCCGCAACCGAATCGGCGAAGGCTACGTTATGGAGGATGGCAAATGAAGCGGTTGTCGCTGCAGTGGCGCATCACGTTGATGACGGCACTGCTGATATGTTCGACCTGCGTACTTATGAATTGCCTGGTTGGCTACTCCGGCATGCGCTACATGGACTCGATTGGTGCAGAAGCGTCGGCGCACAGCAAGGTGGAGGCGGCCTCGCCCAGCTCATTTGACCCGACAAACAAAGAGCTCGACGACGCGCTGACCATCGTCGTGAACGACGCCCAAGAATCGTTTGGCGCGACGAGCTGGTATATAACTGCGGCGGTGACGCTGCTCGGCGGCGTGCTGGCCTACTTTGTAAGCGGACATGCGCTGCGGCCGTTGCGCTTCTTTGCGACGCAAGTCGAGAGCGTGCGGCCCGACAACCTCGCCGACACAAAAATCAGCGAGGACGTGCCCTCTGAACTCAGGCGCTGCAGCGCGTCGTTTAACGACATGATTGCCCGCCTTGACGAGGGATTTTCCGCACAAAGACAGTTTACGGGCAATGCGGCGCACGAGCTGCGCACGCCACTTGCGCTCATGCAGGCCCAGGTCGAGCTGTTTTGCGCCGAGCACCCCGACGTCGACGCCGATACAGCGAGCCTGCTCGGGCTGCTGCAGGAGCAGACCGAGCGAATGACGCACATGACAAAGACCCTGCTCGAGATGAGCGAGCTGCGCAGTGTCCCTTGCAACGATGTGATTGACCTAGCGCCGATGATCGAAGAAGTGCTCACGGACCTGGCACCCCTTGCCGAGCAAAAAGACATCACGCTTACAAGTGAGGGCGACGCGCAAACGATCGGCAGCGACACGCTGATCTATCGGTTGCTGTTCAACTTGACCGAAAACGCCATACGCTATAGCGCGCCCAACTCGACCGTGCAAATCAACGCCTGCGCCGAAGGCGACCGCGTGCTGCTACGCGTGCGCGACCAGGGACCGGGCATTCCCGAGCAATACCAGCCGAGCATCTTTCAGCCCTTCTTTCGCGTCGACAAATCGCGCAGCAGGGCATATGGCGGCGTGGGGCTGGGGCTTGCACTGGTCTGGGAGATTGCCGCACTCCACGGCGGCTCCATCGAGGTCGAAGAGAGCTCGGAGCGCGGAACGACCATGCTCGTGACTCTTCCCACTCGCGCACTCGGCTCATTAAAATAACGAACGGGATGGCACGCCGCGTGGCGTACCATCCCGCACATAATATCGAGGATGTGACAAAGGGACTGTCCCTTTGTCACATCTGCTAGTTCTCGTCGCCTACCAGCTGAGTTAGCTTACTCAAACTCTACAAAGACTAACGCTTTTTGTTTAGGAATTATTCTCTGTAATGTTTCTCGTT
>UREC01000004.1:0-78834 GCA_900546755.1 uncultured Collinsella sp. | reverse complement strand
ATGCCGCCGAAGTTGAAAGGCAGATTGCCGCTCTGGCGGGTTTGCAGCGTCGAGCCGTTACGCGGGTTGGTAAACCCGCGTAACTAAACCCGCTCTGCGATCTCGTGGATGAGGTAGTCGGTCTTTTCCCAGCCCAGGCACGGGTCGGTGATCGACTTACCAAAGACACCGCCATCGACCGGCTGGTTGCCGTCCTCAAGGTAAGACTCGATCATAAAGCCCTTGACCAGCTTGGAGATGGACTCGTTGCGGCGGCAGCTGTCGAGCACCTCCTTGCAAATGCGGTACTGCTCCAGCGGGCGCTTGCCCGAGTTGTCGTGGTTGCAGTCGATGACCGCCGCCGGGTTGGCGTAACCGGCATGCTCGGTGTAGCGCTCGGCCAGGCGCTCCAGGTGCTCGTAGTGGTAATTGGGGTAGGTACGACCGTCGAGACCGATGTAGCCACGCATAACGGCGTGCGCGAGCGGGTTGCCGTCGCACTCGACCTCCCAGTTGCGGAAGATAAAGCTCTGATGTGCCTGGGCGGCGTAGATGGAGTTGAGCATAACGGTGGTGGAACCGGCGGTGGGGTTTTTCATGCCCACAGGCACCGAAATGCCGCTCGACACCAGACGATGCTCCTGGTTCTCGACCGAGCGCGCGCCCACGGCGACGTAGCTCAGCAGGTCGACGAGGTACTGGTAGTTGGACGGGTAGAGCATCTCGTCGGCGGTAAAGAAGCCAGTCTCCTCGATGACGCGCAGGTGCATGTGGCGGATGGCCTTAACGCCTTCAAGCAGGTCATCGGGCGCCTCGGGGTCGGGGTTGTGCAGCAGCCCCTTGTAGCCGGTGCCCTTGGTGCGCGGCTTGTTGGTGTAGACACGCGGAATGATGATGAGCTTGTCCTTGACCTCTTCGGCGACCTTGGCCAGTCGGTTCATGTACTCAAGCACCGAGTCCTCGCGGTCGGCAGAGCACGGGCCGATGATGAGCACCTTACGTGCGTCCTCGCCGGTAAAGACTTTGGCGACCTCGGCGTCAAATGCCTGCTTTTTGGCGGTAAGCTCGGCAGAAAGCGGCATTTCCTCGCGGATCTCCATGGGAATCGGCAGCCTGCGTTTGAATTCCATGGCCATACGGGGCCTCCTTTATCAATTAACAGCAACAATTGGCGAATTCTCGAATGCTCGGCATTATCCGCTGTCGCACGCTAAAGTGCAAGCGAAACCTGCCGAAAAGGGACAGGTTTATTTTGGTCGGTTTTATCTGGGGAAATGTCGGCACTCGCCGGAAGGGGGGACCGGCGTACGACATGCTGGAGCAAGTTGGATCTTCTGCGGCATACCCCGTGGACAAAAAATGGCAAATATGAGTACTGTTGCTAGCTTAGTATCATATCGACCTTATAAGATATTAGACACAACAGTAAATATGTTCATTAACGTTGGCACACAGAAGCATGCTACCGGGCATTTTGATCAATTTGAAGGCATATCTAGGCCGCAATGAGGTCGTTTGGGGCAGTTTTGGCTGTTACTAAAAAGGTGACAGTACTCATATTTGCCATTTTTTGTCCACGGGGCCTTGAGGGAGGGCGTCAATCAGGTCCCAGGGGAGGCGGTTCGAGGGCCGCAGAACAAAAAACGGGGGCGCAGGCTGTCCTGCGCCCCCGTTCTCGGGCGTTATTCGTTCCCTGCGGCAGAATTTACGCCGCTTCGTCGAACTGCGAATTGTACAGGTCGGCGTAGAAGCCGCCTTGGGCGAGCAGCTCGTCGTGCGTGCCCTTCTCGACGATGTCGCCGTCGCGAATCACCAAGATCACGTCGGCGTTGCGGATCGTGGACAGGCGATGCGCGATGACAAAGCTCGTGCGGCCCTGCATCAGCGCATCCATGGCGCGCTGAATAAGCTCCTCGGTACGGGTATCGACGTTGGAAGTCGCCTCGTCCAAAATCAGCGCCGGACGGTCGGCCAAAATGGCGCGGGCGATGGTCACGAGTTGGCGCTGGCCCTGTGAGAGGTTGGTGCCCTCCTCATTGATCATAAAGTCGTAGCCGCCGGCGAGCGTATGGATAAAGTGGTCGCAGCGTGCGGCGCGTGCAGCGGCCTCGACCTCGGCGTCAGTCGCATCGGGACGTCCGTAGCGGATGTTCTCGCGGATGGTGCCGTTAAACAGCCAGGTGTCCTGCAGCACCATGGCAAACTCGCCGCGCAGTGCCGCGCGGTCCCAGTCGCGCACGTCAATGCCCTCGACGCGCAGCGAGCCGCCGTCCACATCGTAGAAGCGCTGCAGCAGCTTGATGAGCGTGGTCTTGCCGGCGCCGGTGGGGCCGACGATGGCGATGGTCTGGCCGGGCTCGGCCTCGCAGCTAAAGTCGTGGATGATGGTCTTGTCGGGCGTGTAGCCAAACTTGACATGGTCGAACTCCACGTGGCCGGGGCGCTTCTCGGGAATCTGCGCGTCGGCCTTCTGCTCTTCCTCGGGCGCGGCCAGGAACTCAAACACGCGCTCGGTGGCGGCGGCCATCGACTGCATCGTGTTGCTCACGTTGCCCAGCTGTTGCACCGGCTGCGTAAAGTTGCGAACGTACTGGATAAAGCTCTGAATGTCGCCGGGCGTGGCATTGCCGGTCAGCGCGAGCTGCGCGCCTACCACGACGACGCCCACGTAGCCCATGTTGCCCACCAGACTCATAAGCGGCATCATCAAGCCCGACAGGAACTGCGAGCGCCAGCCGCTAATAAAGAGTCGGTCGTTTTGGCGGTCGAACTCCTCGATTGAGGCCTCGGCGCGGTCGAACACCTGGATGACGTTCTGGCCGGCAAAGTCCTCCTCGATAATGCCGTTGACGGTGCCAAGGACTTGCTGTTGCTCGCGGAAGTACGGCTGCGAGAAGTGAATCATCACGGTCAGGATAATCGCGGCGGCCGGCAGCGTGAGCACGGTGACGCCGGTAAGCGGCAGGCTGATCGAAAGCATCATGACGAGCACGCCGATAATCTGCGTCACCGACGTGATGAGCTGCGTCACACTCTGGTTGAGCGACTGACCGAGCGTATCGACGTCGTTGGTGATGCGGCTGAGCACGTCGCCCTTGCTGTGTCCGTTAAAGTAGCTCATCGGCACGACGGCGATCTTGGCGGCGATTTCCTTGCGCATGCGGTAGCAAATCTTTTGCGTGACGCCGGTCATGAGCCAGCCCTGGATCAGGCTGCAGGCAGAGCTTGCCAGGTACAGGCAGAGCAAAAAGCCGAGCGTCTTGGCGATCCAGTTAAAGTCGACATCGCCGGTACCGTTGACCTTGGCAACCAGGCCCTCGAACAGCTTGGTCGTAACCTGCCCGAGTACCTTGGGTCCCACGATATTAAAGACGACCGAGCACACGGCAAAGGCGACGGCGGTAAACACGGCAATCTTGTGCTGGCCGATATAGCCGAGCAGCTGCCTCATGGTGCCCTTAAAGTCCTTGGCCTTTTCGCCGCGGCCCATGCCACCCATGCGGCCCATGGGACCGCGCTGGCGGGTTGGCTTGGGAATCTGAGTCTTGGTCTCGTCTGCCATTAGCGCTCGCCTCCTTCCATAACGGCTTCAATCTCTTCTTGGGTAAGCCCCAGCTCCTCGGCGGAAAGCTGCGACTGTGCAATCTCCAGGTACGCCGGGCAGCTGCGCAGCAGCTCCTCGTGCGTGCCGGTGCCCACTACGTGGCCGTCGTCGAGCACGATGATCTGGTCGGCGTGCATGATGGTCGCGATGCGCTGGGCCACGACCACGAGCGCGGCGTCGGTGACGTTTTTGGCAAGCTCCTCGCGCAGGCGCGCGTCGGTCTTGTAGTCGAGGGCGCTAAACGAGTCATCGAACACCACGACCTCGGGCTTTTTGGCCAACGCGCGGGCGATGGCCAGGCGTTGGCGCTGACCGCCCGAGACATTGGAGCCGCCCTGGCTGATGGAGGAGTCGTAGCCGCCCTCGCGCTCGGCGATAAAGTCTTCCGCCTGGGCGACGCGTGCTGCCTGGCGCATATCCTCGTCACTCACCATGTCGCCGGCAAACTTGAGGTTGCTCTCGACGGTACCCGAGAACAGACGACCCTGCTGCGGAATATAACCGATGCGGTGGCGCAGCTCAGAGAGGGTCATGTCGCGCACGTCGATGCCGTCGAGCGAAATGCTGCCGCCTGTGACGTCGTACAGGCGCGGAATCAACTGTACAAGCGTGGACTTGCCCGAGCCCGTGGAACCAATGATGCCGAGCATCTGGCCGGCGTGCGTGGTGAAGTTTACGCCGCTAATGACGTCGGCGCGGGCATCGGGATACTGGAAGCTCACGTCACGGAAGGTGAGCTCGCCGCGCGGCGCGCTGGCAGCGGGCAGTTTGGGCGAGGCGGGGTCGTTGATGCTCGTGGGGCAGGTGATGACCTCTTCCACGCGCTCGGCCGCGACCTCGGCGCGGGGCAGGATGACTGAAACCATGGTGAGGATCATAAATGCCATGACGATCTGCATGGTGTAGGAGATAAACGCCATCATGTTGCCGACCTGCATCACGCCGTCGGACACGCCCTGCGCGCCAAACCAGACGATAAGCACGGTGATGCAGTTCATGACGAGCATCATGAGCGGCATCATAAAGCTCATGGCGCGGTTGGTGTAGAGCTGTGTGGTCATCAGGTCGAGTGATGCCTTGTCAAAACGCTCGAGCTCATGCTCCTCGCGGTTGAACGAGCGGATGGGCATAAGACCGTCGAGCAGCTCGCGGGCGGTAAGGTTCACACGGTCCACAAAGCTCTGCATCTTTTTGAACTTGGGCATGGTGAGGCCCATGAGCACGCCGACGACGGCCGAGACCGCGATGATGGCCACGGCGATGGTCCACTCCAGGCCGGTGTGGTTGGCCAGGACGCGCATGACGGCGACGATGCCCATGACGGGCGCCATGAGGCACATGCGGATAAACAGGGTTGCGGCCATCTGAATCTGCTGAATGTCGTTGGTGCAGCGGGTGATGAGCGAGGCCTGGCTAAACTTGCCCACCTCGGCCGGCGAGAAGTGCATAACCTTGTTGAAGGTCTCGCGGCGCAGGTCGCGGGCGATGGAGCAGGCGGTGCGCGAAGCCACGGCGCCGGTCAGGATGGTGGCGACAAGCGACACCAGGCACAGGCCAAACATCGTGGTCGCCATGCGGCCCAGGTAGGCGTTCTGCACGTCGGCGGGGTCGATGCCCTGTGCCTTGTACTCGTCCTGCACATAGCTCACGGCGCGCTGAGTGACGATGGAGCCCGACATGGAGCCCATTTTGTCCGCCATTTCGTTGGCGCCCTCGACGAGCTTGCCTTGGTCGATGAGGCCGCCTTCAACGCCTAGACGCAGGCTCTTCATGGTGATCTTGCCGCCGTCGGCATCAATCTGCTTTTGCATGTTCTGCGCCGCTGCGGCCTTCTGCTGCATCTCGGCGAGCTGCTCGGGCGTCATTGCCGCCATCTGCTCGGGGGTGGGCATGGCCTGGGGGTCGCTGTTGTCTTTCTCGCTGGACGCGCCCATCATGTCGCCCATGGAGCTGGCATCGATGCCTTGGTTGAGCGAAAGTACGACGGTCTCGGGCAGGCTCATGATGTCGGCAATCTTGCTGCCGTCGGCGCGCTCGTCCTCGGTGCCCTTGTACGTGCGGATGCCGTTCTTGTCCGCCTTGCCAAACGCAGCCTCTACCGTCTTGGCATCCTTGGCGCTCATAAAGAGTTCGAGGTCGTCGAGCGATTCGGCGCGAATGGTGTCGGGCACGGGCGAGGCGATGCCGCCTTGCTGCACGCCCACGTCGACGATGTCGCTCATGTAGGTAGGCAGTGCCAGATCGGCGTTGCAGCTGATTACGATAAGTACGATAGCTGTGAACAGTGCCAGGACATGCTTTTTAAAGAGCTTGAGAATCCTCACTCGGCATCTCTCCTTTCTTGATTGCGGTCGATAATTTCGTTGAAACGCCTTAGAAGGCGCACCATCTCTTGGGTATCTGTTTCGCCGAGCTGCTCGAGGAAGGCCGCGGTGCGCTCCTCGAATTCCCGACGTTTGATTTCGAGATTCTGGAATCCCTTATCGGTCATCGTGACGTGTACACGACGACGGTCGGTCTTTGAGTGCTCGCGCTCGACCCAGCCCTTGGCTTCGAGAGTGCGTAAGATATTGGCGATGCGGGCACTCGAGACCCAGGCGCGATTTGCGAGTTCGCTCGGCGTGAGCGAACCGCCAGCGAGCATGAGGGCGCGCATGACAGCCATCTCGCCGCCGAGAGCTTTGTCCGCAGAGCGTGAAATGCGATGATGCATGCTGCCAAACTCAGTTAAGAGCTGACGCCCAAGCTCATGGAAATCGGTATCTTCCACCGAAAACCCCTAACACTAGAAACTATTTTCGGTGAAAGATGATACCCGCATATTCGGGCCTCATGCAGTGGGCAATATAAAGAGCGCATAAAGAGTTAAAAAATTCAATTGCTGAAGCGTTTCAAAGAACTATTATGCCCGCGGTTAGGCGAGGGGTTGTCACCACCATGACGACTGGGACTCATTTATCGCCACGTGCGATGCTCCAACTTCCCGCAAGGAGACACCTTATATAAAGGGGGATGGAGTCATGGCATTTGACTTCACGGGCAAGACCGCGATTGTCACGGGTGGCACTCAGGGCATTGGCCTCGAGATCGCCAAGGGCATCGTCGCGGGCGGCGGACACGTCGCGCTCATCGCAAGGAACGCTGCCAAGGGCGAGGCCGCTGTGGCCGAGCTTGGCGAGGGCAACAAGTTCTATCAGCTCGATGTTGCCGATGCGCCTAAGGCGCGTGAGACCGTCGAGCAGATTTTTACGGACCTGCCGCAAACCAACATCCTGATCAACTGCGCTGGCGTCATCAGCACCAAGAAATTCGACGAGATTGATGACACCGAGTGGCGTCGCACCATCGACATCAACCTCAACGGTACCTTCACTATGATGAACGCCGTGTATCCGCACTTTAAGGCGGCCCATGCCGGCACTATCGTCAACGTGAGTTCCGTTGCGGGCAAGATCGGTGGCGGCCTGCTCGGCACAGCCGCCTACGCCAGCTCCAAGGCCGGTGTTAACGGTCTAACCAAGGCAGTCGCCAAGGAAGGCGGCAAGTTTGGCGTCCGCTGCAACGCCGTGTGCCCGTCACTTACCCTTACCGATATGACCTCGATTCTCTCTGACGAGAACTCTCAGCGCATCATCAACGGTATTCCTCTGGGCCGCGCCGCCCAGGCCAGCGAGCCTGCGCAGATGGTGCTGTTCTTCGCTTCCGACCTCGCCAGCTTCGTGAACGGCGAGATCGGCGACTGCGACGGCGGCATCGTCCTGGACGGGTAATACCCCACGACGATTATTCGGCGACGGTTCCTGCGACTCGGGACCGTCGCCTTCTTTCTGACATAGGCGCGTGCGGCTACGATTCGCATGCATCCAAAGGAGATATATATGAGTGAATCGACTGCGGTGGAGGCGCCGGCGGCAAAGGAGACGTTCTTTAAGATGTCCTCCATCCCGGGTGCCAATATTTTGGTGCCGCTTTTGTTGGGCTGCCTGCTCAACACGCTGTTCCCCGACCTGTTCAAAACGCTCGGCAGCTTTACGCTCGGCATGACCCAGCAGGGCGCAGGCCCGCTTGTTGGCGCTTTTTTGCTCATCGTCGGTACGACGATTTCGTTTAAGAGCGCTCCTGCCGCCGCTGCCCGCGGCGCCATCATCATCGCCGTCAAGCAGATCGTGGTCGTTGCCGTGTCGCTGCTCATCCTTTATGTATTCAACGACAACCTGTTTGGCATCTCTGCCATGGTGATGCTGGCCGCTTGCACCGGCGCCAACAACGCTATGTACGCTGGTCTGATGGGCACCATGGGCAATGAGGCCGAGCGTGGTGCCGTCGCAATCACCACGCTGGTTGTCGGCCCTCCGGTCACGATGATCGTGCTCGGCGCTGCCGGTCAGGCTCCGATCGGTTGGTCGCTCGTGGGCGCCATCCTGCCGATCGTCGTCGGCATTATTCTGGGTAACCTCTTCCCGAGCTTTAAGAAGATGATGGCACCGGCACTTTCCGCCATCATCGTGCTCGTCTTCTTTGCCATGGGCTCGACCATGACCTTTGGCCAGCTTATCAACGGTGGTCTTCCCGGCATCCTGCTCGGCGTGATCTGCTCGGTAGTCTTTGCAATTCCCGTCATCGCGGTCGATAAGCTCACGGGCGGTACGGGTGTCGCAGGTGCGGCCATTTCGAGCTGCGCCGGAGCCAATGTGGCCACGCCTGCTGCCATGGCAAGCGTCAACGAGGCCATGTACGGCGGCGCGGTGCTCGCGACGGCTACGGCGCAGGTTGCAGCATGTGCTATCGTGACGGCCATTTTGACCCCGCTGGTCACCAGCTGGTGCTACAAGCATTTTGAGGGTCAGGGCCACAGCAAGGCAACGACCGACAAGGCCGCCGCAGCCGCCTAATGCCAAGCGGCAATCAAAGCTAAATAACTAACCATGCCACAGGGCGGTCCCGGGGGAAATCCCGTGGCCGCCCTGCAGTTTCTGCGGGGTCTCTGGGGCACTTTACCCTGCTAAAACTGGCATAACAGCTAGAGTGAACGTCGTACAAAGGCAAGGAAATATACCAAACAAATCGGTGAACGGTAGTTGCTCGCGCTCGCATTTCCTGCGGATTTGTTAAAAACGCCCTAATGGTATAAAAAAAGAAACATATAACAGCCCTGATGAAGGGGGTGGCTATGTTATCCTTCTCAAACGGGTGAAATCTTGGGTTTTGGGTTGCAGTTCCAAGGTGGACAAACGTTTTTCCCTGTACCAATGTGTGGTGAAGAACGGAAGAAGCCGGTAGTGCAAGCCGATAATTCAAGAATTCAATAAGCAGCGGTGTGAGAGAGCGCCGCATTACACGTAACTAGGAGCGTGGTTACACAATGCAGGAGGCATGGGAAGGCTTCAAGGAAGGCATCTGGACGGGAGAGGTTGACGTCCGAGACTTCATCCAGAAGAACTACACCCCCTACGAGGGCGACGAGTCGTTCCTCGCCGGCCCGACCGAGCGTACCAAGGAGCTGTGGGGCGAGGTTCTCGACCTGCTGCTCAAGGAGCGCGAGCAGGGCGGTGTCCTCGATATGGACACCAAGACCGTCACGGGTATCGTGAGCCACCCCGCTGGCTACATCGATAACGCCCACCGCGAGAAGGAGACCATCGTCGGCCTCCAGACCGACAAGCCGCTCAAGCGCGCGCTGCACGTCAACGGTGGTATCCGCATCGCTTGCCAGGCTGCCAGCCAGCACGGCTATAAGGTCGACGAGAACGTTGTCGAGCGCTACACCTTCGAGCGCAAGACCCACAACGCTGGCGTCTTCGATGTCTACACCCCCGAGATGCGTGCTTGCCGCTCGGCGCACATCATCACCGGTCTGCCCGATGGCTATGGCCGCGGCCGCATCATCGGCGACTACCGTCGTGTTGCCCTGTACGGCGTCGACTACCTGATCAAGGACAAGGAGGCCCAGAAGGCTTCCACCCCGACGGTCATGACCGCCGACAACATCCGCGATCGCGAGGAGCTGCAGGAGCAGATCCGCGCCCTCGGCGAGCTCAAGATGATGGCCGAGACCTATGGTTTCGACATTTCCAACCCTGCTACCAACACGCAGGAGGCCATCCAGTGGATGTACTTCGCCTACCTCGCTGCCGTTAAGGAGCAGAACGGCGCCGCTATGTCCATCGGCCGTACCTCTACGTTCATCGACATCTACGCTGAGCGCGACCTTGCCAACGGTACCTTCACCGAGGAGCAGATCCAGGAGTTCGTGGATCACTTCATCATGAAGCTCCGCATGGTCAAGTTTGCCCGTACCCCCGAGTACCAGGCCCTGTTTACCGGCGATCCGCAGTGGGTCACCGAGTCCATCGGCGGCATGGGTGTTGACGGCCGTACGCTCGTTACCAAGATGAGCTACCGCTACCTCCACACGCTCGAGAACATGGGCACCAGCCCCGAGCCCAACATGACCGTTCTGTGGTCGACCCGTCTGCCCGAGAACTTCAAGAAGTTCTGCGCCAAGACTTCTGTCGCCAGCTCCTCGATCCAGTACGAGAACGACGACCTCATGCGCGTTTACCACGGCGACGACTACGGCATCGCCTGCTGCGTGTCCTCCATGCGCATTGGCAAGGAGATGCAGTTCTTCGGCGCCCGTGCCAACCTGGCCAAGTGCCTGCTCTACGCACTCAACGGCGGTGTTGACGAGGTCTCCAAGAAGCAGGTCGGCCCCAAGTATCGCGCCGTCGAGGGCGATACGCTCGATTACGACGACGTTGTGGCCAAGTACAACGACATGATGAAGTGGCTTGCTGGCGTGTACGTCAACTCGCTGAACATCATTCACTACATGCACGACAAGTATTGCTACGAGCGCATCCAGATGGCTCTGCACGACAAGCACGTGCATCGCTGGTTCGCTACGGGCATCGCTGGCCTTTCCGTCGTGGCTGACTCCCTGTCCGCCATCAAGTACGCCAAGGTCCACCCCGTCCGTGACGAGAACGGCATCATCGTCGACTTCGAGACCGAGGGCGAGTTCCCCAAGTACGGCAACGACGACGACCGCGTCGACCAGATCGCTCACGACGTTGTGCACCAGTTCATGGAGTACATCCGCATGAACGACACCTACCGCAACTCCGTGCCCACGACCTCGGTTCTGACCATCACCTCCAACGTCGTGTACGGCAAGAAGACCGGTTCTACGCCTGATGGCCGCAAGGCTGGCCAGCCCTTCGCCCCGGGTGCTAACCCCATGCACAAGCGCGATAGCCACGGCGCCATCGCTTCGCTGTCTTCGGTTTCCAAGCTCCCGTTCCGCGATGCTCAGGACGGCATCTCCAACACCTTCTCCATCATCCCGGGTGCGCTCGGCAAGGAGGACCAGGTGTTCTTTGGCGATATCGACCTTGATCAGCTGGGCGAGTAACTATTGTTAGTGCTATACTAACAATAACGATTACTGATTAGCGCGCCGGTTTCGGCCGGTGCCTATCAATCGAAGGAGACACATTATGAAGGTTTCTGAAGTTTCCGAGACTCAGGCCGATAACCTGGTCCACATGCTCGACGCTTACGCCGAGAAGGGTGGCCACCACCTGAACATCAACGTCTTCAACCGTGAGACGCTGCTCGACGCTCAGGCTCACCCCGAGAAGTATCCGCAGCTGACCATCCGCGTTTCCGGCTATGCCGTGAACTTCCACACGCTCACCAAGGAGCAGCAGGACGAGGTCATTTCGCGTACCTTCCACAACAAGTTCTAAAGGGACTCAACTCCCACCGGAGACCCGGTAAGGCCTACGCACTTTGCCTCTCAAACGTCCTCGCCGCTTCGCGGCTGCGGAATGTTTGCGAGACAAAGTGCTCCCGGCCTTGCCGGGTCTCCTGCGTTGTCGCCCTTTAGGGAACCACGCTAAATTGAATTGGTGTCCTCGGACATGCAAAGGGCTCCGCTGTGCGCTTCGCGCGGCGGAGCCCTTTGCGTCCTGCGGAATGTTTTGGAAAGTAACCCAAAGCGGCCCGGCGGGGTCCTGTGTAGTCACCCTTTGGACGGAACTCTCCTAATGGGTTGAGCGTTCTGGATACTTGCTTGCTACCGTTTATCGCGTATAGCTACCGTTTGCGGAATAAGTAACACTCCTTCATAAACCGTGTAAAATCTCAGAGAAGCACGGAGTTTTTCAGGGAGACGCTGTCCTTTGCTGTGGGCGAAGGGCGGCGTCTCTCTGGCGCTTGTGAGTCGTTGTTCAATGGGGCGGCGAGCGTGCGCGTGTAATACATAGTCAACGTCGAGATGGGTCGTGATGATAATGGGCAAGTACGTAATCGTGGTTGAGTCTGGTTCGGATGTGACGCCGGAGCTTTGCGAGCGCTATGGCATCGTGCGCGTGCCTATGCATGTCGCGATTGGTGACGAGACCGTCGAGGACGGCTCGATCGATCCGCTCGAGATTTACTCGCGCTGTAACGAGTTTGGTGTGATGCCCAAGACCAGTGGCTGTTCGCCAGCGGATTTTGCGCATGTGTACGACCGCATCCATGCCGAGCAACCCGACGCGACTATTTTGCATCTTGCATATTCCGAGGCCACGACCTGTTCGCATCAGTCCTCTAAGATTGCGGCCCAGGGGCGCGACTACGTGTTCTCCATGGACACGCGCTTTGTCTCGGTGGGCCAGTCGCTCGTTGTCGTCGAGACTGCCAAATACATCGAGGCTCACCCCGATGCCACCGTCGACGAGATCTTTGCATTTACGAACTCCGTCATGGACCGCGTGCTGCTGGGCTTTGTTCCTACGGACCTTGCCTTCCTTAAGGCGGGCGGTCGCTTGTCCAACGTCGCGTTCCTGGGCGCCCATCTGCTCAAGATTAAGCCCTGCATTGAGGTAACGGGCGGCAAGTTCGTGGCAACCAAGAAGTTCCGCGGCTCTATGCTCAAATGCGCCCGCGCCTTTATTGACCACATGGTTGCCAAGGGCGAGATCGACTACTCGCACATTGGCTTGGCATATTCGGTAGGTCTTTCCGAGGAGCTGCGCGACGACATGGAAGTCTATGCGCACGACCTGGGCTTTAAGGACATTACCTGGACTCAGGTCGGCGGCGTCATCTCGAGCCATTGCGGCCCGACCGCCTTCGGCGCGGTGCTCACGCTCAAGGCGTAAGGCCTGGCGTCTATCGATATCTATTGTCTCGGCGGCGGGTGGGTTGTGACAACCTTCCCGCCGCTTTTGTGTGGGGCCAAATAGAACAACCCAATTGACCACTAAACCGTTTCACCATCATGCGTATGGGCTAGAATGGCTCTGGCATTTATGTAACTAAAACCAATGAGAGGTAAGGTAGCGGGAATGGCTGAGATGACGCTCGAGGGTGTGGACGCTCGTCCCGAGGACTCCGCGTTTGCCCTGGGCCGCGTACATTCGATTGAAACGATGGGTACGGTCGACGGACCCGGCATCCGCTTCGTAGTGTTTGTCCAGGGCTGTCCCATGCGCTGCGCGTATTGCCACAATCCCGATACCTGGTCGGTTAACGGCGGCACGATGGTGACCGTCGAGCACCTGATGGACGAGTTCCAGAGCAATCATGAGTTTTACCGCAGCGGCGGAATTACGGTTTCGGGCGGCGAGCCACTTCTGCAGCCCGAGTTTTTGGCCGACCTGTTCCGTGCAATGCACAACAACCCCGATGGTCGTGTACATACCTGCCTGGATAGCTGTGGCTACGCCTTCGACCCTCAGCATCCCGAGAAGTTCGATGCCGTGCTCAACGAGACCGACATGGTTTTGCTCGACATCAAGCATGCCGACCCGGTCGAGCATAAAAGGCTGACCGGTTGTGACCCCGCACGCATCCTGGCGTTTGGCGATGAGCTGGCGCGTCGCAGGATCAAGGTCGTTATCCGCCACGTGGTGGTACCGGGCATTACCGACACGGTGGAGGAGTGCGAGGCGCTCGGTCGTTTAATCGCCCCGTGGCATAACGTGGTCGGCCTGGAGATGCTGCCGTATCACACCATGGGTGTCGTCAAATACGAGCAGCTGGGGATTCCCTATAAGCTTGAGGGCGTTCCACAGATGGATACCGCGCGCATGCCCGAGCTGCGCAACGCCGTCATGACGGGCATGAAAAAGCGCCGCGCCGAACTCAAAAACGCCATCGGCTAGCGATCCATTTTCGCCCCCAAGGGCACTCATTGGGGACAGACTTAAATGAGTGCGCGATGGCATTGCGGGCGAGCATGTTTTGGTGCGCAACAAGGCAGGCTGGATTAGCGAGGATGGTTGCTATTCGACATGCGATGCGGGCCTTATCGACATCGATGGCCGTACCTATGTCATGAGCGTCATAACATCGATGCCGTGGGGCGACCGCTCGAGCGAGGTTACGGCCGTGATTGCAAAGGCTCTGTTTGATATGCGAGCTGCGCTGGCTTAGCGTGTTCGTTTGGCGAGGTCAAACAAAATGCTGGTACCATACCGTGGTTGAGAATTTCGTATAGGTTTGGGGAATGGTATGGCTACCATCGCGATTATCGGTGCGCTCGAAAAAGAGATCATGCAGATTAAGGAAGAGCTGAGCGACGTTTGCGAGGCACGGGAGGCAGGCTTGACCGTTGTGAGCGGTGGGCTCGAGGGCCTGACAGTTGTCGCCACAACGGCGGGCATGGGCACGGTGAACGCCGCCGCTGCGACACAGCACCTCATTAGCAAGTATGCTCCGCAGGCTGTTGTGTTTTCGGGCATTGCGGGCGGTTTGAACCCCAAGCTCCATATCGACGACGTGGTCATTGGCAAACGCCTGCGCTATCTGGATACCGATACCGCGCTTATCGCCGAGTCCGCACCGGGGCTCGAGGAGTTTGGCTCGACGCCCGCGCTGGTCGATATTGCCGTCGACGTGCTTGCTGAGCGTGGGTTTGTTGATGCTTCGACAAATGCAGCCGCTTCGAACGAGGGTACCAAGCAGTTCCTGGTCGGCACGATTGCCACGGGTAACCGCTTTGTGACGGGCGCCGCCATGCGCAACGACGCTGTCGAGGCGACGCATGCCGATTGCGTCGGCATGGAGGGCGCGGCAATTGCCCATGTCGCAACCAAAAATGGTGTCGATTGCCTGGTGTTGCGCGCTATCAGCGATAATTGTGACGAGGCGTACGATGCAATTTGCGAGCGCGAGTTCGATCTGTTCGAGTACGCGCGTGTCGCAAGTGACATCACGCTCGATATCGTCCGCCGCATTGCCGCTGCGCAATAGCGCGTCTATTTGTAAGAACCTACGACCAAGGAGTGTCCATGGCCGATTCCATTAACTACCAGCTTGCCAAGTTCGTCGCCAGCTACGGCAAGGTTTCGCAGATTCCCGAGTCTACCTGCCCCGAGGTGAGCTTTGTCGGCCGCTCCAACGTGGGCAAGTCGTCGATTATGAACAAGCTCTTTGGCCGCAAGAACCTGGTCAAGGTTTCCAGCACGCCGGGCAAGACGAGCAACATCAACTTCTTTGAGGCCGACGACGTACATTTCGTGGACCTGCCGGGTTACGGTTTCGCCCGTCGCTCCAAGGCCGAGCGCGACCGCTGGGCCGAGCTTATCGGCGACTTTTTCGACTCCGAGCGCAGCTTTAACTTGGTCGTCTCGCTGGTGGACATTCGTCACGACCCCAGCAAGCTCGACCACGACATGATCGACTACCTACAGGGCAACGAGTTCAACTTTATCGTCTGCCTCACCAAGGCCGACAAGCTCAGCCGCACCCAGCAGGCCCGTCAGGCAGCGGCCATCAAGAAGCAGCTCAACGTCCCGGACGAGAATGTAATCATCACAAGCTCCCAAACCGGCACCGGCATCGACGAACTAAAAAAGCGCATCGCCGAGGCCTGCCTCTAATCGGGCTGCAGCCCCTCAAAAGCTCTCATCTATATCACCCTAGTGATAGTTATTGGTAAACTATCACTAGGGTGATATTTTTTAGGAGGTCGATATGGAGCTTTGGCACGGGTCGGAGGTTGTTGTCGAGCATCCATCGTTGGATAAATGCAGGCAATTCAATGACTATGGGCGCGGGTTTTATTGCACACCGCATGAGGAAATGGCAATGGAGTGGGCATGTCGGACCGAGTCTGATGGCATTGCCAATCGATATGAGCTTGATTTAGATGACCTTGCGATTTTGGATTTGGAATCAGGTGAGTTCTCGATTCTCAATTGGCTTGCAATTCTGGCGAATAACAGAGAGTTCAATGTTTCAACGCCAGTAGCACGCGAGGGGCTTCGTTATCTGCTGGATAACTGCCTGATTGATATTTCTCCCTATGACGTTATTCGAGGCTATCGCGCTGACGATTCCTACTTTTCGTTTGCAAGACAGTTTGTCAACGGCATGATCTCGCTCAGGCAATTGCAGCGGATTATGTTTTTGGGGGATTTGGGCATTCAATATGCGCTCATGAGTGAGCGTGCGTTCTCGGCGATTAAGTTCCGCGATTGGAAGCAGGCCTCGGGAGCTGAGTTTTATCCCAAACGATTTGAGCGAGAACAGAACGCTCGACGAAAGTACCTGGATACGGTAAACGGATTTGACTCTGATGGTGTCGACATTAGGGATTTGATGGCAGGGAGGGTTGATTTGAATGATCCAAGAGTTAACGGATTGTGGGCCGAGTAGGACATACCCCGTCTACTACCTCGAGGATGCAATGAACAACCTCGGCGACTGCTTTGACTATGCCGTTAACGATTATGGGGCAGAAGGATCGGAAGTTGCTGAACTCTTTTGCCTGAGCGGCGTAGCCCGCGAGTTCGAACGCGGCAACGCATGGGTAGTGTCGGGAAAATCGGGCGTTGAGCTGTTCGCGCTCATTGCCGAAAGGTCCGGCTATCAATCAAGGCCGATGCCAAATCGAACCTACCGATTCGAAAAGACACCGGAATATTGGACAGGCTGGATATTGGCATACCTTCAGTGGCGCCTAGGAGAGTCTTTCGAAGATTTGCTGCATGTCGTTCCATTCGATGTGCTACGCAGTCTGTACTACCCCTGGCACGAAGCCTCGGAGGAACGCGTGGCTCGCCTCGTCTGCGATATGGCGAAAAAAGCGTCCAGGCAAACCAAACTTGCGTTAGCAAGAAAGAGGCTCAAGAAAACCCAACAAGATCTGGCATACGAATCGGGCGTATCACTCCGCTCAATTCAAATGTACGAACAACGCCAAAGAAACATCAACGAAGCTTCGGTAACAAGCGTAAGGGATATGGCGAAAGTTCTACACTGCAACATCGAAGACCTCCTAGAACCAGTCTTCGAATACAAAGAAACCAGCGCCGCCTAAACCAAGCACACAGCCGATGCCCGCCTCTAGGAAGTGCTCCAGCCTAGCAAGAGCCCCTACCAATAAAAAGCCAAACTATCAGCCCGGCGCCCTTTCAAAGCGTGGGTCCCTGTAGACATCGCCGGCAATGTTGTTGTAGGGCCGCCCAAGGGCATCCCCTTAAAAACATTCCGTAGCACGAGGCCCGCTTATCCGCAGCTCCGAAGGAGCAGGATAAGCGGGCCTCAAGTGCGAGGACGTTTTTAAGGGGATGCCCCTGGGTGATCCGGACAGACCGATCGGCGATGTCTACAGGTACTCGATTTGAGCGCCCTCGGTGTCGCACGTCAGAATGTGCGTGTCGCATTTGGGGAACTGCTCGCGCAGCTTGACCTGCAGGAACTTTGCCACGATGGTGTCGTCGGTTACGGCCATGAGGGTCGAGCCCGAACCGCTGATCCAGATGGTCTTGGCGCCGCCGTTAAGGCAGGTGTCGCGCACGGCGTTGTAGTCGGGGATGAGACGGCGACGATAGGGTTCTTGGATGCGGTCGTCATTGGCGGCGGCAATCAGGTCAAGGTCGCCGGTCTCCAGGCCGCGCGTCATGCCGGCGATGCGGCCCATTTGCCATACGGCGGTGGAGAGCGGAATCTCCTGCGGCACGACCTTGCGCGCCTCGCTCGTATGTACCTCGTAGGGCGGAATCACGGTGATAAAACGCAAGCGATCGCTTACCTCGTAGCGCAGGCACTGGGGGAGCGAATCGGTCGGCGTAAAGGAGCAGACGGCGCCGCCCAGGATGGCGGGGGCGACGTTGTCGGGATGGCCCTCGACCTCGGTGGCGATGCGGACGAGCTCGGCGCGGTCGACGGTGTGGCCCGTCAGCGCAGCGGCAGCCATGATGCCGGCGACGACGCAGGTGGAGCTGGAACCCAGGCCGCGAGCGACGGGTACATCGGTCTGAATGTCGATAGCGACGGGAAAGGCCGGCTCGCCCCAGGCGGCCAGAGCATCGACAAAGCTCACATAGACCAGGTTGTTCTCGTTTTGGAACTCCTCGGGGCAGCCCGTGATGGTGAGCTTGTCGGCGCGCTCGAAGGTGAAGTGCGAGTAGAGGCTGACGGCCATGCCGAGGGTGTCGTAGCCAATGCCTAGGTTGGCGCTGGTTGCTGGGACGGTGATTTTGATCATGTGGGTCCTCCTGGGCGGGTCTGGCCGTTTAGTTCGCTGCTCGGGCAGTCCTGGCTCGCTCGGAAAGCACATTAAGTGCTTTCCGGCTCGTGCGGAACTCGCGACGAACTAAACGGCCAGACCCGCATGTCAGTTCGTCATCATCCCGGTGGGTTTCTGATAAAAGAAGGTGCGCCGGCTTTCGCCGGCGCTTAATAAGGGGTTTAGTTGGTGCTCATTCGTTTTGCTGCAGACTCTACGTAGCTGGTCATCTCATCGACGTCGCAGACGTCTTCGAAGCGGACGGGTTTGGATTCGAGTTCGGCGAGCTGAGTCGGGGCGACCGTGTTGGTGGCCTGCTCGAGCACACGCATAGCCTCAAAATCGTCCTCGGGCACGTCGAGGCCCAGGGCATCGCAGCAGGCGCGCGGGAACTTGTAGGGGCTGGCGGTCGAAAGCAGCACGCGGGCCTTGGCGCCCTCGGCGGGAGCGACCTGCTCAAAGACGTGATAGCCGCAGGCGGTGTGCGGGTCGATCACGTAGTCGTTCGCATCCCAACAGCTCTTGATGGCGGCGCGAACCTCGTTCTCGCTGGCCCAGCCGCAGCCAAAGACGCCCTGAATCTTGGCCAGCAGCTCGGCGGGCACCTCGTAGCGGCCGGTCTGGGCAAGCTGCTCCATAAGGCCGGCAACGAGCTCGCAGTCGCCGTCGGACAGGAAGTACAGCATGCGCTCCAGGTTGGAGCTGATGAGAATGTCCATCGACGGCGAGATGGTCGTAAAGAACGGACGGTTGCGGTCGTAGACGCCGGTGGTCAGGAAGTCGGCCAGTACGTTGTTCTTGTCGCTCGCGACGATGAGCTTGGCGACGGGCAGACCCATGCGCTTGGCATAGTAGCCGGCCAGGATATCGCCAAAGTTGCCGGTCGGTACGCAGAACTCAACGGCGTCGCCTGCCTCGATGGCGCCGGCGCGCAGCAGCTGTGCATAGGCGGCAAAGTAGTAGACGACCTGTGGCACCAGGCGGCCGACGTTGATGGAGTTGGCGCTCGAAAGCACCGTGCCGGCGGCCTCCAGGCGCTCGGCAAGCTCTTTATCGGCAAAGATGCGCTTGACGGCACTCTGGGCGTCGTCAAAGTTGCCGCGGATGCCGCAGACGGCGACGTTATCGCCCTCCTGTGTGGACATCTGCAGATTCTGCACGCGGCTGACCTTGCCCTCGGGATAAAAGACGGTAATACCCGTGCCCGGGGCGTCGGCAAAGCCGGCGAGTGCTGCCTTGCCCGTGTCGCCCGACGTGGCGGTGACGATCATGATGCGCACGGCGCCGCCGTCCTTGGCGGAAGTGCGGGCCATGAGGCGGGGGAGCATCTGCAGGGCGACGTCCTTAAAGGCGCTCGTGGGGCCGCCAAAGAGCTCCATCACATAGGTTTGCGGGGCGTCGGCGCCCGGTGCTGCGTCGAGTTTGACGAGCGGCGTGACCTCTTCGCTCGCGAATGTGCCGCGGTATGCCTCGGCGACACACGCCGAAATTTCTTCGGCCGTGTAATCATTCAGTAACATTCCCAACACATCTTGAGCGATTTCAAAGTACGATTTATCTGCAAGCGAGCTGATATCGACCTGCTGGGTGCCGAGCTCGTCCGAGACAAACAAACCCCCGTCGGGAGCGATGCCAGTACGGATTGCCACCTTACTTGAGCACGATAAAGTGCGTCCTCGTGTACTATGATAAGTTCCCATATAACACTGCTCCTCGGATGCCTTGGTCCCAATCGGTGAAACCATGGTATCAGAGCGCGCAAAATAGGTTCGCAGAGGCTTTTTAGAAAGGTAACCTCCAGCCCATGATTAAGATTGCCAAGTTTGGCGGCTCGTCGGTCGCCGACGCCGAACACTTCAAGAAGATCAAGGCCATCGTCGATGCCGACCCGGCTCGCCGTTTTGTGGTGGTTTCCGCCTGCGGTCGCCGTTTTAAGGGCGACACCAAGGTGACCGACCTGCTCTATCTGGTCAATGCGCACGTTAAGTACCACGTGTCGTGTGAGGAGCTGCTCGAGGACATTGGCCAGCGCTATTTTGATATCGCTGACGAGCTGGAGCTCACCTATCCCATCCGTGAGGAGTTCGCGGCCTTTGCCGAGCGCGCCCGCTCCGGTGGCTACTCTACTGAGGAGCTCGTAAGCCGCGGCGAGTACTTTACCGCGCGCCTGATGGCTGAGTACCTGGGCCTACCGTTCCTGGACGCCGCGACGGTTGTGGCGTTCCATCACGACGGTACGCTCAGCATGAATCGCACCTCCGAGCTAGTGCAGGAGTACGGTCAGCAGGGCGGCTTTGTTATGCCCGGTTTCTACGGCGCGACGCGTGAGGGCCAGATCAAGCTGCTCGATCGTGGCGGCGGCGATATCTCGGGCTCGATTCTGGCCAAGTGCCTGGGCGCCGACCTGTACGAGAACTGGACCGACGTCTCGGGCTTCTATTCTGCCGACCCGCGTATTGTTCCCGAGGCTCAGCCCATTGCGCGCGTTACTTACGAGGAGCTGCGCGAGCTTTCGTACATGGGCGCAAGCGTCCTGCACGAGGAGGCCGTGTTCCCCGTGCGCGAGGCGGGCATTCCGCTGGTCATCAAGAACACCAATGCGCCGCAGGACCCCGGCACCATCATTAGCGAGACGGCTGATGAAGGCGAGGCAGAGCCCATCATTACCGGCGTGACCGGCAAGCGCGGTTTTGTCGCCATCAACGTGGCCCGCGACCGCACCAAGCCCCGCGTTGGCTTTATGCGCCGTGCGCTTTCGGTCTTCGAGCGCTATGACGTTTCCGTCGAGCATATGCCCACCGGCGTCGACCGCTTTGGCGCCGTGGTGCAGGAGCAGGATGTGCACGATTCGCTGTACTCACTCGTGGGCGACATCCAGCAGGAGGTCGAGCCGCTCGAGATCGAGGTCGTTGAGGGTCTGGCGCTTATCGCGACCGTCGGTCGTAACCTGCGCGGCCGTGCAGGTATCTCGGGCCATCTGTTTGGCATGCTCGGCCAGGCTGGCGTGAGCGTGCGTATGATTTCGCAGAGCTGCGACGAGATCAACATCATCATCGGCGTGGAGGAGAAGGACTTCGATCTGGCGATCCAGACCATTTACCGTGCCTTCTCCGATGAAAACGGCATTGTGAAGGTCTCCGACCTGGAGGCTCCCGCGCCGGCCGATCCCGCCCCGGCCGCGCTCCACAAGTAGCTGCTATCCCAGTAGATTTTTGGGACTTGCCTCAAAAACTACGGCGGGGCGTTTCGTTTCGGTTTCGTTTCGACGGGGCGGGTTTCGTGCCCGCCCTGTTCTTGTATACACTGGCAACAATAATCGGCCTGCTCGGCGTGCGGGCAAAAGCCACAGCCTTTAAAGGGGGAAGCATGAAACAGTACACGGTTGCTATTTTGGGCGCGACGGGAGCCGTGGGCACCCAGATGCTCGAGTGCCTCAACGAGCAGGAGTTTCCGGTCGGCAAGCTCAAGCTGCTAGCGAGCGCGCGCTCTGCGGGCAAGACCGTCGAGTTCCGCGGCGAGCAGGTTGTGATTGAGGAGGCTTGCCCCGAGGCCTTTGAGGGCTGCGACATCGTGCTCGGCGCCGCCGGCGACGATATTGCGAAGGAGCTACTGCCCGAGGCCGTCAAGCGCGGCGCCGTCGTGGTCGACAACAGCCACGCCTTCCGCATGGATCCCGAGGTGCCGCTGGTCGTGCCCGAGATCAATGCTGACGACATCAAGTGGCATCACGGCCTTATCGCCAATCCCAACTGCGCGACCATCATCGGCCTGGTTCCCACGTGGCCGCTGCACCAGCTTGCTGGCGTGAAGCGTATGATCGTGTCCACGTATCAGGCAGCTTCGGGCGCTGGCGCTCCCGGTATGGCCGAGCTCGAGGCTCAGCTTGCCGCCCTGGGCCGTGGCGAGGAGATTCCCGAGCCGCGCGCGTTTGCCGCCCAGCTGGCGAGCAACCTGATTCCGCAGATCGGCGGTGTCAAGGAGGAAGGCTTTACCTCCGAGGAGATGAAGCTGCAAAACGAGGGCCGCAAGATCATGCATCTGCCCGAGCTGCGCGTGAACTGCACCTGCGTGCGCGTGCCCGTGCTGCGTTCGCACTCCGAGAGCATTACGCTCGAGTTTGAGCGCGACATTACGGTTGAGGAGGCCCGTGCTGCGCTGGCTGCCGCTCCGGGCGTGAAGCTGGTTGACGACATGAGCGCCGAGGATGCGCATGATCGCTTCCCCATGCCGATGGATACGTCCGACCAGGACCTGATCTGGGTCGGTCGTGTGCGTCGCGACATCTCGAACCCCGAGGCCGCGCGTGGCATCACCTTCTGGTGCTGCGGCGACCAAATCCGTAAGGGCGCGGCAACCAACGCCGTCCAGATCGCTAAGCTGCTCTGCGAGTAGCGGTGGACCTGTCCGGCGGGGGCCGGGCTTAGTTTTCAGAACGTCCTCGACCATGTGTGGCGCCTTGTCCTGCTCCTTCGGAGCCGCGGACAAGGCGCCACACTGGTCTGCGGAGTGTTCTGAAAACTAAGCCCGGCCCCCGCCTGCGGTGACGCTGCTGCGAGTGGCCTGCGATGGGGTCGTTGTTGGTTGGGGCCGCTGGGCTGATGTGGGGGCACGTGGTTGTTGCGGGCCCTGGTCCCGGCGGCGGCCTCGGCGCTTCGCGCCTGCCGCCTTTGGGGACTGCGGAGCGCGGCCGGCAGCTGCGACGCGTTGCGCCTGCTGCCTGGGGTGACTGCGGGGCCGTGACGGCAGTCGCGGCGCTGTCGCGCCTGCTGCCTGGGGTGACTTTGGGCTTGGTGCGAATTGAGGTCTAATACTTTTCCCGTGAAGTGAACGACCTTATTTGGACCCCCGAAGCATTGGCATATTTTGACCGCTATTTCCTGCGGTTTTGCAGCGCGAATCCTGCGGTTTTGCGGTCTAAAGGTGTGGATGCTCCGGGACTTCGTTTTTACTCGTTCACTTCTCGGGAAAAGTATTAGAGCTCAGCTGGCGGGGGTACCGCCCTGGCGTCGAAGCCCCGCGTCTTCTTCGCTTTATTGGGAAAAACAGCCTCGCTGAAGTAATTGCGAGCCCGCCCGGACGTATCTGCGGGGGTTGTCTGCACAGTTCGCGGTATTATGTTGCGGAGTTTTGAAAGGAGCCGCTGGTGGTCACGACGACATTTGCTTCGCCTTTGGGCGAAATCCTGCTTGCCGCTGATGGCCGCGGTTTGACGGGGCTTTGGTTTGAGGGGCAGGAGCACTTTGGCTCTACGCTGCTCAAAGAGGATGCGGAGTATGTCGTAGGTGCCGATGCGGTTTCTGGTGCCGGTGGGATGTCTTCGGTGAGTCCGGCAAATGGTGCGGCTTCTTCGGTGCTTGAGCGTTCTTGGGCTTGGCTGAATGCCTATTTTGCGGGGCAGGAGCCTCGGTTTACGCCGCCGTTGCATTTGATTGGCACGGCGTTTCAGCGTGAGGTTTGGTATGAGCTGCTTTCAATTCCGCGTGGCGAGGTCGCTACGTATGGCGAGATCGCCCAGCGTGTTGCGGCTCGACATCGTGTGCCGGGAAATGAAGCGCCCGTTGTATCTCCTCGCGCGGTGGGGGCTGCGGTCGCTCGCAACCCTATTTCGATCATCGTGCCGTGCCATCGCGTGGTGGCAGCCGACGGATCGCTCAACGGATATGCCGGCGGGCTTGATCGCAAGGAGTGGCTGCTTCGGCTTGAGGGCGCGTACGAGGAGTAACGCCAGGGCACTTTGCATAGCCAAGACGCCGTGAAAGAACGGGACGCGCTTTTCGAATGGAAGCTCAGACGGAAACCACGTCCCGGAATGTCGTTTTAAAGCGGGATGCGCTTTCCGAATGGCGTCCCAAGCGGAAACCGTGTCCCGGAATACAGCCTCAGAGTGGGACGCAGTTTCCGGTTGAGACCACCTGTTTGGACATCTTTCTACGCTCGCTCTTGCAGGGTGTAGATCGACTTGTCCATGTTGAACAGGTAGGCCACGACGCAGACAATAAAGAAGGCGGGCAGATTGCCAAAGCCAAAGACCTCGCAGCCAATGAGGATCGGCGCGAGCAGCGTGTTGGTGGCGCTGCCAAAGACGGCGGCGTAGCCCAGTGCGGCGCAGAGCTCGACGGACATGCCGAGAATCCCGGCGAGCACGACACCCAGGCTTGCTCCGATGGAGAACAGCGGCGTCACCTCACCACCTTGATATCCTGCGGCAAGCGTGGCAATGGTGAGCGCAAATTTGAGCGCCCAGTCCCAAGGCATGATGGCGACCTTGCCGTCACCGTCGAGCGCCGCCGATATCAGGTTGGTGCCAAGACCGCAGTATCGACCCTGCCATAGTGCAAACAGAATCGCCGATAGCGCGATGCCCATGACGGTGATGCGCGCATAGGGGTTGGGGAGCAGCCACGCTGCAAGGGTCTTGGCATGGGCAAGGCACCAGGCAAAAGCTCCACCGACCATACCGAACGCGATGCCCAACAGCGCCAGCCGTCCAAGACCGGGGAGATCGAGCGCATACGAGGCGGTAACGGCGACCTCGAACTTCTCGAGCCCCAGGGCACCCGAGGTCATGCTTGCGGCAAGTGAAGCCGTAAGCGCGGGAAACAGCGCGCGGTATTCCATGCGTCCGGCGACCAGCACCTCGACAGCAAAGACCGTAGCGGCGAGTGGCGTTCGAAAGAGTCCGGCAAAGCCAGCGGCCATACCAATGAGCAAAAACGTGTTGCCGGGGTCGCGGAAAGGTAGGCGTCGGCCGATCCAATGTGAGACGGTGGCGCCGATCTGCACCGCTACGCCCTCGCGTCCCGCACTACCGCCAAAGAGATGCGTCCCCCACGTACTCAGCATAATGAGCGGCACCAAACGCGGGGAGATGGCGTCCTCGCGTCCGTGACCTACGTCGAATACTAAGCTCATGCCCCGATCGGTGCCTTTGCCCCAGGTGCGGTAGGCAAATACGATGGCCAAGCCTATGAGGGCGAGGAAGGGAAGGAGCAGGGTGATGTGCTCGTCGCGGAAGGCGCCGATTGCCAGGAGCACGCGACCAAAGAGGGCACAAATTGCACCGACGATGATGCCAATAGGGATTCCGACGGCACCCATAAGCATGAGGCCGCTATAGGTGTTGAGCAGGCGTTTGATTCTGCTCGATGCACTGTTTTCCGACACTTCTCCTCCAAAACAAAAAAGACTCCTGCCGCGGCGTGATGCCCAAAGGACATCACGTAACAGCAGAAGTCATCAGCAACAAGGCGGTTTAGGGCGACGCGATAGTTTGGCTGGCGCGCCCAACGGAGACATTCATTCCGCAGCGGCATCATAGCGGCGGGCGTGGTTTGGGTCAAATGGTTGTGCTGGACGTCCCCAGCGCCTGCCTTCGCTCCCCATTTCCCCATATAAAACCTGCCAAAATAAACCTGTCCCTTTTTGGTCGGTGCGAAATGGGTAATACTAAAGAGTTATCCGACCAGATGGGAACCGATCGATGGCCTATATCGAATTCAAAGACGTCATCAAAGCATACGGCGAGGGCGATGCTCGCATTCATGCGCTCGACGGCGCGAGCTTTACCGTTGAGCGTGGCGAGCTTGCCATTATCCTGGGCGCTTCGGGCGCCGGTAAAACCACGGCGCTCAACATCTTGGGCGGCATGGACACGGCAACTTCCGGCACCGTGACGGTGGACGGGCGTGACGTGAGCGCTGCCAACGAGGCGCAGCTCGTGGAATACCGCCGCGCCGACGTGGGCTTTGTCTTCCAATTCTACAATCTGGTTCCCAACCTGACGGCCCTCGAAAACGTTGAGCTCGCAGCTCAGATCTGCCCTGATTCGCTCGATGCCGAACAGACGCTTCGCCAGGTTGGCCTGGGCGAGCGCCTCGCCAACTTCCCCGCGCAGCTTTCGGGCGGCGAGCAGCAGCGCGTGTCCATTGCCCGCGCACTGGCCAAGAACCCCAAGCTGCTTTTATGCGACGAGCCCACGGGTGCACTCGACTACAAAACCGGCAAGCAGATCTTGCAGCTGCTGCAGGACACCTGCCGCAAGCAAGGCATTACGGTCATTATCATCACCCACAACTCCGCGCTGGCGCCCATGGCCGATCGCCTGATTCGCTTTAAGAGCGGCCGCGTGGAGAGCGAGACGGTCCAGCAAAATCCCGTGCCGATCGAGACGATCGAGTGGTAGCGCCCATGGACCAGGACCGCCACAACAGCCAACGCCGCGATGCGCAGAACACGGAGCGCGAGCAGGATTTTACGACCTACCGCACTGCCCAAAGCTCAAACGACATGGTGCCGACGGTTTTTCGCCGTGGCATCTACCGCACGATTCGCGGTAGCCTCAAACGCTTCCTGTCTATCGTCGTAATCACGGCGCTCGGCGTGAGCGTGATGTGCGGCCTCAAGGCGGGTTGCGAGGATCTGTGCGATTCGGTCGATGCCTATTTTGACCAGCAGAATGTTTATGACATCAACGTGCAGTCGACCTATGGTCTGACTGATGACGATCTTGCGGCCATTCAGGAGGTCGACGGCGTCGAGACGGCCGAGGGCATCTATACCGAGACCGCCTATACCGCCGTGGGTACGACGCGCGAGCGTGTCGTCGTACAGAGCCTCTCCAAAGAGAATATTGACCAACCGGTGCTAGTACGCGGCGAGCTGCCCGAGACTTCGGGCGAAGTGGCAGTGACCTCACGTTTTTTGAAGGCTTCTGGCAAGAAAATCGGCGATACGGTGAGCTTTGCCGCCAACGATGCGAGCTCGTCGAACCAAAGCGCCAAGGACCAGTTTGCCGATGGGGACTACACCATCACGGCAGAGGTTCTCGATCCTACCGACGTGAGCTCCGACTCGACGGTCAACGCCTTTCGCGCTGCTTCGGCGGCGGACTATAAGTTCTATGTGAGCGAGGACGCCGCGACGTCGTCGTCCTATTCCGCAGTCCACGTAGTCGTCGAAGGAGCCAAGAGCCTCAACTCCTATTCGGATGCCTACGCGGCAAAGATCAACAAGGTCAAGGGCAATATAGAGAAGATCCGCGAGGAGCGTGAGAAGGCGCGCGCTCAGGAGCTGACAGTCGACACGCCGGCAAGCTTGGATGCGGCCGAGCGCCAGGCGAATATGCTCTTTGGGATTGAGCAGGACAACATCAATCGCATGGCCCAGGGCAGCGAGGAACGCGTCCAGGCTCAGGCCGACCTGGATCAGCGCCGCGCCGCCGCCGACCAGCAGTTTGCCGATGCCCGCGCCGAGCTTTCCGATTTGGGTGAATGCACGTGGTACATCCAGGACCGCGACAATATCGCAAGCTACTCAAGCGTGGAGAGCGATAGCTCGTCAATTGAGGCTATTGCGACGGTGTTCCCGTTCATCTTCTTTATCGTCGCCGTGCTCATCAGCCTCACCACCGCCACGCGTATGGTCGAGGAGGAGCGCACGCTCATTGGCCTGTACAAGGCGCTCGGCTACTCGCGCGAGCGCATCCTGTCCAAATACGTGGACTATGCGCTGTGGGCGTGCCTGATTGGCGGCGTGCTCGGCAATATCATCGGCTTTGTGGGCCTGCCGCTGTTCCTGTTTACGGTGTTCGACGACATGTACTCGCTGCCCCAGATGCTGCTTTCGTACGACATCGTGTCCTCGATCGTCTCGGTGGCGCTGTTTGCCGTGGGCGTGGTGGGCGCCACAATTATCGCCTGCCGCCACGAGATGGCCGAGACCCCGGCCTCGCTCATGCGCCCCAAGGCCCCGCGCGCCGGCTCGCGCATCCTACTTGAGCGCATCGGCTTTATCTGGCGCCGCATGGGCTTTTTGAACAAGGTGGCTGCGCGCAACCTGTTCCGTTACAAAAAGCGTGCCTTTATGACCATCTTTGGCATCGCGGGTTGCACCGCGCTTGTGATCTGCGGTATGGGTATTCGCGATACGTCGGTGGCGCTTTCGCCCAAACAGTACGGGCATATCACGCGTTATGACTTGCTGGCGGTCGCCAACCCCGATGACTTTACGCAGACGTGCGCGGCGTTGGATGAGCGCAGCGCGGCCAATGATTCCAACGTGACCGTGACTTCGACGCTGCCGATTATGATCGACAACGTCACCTTTACGTTTGGCGGCAAGAGCGAGACCGTGCAGCTGATCGTGGTGCCCGATGACCGCACGAACGACCTGGACGACTATGTGCGCCTCGAGGACGAGTCCAAAGAGCCGCTGTCTTTGCGTGACGGAGACGTGTATCTGAGTAAGAGTTCACAGCTGGTGCTGGGGATTCAGCCGGGCGATACGGCATACGTCCAGGATTCGTCGCTCAATGTTGCCAAGGTCAAAGTCAGTGACATTTCGCTTAACTATCTTGGCAACACGCTTTACATGACGCAGGGCACCTATGAGCGCGCGTTCGGTCGAAGCGCACGCCTCAACGGCGTCTTTGTGCTGCTTAAGGGCTCGTCGGCCGACCAGATTGCGTTTAGCAAGAAGCTTAAGAGCGACGGTTGGCTCACCATCTCGAGCACGGCCGAACATTGGCAGAACTACGAGGCGAACTTTGCGATCATCAATTCGGTCGTGGTGCTCGTGACTTTTATGGCGGCATGCCTGTCGTTTGTGGTGGTGTTTACGCTGTCCAACACGAATATCTCCGAGCGCGAACGCGAGCTGGCGACCATCAAGGTGCTGGGCTTCCGCCGTGGCGAGGTGCACCATTACGTCAACAAGGAGACGTTGATCCTCACGGCAATTGGCGCCGCGCTGGGCGTGCCACTGGGCGGCTTGCTGGCCGAGAGTTTTACGTACATTTTGCAGATGCCGTCGCTGTACTTTGACGTCGAAGTCGAGCCGCTAAGCTACGTGCTCGCCGTGGTGCTTTCCTTTGGCTTTACGTTTATCGTCAACCTAGCCACCAATCGTACCCTCAACAAGATCGACATGGTCGGCGCCCTCAAGAGCGCCGAGTGACCTGCCAAAAAGGGACAGGTTTATTTTGGCAGGTTTTATCTGCGCAAACGCCGGACAACCATTAGGT
Organism: uncultured Collinsella sp.; assembly: GCA_900546755.1. GTDB lineage: Bacteria > Actinomycetota > Coriobacteriia > Coriobacteriales > Coriobacteriaceae > Collinsella. The sequence continues at coordinate 49,722 of UREC01000004.1, read as the reverse complement.
GGCCCGGCGTTTGCCCCGTTTTGCTGGGGATGTCTGTCGTTCAGTGCTCTTACTGGCCAATCCAGTGTTGCGCATAGCTCTTAATGTCCTCGGTAAAACCGTCAAGGTCGTCAAGGGTGATCACGCTGTCGATAAGCAAATTGGCTATCTCGCGGTGCATTGTGCTGCGGCGAATGTCGTTTGCAATTACGCCTGAGGACAGCTTGTCTCTATTGAGGCGCTCTTCTAGTGCCCAAAATCTACTGGACGCTTCACTGTCGCCGTTCAGTATCTCAACATACTGGCCGATGAGCTTTTCCATATAACGTTCTTGCCATTGAGGAAGCATTTTCTTAAACAGCTTCCAGTCGCTTTCGGCTACGTCGCGCATATGTCCTCCGCTCGTTAAACGGGCTTTTCCATTTGCCTTTCATTCTATTTGGTTTTCGCTCACAGGCGTGGATGAAGGGCTTTCTCCAGCCTTCGAGATTGGGCTTGAATGGGTCGTATGCCGCAAAACGGGCCTATCTACTACGTTTGCTACCACACCCTCGACCATGACAAAGATTATGAAATTAAAACCGCAGGTAGAGGGCTTGCAAATATTCGGAAAAGGCGGGTATGGTCGGCCCTCTCGAGTTAAACGTAGTAAATAGGCCCTTTTCTTGGCGCGTGGTCAGCTCAATGCTAATCTCCGTGCCGGAACTGACCCAGTTGTTTGTAGGTTGCGGTGATATACGGACTGTTTGGCGCTTTGGAGCTTCAAAACAGTCCCTATCTCACCGCAACTTAGGAGAAGGGCGGGGGTGGTTGGGTGCTGGTGGGTCGGAGCGTGTTAGGCCTGTTGGCGGTGCTTCCATTGTTTGAGGCACCAGCGCATGAGCGCTTTGATGACGGGAATCGTGATGAGGATGATCCATGCAGGATGGGGCTGTCCCAAACAGAGCCACATGTAGAGGAACCAAGCGATGGCGGCTGCCGGGTAGATGACCTCGATCAGCTTAGATAAGTGGCGTTGGTCGATAAAGTCGCCAAGCGCGTAATAGACGGGAATCAGAAAGACGAGGAAGAGTCCCGTAGCCCATGTGCCGTAGACAATGCCGAGCACCAGATAGGCGAGGGCGACAAGCACAGGGAAGGGGAATTTGTTCCATGCACGTCCGACCTTGGTGTGGAAATGCTTGCCGTGATGGTCGAGCTTGTCGTGTGCTTCCTTCCAGCTGGAAAACGTCTCGCCGTCGATGGTGACGGTGCCGTCGTCATTGGTATGCACACTATGTCCATCGTCCTCAAGCGTATCGATATGCAATCCGCCTGGCCCCACATGGACCTCTTCACCCTTGCGCTCGTTAGCCACATGGATGCCATTCCAGCCAACATGAACCTCTTCGCCTTTGTTGGGGTCAATAACGTGGATGCCGCGCGCGAGGGAAATATCGACAAGTGGCTTATCGCTGCAATCAGCGTGTTCAGTAGAAGCCTCGGCCTCCTCAGCCTTATCTGAAGCTTTGGTGCCGGCGTTGCTGTTCTGCGCCTCATCATCAGCCTGCGAGTCGTCAGTGCTATCCGCCGCCTCCCCATACAGCAGCTCATCCAGCGACACGCCATACAGCGCGGCGAGCGCAATAAGGTTATCGGTATCGGGAGAGGATTCGCTGCGCTCCCATTTACTGACAGCCTGACGACTCACACCCAGCTGGGCGGCAAGCGCCTCCTGAGAAAGCCCAGCAGCCTTGCGGCGATCGACGAGCCGCTGTGCCATCGCAAGATCCATGACAGTTCCTTTCATGTGGTGACCGTAATCGAATGAGCCGAGTATGCCGAGAACAACCGGTAGCGACCACCATTTCTAGTTAGAATCTGCCCCAACCCTACCGCAACTACCGGTAGCAACCCCTAACGACCAGCCATTTCAGGACAAATGTCAGTGCTACTCTCAGCTAAGAGCCTGCAACATCCCAAAATCTCAGCCCACGCACCCGCAGCAAGAAGACGAATAGCCTCGGCCTCCCTAGTTACCGCAGGAGGCCTCAGGGCTTACATCCCAAATCTTTCCGCAGGAAGGACCCCGCCGCGCGAAGCGCACGGCGGGGTCCTGACATGTCCGAGGACGATTTGGGATGTAAGCCCTGGGGTCTCCGATGAGAGCAGTTTCGGCCGAGGCTATTCGTCGCCGAAGCTGATGCCCAGCGCCTTGGCCTCGCGCACCAGGTCGCTCTGGGGGTCGACAAACTTGAGCTTGCCGGCGACCTCCTCGAGCGGCATGTGGCACATCTTGCCGTCACGCAGGGCAATCATGTAGCCAAACTCGCCGCGTAGGCACCCCAGTGCCGCCTCGACGCCGCACTGGGTCGCAAAGATGCGGTCCTGGGCGTCGGGTTGGCCGCCGCGCTGCGTGTGGCCGGGGATGGCGACGCGGGTCTCGCGACCAGTCTTGGCCTCGATCTCCTTGGCGATGTCGTAGACGATCGACGGACTCGTGCGCTCGGCGAGCTTTTTCTTGTACTCCTTCTTGGGCAGCGCTGCGTCCTCCTTGGAGATAGCGCCCTCGGCGACGGCTACGATGGTAAAGCGGCTGCCGGTCTCCATGCGATGCTCGATGGTCTTGATGACGTTGTCCATGTCGTAGGGGATCTCGGGAATCAAGATGACGTCCGCGCCGCCCGCGACGCCGGCATACAGCGGAATCCAACCGACCTTGTGGCCCATGATCTCGATGACAAACACGCGGCCGTGACTCGAGGCAGTGGTGTGGATGTCGTCGATGCACTTGGTGGCGACGTCGATGGCGCTCGTAAAGCCAAACGTCAACTCGGTGCCCCAGGTGTCGTTATCGATGGTCTTGGGCAGGGCGATAACGTTGAGGCCTTCTTCGCGCAGGCGGTTGGCGGTCTTGGTGGATCCGTTGCCGCCCAGCATAAACAGGCAGTCGAGCTGCAGTTTATGATAGGTGTGGACCATTGCGGGCACCTTCTCGACGCCGTCGGCCTCGGGAATGTCCAGGCGCTTGAACGGCGTGCGGCTCGTGCCCAGGATGGTGCCGCCGCGGGTGAGGATGCCGCTAAAATCGGCGGGCGTCATGACGCGGAACCTGCTGTAGATAAGGCCCTGGTAGCCATCCTCAAAACCATAGATTTCGATAGGCTCTTTGCTATTGGTCATAAGCGTTTTGACAATGCCGCGCATGGTGGCGTTGAGCGCCTGGCAGTCGCCGCCACTGGTAAGAAGACCGATCCTGAGCATGATGAATCCTTCCGGGCAAGTTATAACATGCGCATAAGTTTACCCCCGCACACTGTTGATGCGGGGGTAAAACGTGTTAGCTCAAGCGTATAGAAATGTAAGCAACGTCAGGCGAGCGTAAGGACGACGGTGCCAGCTCCTTACAGCGCGAAGGCGTCGACGTCGCCCCAGTGGCGGCGCAGCGTGATGGCGGCAGCGGGCTCGGTGTTGTCGAAGACGACCGACCACTGCGTGTTGCTGGTGATGTCTTCCGGATTGGGCTCTTGCGCCGCAGCGCGTAGGGCCTTCCAAGCGACTGCCTCGTCTTGGGCGCCGGTATGGGCGTCGAGGACATCGGCGATGGCGATGGCGCGCTCCTTGCCATGGCCCAGCTCGCCATTCTTTTGGTTGGGCAGCACTTCGTCGCCATAGCAGGCGTAGAAGTTCGTGACCTGGCGTACGGGCGTCGCCTTGCATGCACGGTCGGGATCGCGCGGATCCCACTCCACCACCCGCGCGTCACCGGCGGCGTCGTTGATAAAGAAGTGATAGTCGCGTCCGGCCATGGCGTGCATGTCGTAGGCAGAAAGCAGGTCGACGGCCTCCTGCGTGGTGGCCGCGCGGTCGAGCACCAGACGGATGGCGAGCGAAGTGTTGATGACGGGGCGTTGCGTGTCCTGGTCACAGGGCTTGGAATCCAGAGTGAGTACGGCAATGGACACGCCGCATTTGTTAACACCGTCGAGCTGGGTAAACGGGCCCATGAGTGCGGCGGCACGTCCGGCGACGGAGTCAAGCGGAGTGTTATCGCCCAGGTTGTTAAGGGCGGCAAACCCGATGGAGGCATAGCCGCCGCGTGGGTGATTGCGCACCAGCAGCACCGAGGTGTCGTCCTTAAAGTCGTAATTGCGACCGGTGCGCACGCGGCCTTCGGCATCTACGGCGGCAAAAGCGCTGCAGGCAAACTGGGGCGCCTGGACATGTGCCGGCGCACCGGGCAGCACCTGCGCCACCACGGCATCGATGTAGGCCTGATCGTCGCACACGCCAGCGGCGATGATGCGATCAAGATCGTAGCCGTAGGCGATGTCGATTGCGTACAGGTCATAGCCATCCGCATAGTCGGTCAAGCGTTTGAGCGACGCGACGGACTTGATTTGCTTGCGGTAAACGATGCCGGTGGCAGCGGCAAGGCCGACGGCGGCTCCCGCGACACCGCAGGCGATGGCAATGTTACGTGGCTTCATGACGGCTCCTCTCGTCCTGTTGGCGCAATTGTCGCAAAAGGAGCGCGGGCATGATGGCTCAACTTGGTGAGCGGTGCGGAATTAAGCACGGAATGAAGAGTGCGGCACTGGCGTGGCGGGGTATGCTGGAGGGGACCATCAACCCAGCGAAAGGGGAGAGCATGACGGATCAGGAAACGCCCGAGCGCGTGCATGTGACGGCCGACGATATCGAGGCCGCCAACGACCTTATCGACTTTATCGAGGCATGCCCCAGCATGTTCCATACGGCGGCGACCATTATGGCCGAGCTCGACGAGGCGGGCTTTACCTACCTGCCCGAGAATGCGGCGTGGGATATCGAACCGGGCGGGCGTTATTACACGCAGCGCAACACCTCGAGCGTCGTTGCCTTTAAGGTGGGCGAGGACCTGGCCGCGACGTGGGGCGAGGACGGCGTTGCCGGCGACTATCATTTTCAACTCACGGCGTCACACAGCGATTCGCCGACGTTTAAGGTTAAGGCCGTGCCCGAGCTCGACGGCGCGGGCGAGACGCTGCGCCTGAACACCGAGGCCTACGGCGGCATGATCGACTACACCTGGTTCGATCGCCCGCTGGCACTTGCGGGCCGCGTGCTGGTGCGCGAGGGCGACCGTATCGAGAGCCGCTTGCTCGCTACCGAGCGCGAAGTTGCCATTATCCCGAGCCTTGCCATCCATATGAATCGTGGCGTTAACGAGGGCTTTGCGCCCAACCGAGCTGTCGACCTGTGCCCGCTCATCAGCGCCGGCGAGCTTAAGCAGGGTGACTTCGATGCCCTGATCGCCGAAGAGCTGGACGTTGAGCCCGAGCAGATTCTGGGCCGCGATCTGTTCCTGGTCAATCGTCAGGATGCGCGCATTTGGGGCTGGGCCGACGAGTTTATCTCGACGCCCAAGCTCGACGACCTGGCCTGCACCTACACCTCGCTGCAGGCATTTTTGGGTGCCGAGAATGCGCACGACGTTTCGGTCTTCTGCTGCTTCGATAACGAGGAGGTTGGCTCCGAGACCAAGCAGGGCGCCATGTCGACGTTCTTGGCCGACGCGCTGCGCCGCATCAACGGATCGCTGGGCTTTGACGATGAGTCGTACCACCGTGCGCTTGCCGCTTCGATGCTCGTGAGCTGCGACAACGCGCATGCCGTGCACCCCAACCACGCCGAGAAGTGCGACGCCCGCAACCAGGTTGTGCTCAACGGCGGCATCGTCATCAAGGAAGCCGCCAACCAGCACTACTGCACCGATGCCTTTAGCCGCGCGGTGTTCCAGGCCATCTGCGATGACGCCGACGTGCCCACGCAGGCCTTCGCCAACAAGAGCGACATGGCCGGCGGCTCCACGCTCGGCAATCTGTCCAATATGCAGGCGAGCATGCATGCCGTGGACGTGGGCCTGCCTCAGCTGGCCATGCATTCTAGCTACGAGACCGGTGGCGTGCGCGACGTGGTATACGCCATCCGCGCCCTCACGGCCTTCTACGAGCGTGACCTGAACATCAACGGCGCCGAAAGCGTTGAGCTCTAAAACCTACCAAAAAGGGATGTTAATTTTGGCAGGTTTTATCTGGGCAAATGCAAAGGGTAAAACCGAACTACATCGGCGGCTTTTGGTGCGCAGGATACGGCTATGCTTCAAAATGCTATACATGCTTTACGTATTTAACATAGTGTTTTATGATGATTTTGGAGTGGTAAGGAGGGATCATGACTACAACGGCCGCTCAGATCAACGTGCGTCTCGATGCCGATCTTAAAAGGAGCGGCGACGCTGCTCTCTCCAAGGCCGGTATGACGCCGAGCCAAGCGGTGCGAGCGCTCTGGCAGCTTGCAGCGTCGCTGGCCGATCGCCCCGGTGCGCTCGAGGATATCCTGCTGCCCAGTCGTGCCCGGGCGGAACAGCGCGAGCGCGAAAAGGCCGCCAAACGTAAGCTCGAGCTCATGGATCAGGGGTCGAAGCTGTTCGCTGCCGCTTGCTGTGAGTCGGGAATCGATATGGTCAAGGCTCAGCCATCGGACGACGAAGAGCTCAAACGGAATGCCTATGCGGATCGCTATGGCGAGGAGATGAGCTGGCTCTATGAGTGAGACTCCAAAGCGCATCTTGGTTGACGCCAACGTGTGGCTCGATTACTTCATTCCCTCACGACGTGGTCGTTCGGTGGCGATTGAGTTTTTACGCGATGCATGCACGGCACAGGTTGATTTGCTGTACGCGGCGACATCGTCCAAAGACCTGTTCTATTTGATTTCAAGTGAACATAAGGCATGGTATCGGCGAGAGCACGGTTCGCTTTCCCAGTATGCCGCTACGGTAGCGACTTCGCTTGCATGGGATTGTCTTAGCGTGCTGTCGCAGCTTGCCACGCCAGTGCCCTGTGACCTGAGCGACATCTGGATGGCGAGCAGACAGCGTGAGCTCCATAGCGATTACGAAGACGATTTAATCATTGCGGCAGCGATACGCGCTCAAGCAGATTTACTGGTCACCAACGATGTCAAGCTCTGTTCGCATGCTCCCGTCGCAGCAATGAACGTCGAAAACGCAAGAAACTATCTAACAACGCTTAAATAGCGCTAGACCCCTCTGGTCGAATAATGGTCAGCGAGAGTCCACAGGTAGGGCCGCGCCAGCAAAGCGCCGCAGGTTGAGCAAACGTCAGCGAGCGGTGTCCAGGGCGAACAAGTTGGCATGAAAAAGGCAAGGCATAGACCTTCTGGTCATGCCTTGCCTTTTGAATGACAAATTGTCGCCCTGGGCGGCGCGCAGCGTCGGCCGGTCCGCCGTTCGTTAGAACGGCGGAACCCTAATGTTCGATCCAGCAGCGCAGGGTCTCGCCGGCTTGCAGATGACGCAGGTTCTCCGCGGCGATGTCGACGACGTTGTTGAGCGTGGCGGCTAGGTGGAACCAGCCCGAGACGTGCGGCGTGATGAGCATGTTGGGCGCATCCCACAGGGGGCTTGTCTCAGGCAGCGGCTCGGGGTCGGTGACGTCGACCGCGGCGCCGGCGAGATGTCCCGATTCCAGAGCGGCAACCAAGTCGTCGGCGACCACAAGATCGCCGCGGCCGCCGTTGGCAAAGAAGGCACCCGGTTTCATCGCGGCGAAGAACTCGGCGTTCGCCAGGCCGCGGGTCTCGGGTGTGCTCGGCATAAAGGATGCAACGATGTCAGCCTCGGCCAGGCGCTCGGGCAGGGCATCCATGCCGTCCATGTCCTCAAACACAATGGGGTAGACGAGCGGATGGCGCTTGATGCCGCGGACGTGCGCGCCCATGCTGCGGCAGAGCGTGGCGAAGTGGCCACCGACATCGCCCGCGCCCAGCACCAGCACATTGGCGTTTTTGAGCGAGGTGACCGGCCCCAAATCCTCCCAGCGATGCTCGCGCTGCAAGTCGTGATAGCCGGGCAGGCGCTTCATCATGGAAAGGACCATGGCAAACATGTGCTCGCTCACAGCCTGACCGTAGGCGCCCACCGAGCAAGACAGTTTGGCGTCGGCCGGCACGGTGCCGGCGGCAAGGTAGTCGTCATAGCCGGCGGTCTGCAATTGCAGCAGCTGGAGATGCTCGCATGCCGTGAGCATGTCAGAGTCGATGTTGCCCAAGATCACGTCGGCGTCGGCGACCTGCTCGCGCGTGATGGCGTCGGCGCTCGTGTAGATAAAGTCCTCGCCCGGAGCGCTCGACTCAAGAATTGCGCGATGGCGGTCATTGACGGGCAGCAAAACCAGGATGTTCACAAACAGTCCTCTCCGCTCGACCTGCCAAAAAGGGACAGGTTTATTTTGGCAGGTTTTACCAGGTAAAACGCTAAAAAACGCCGGGCTTCGTGATGGTTAACATATCCATCGCGTAGCCCGGCGCATCCACGGCTACCAGCTGAGCAGTTCGTAGCCGTCCTCGGTCACCACGAGCTGTACCTCGCACTGGGCCGAATCGCTGCCGTCCTTGGTGCGCACGCACCAGCCGTCGCCCTTGCTAATCTTGATGTCGGGCGCTCCGGCATTGACCATAGGCTCGATGGTAAAGACCATGCCCGGGGCCATGATGGTATCCACATCGGGCGCCTCGGTGGTAAAGCCCACAAATGGGTCTTCGTGGAACTCCTTACCGATGCCGTGTCCGCCGTACTCGCGCACCACGCTAAAACCGGCGTCCTCGACGGTCTTTTGCACGGCCTCGGCCATAACGGACAGTGGCAGCCATGGCTTGACGGCCGCCAGACCCGCTTCCACGCTGGCGCGGGTGACATCGACCAGGCGCTGGCGCTCGGCCGAGACCTCGCCGATGCAGAACATGCGGCTCGAGTCGCTAAAGTAGCCGTCTAGGATCGTGGAACAGTCCACGTTGATGATGTCGCCCTCGTGCAGCACGTCCGTATCGCAGGGAATGCCGTGGCAGACCACATCATTGATCGAGGTGCACACGCTCTTGGGGTAGCTCTCGTAGTTGAGGTCGGCCGGCGTGCCACCGTGCTCGACGGTGTAGTCGTAGATCATCTGGTCGATCTGGTTGGTGGTCATGCCTGCGGCGATATGCTCGCCCACATAATCGAGCACGCCCACGTTGATGGCTGCCGAGCGCTTGATGCCCTCGATATCGGCGGGAGTCTTGTAGAGCGTGCGAGGCAGAACCTCCCAGCCTTCTTCCCACAAGCGCTCGAGGCGCTCATCAAAGGCGCTATGGCATTTCTTGTATTTCTTGCCGCTGCCGCACCAGCAAGCGTCGTTGCGGCCGGGCACGGGTCCTTTGTCATACATGGCTAACTTCCTTTCATCCGCAGCTAGTATAGCCCACCCGCAGACCAGCTCATTTGGGATGGGGCTAATTTAGCTGCTGGCGGGCGGCCGCGCTAGTAGCTCACCTGGCAGGGAATACCGAGGGCGCGCACGCGCGCGGCAATGGCGTCGAGCACCTCGGGCGCTGCTTTGGCAAGGCCGGCGACTGGTGTCTCGCGCGCGACCGTGTAGATGGTCGCCTCCTGCGGACGAATGCGCTCGAGCGCCGCGAGCCAAGGGCCGACGTACTCCTCGCCGGTGTTATCGAGAGACTTGCCCCGGTACTCACCGCTCAAAAACATCGTCTGGATAATGACATGACCGTTAAAGCCTGCGAACGTCTCGATCTGGTGCTCGACGTCATAGGGGCCAACGGGCTGGTCGAGCAGCTGGATAAACGCCGGGTCGACGGTATCGAGCTTAAGAATGTTGTCGTCGACCATCATGAGCGCATCGTGCACAGCGGGCTGGTCGGCGCGCGTGCCGTTGGAAAGCACGGCAATCTTGGTGTTGGGGGCTAGCTGATCGCGCAGCGCGACGGCGCCGGCGATGGCCTGTGGAAACTCCGGTGCGGCGGTGGGCTCGCCGTTGCCTGCGAAGGTGATTACATCGGGGGGCTCGCCCTCGGCTGCCATCTCGCGCAGCTTTGCCTCGAGCGCTTCGAGTACCACGGCAGCCGTGTTATACGGCTCATGGCAGGGGCGCTCGGCGTTGAGGCCGTTCTCGCAGTAGATGCAGTCGAACGTGCAGATTTTGCCGCTGGCCGGCATCATGTTGACGCCGAGCGAGAGACCAAGGCGACGGCTGCGAACGGGCCCAAAGATGGGGCTGGCATTCAAAAACGTAGACATAGGCATATGCTCCTCAAGACAATTGTGCCTAAGCATAGCATCGGCTCCAAAGCAAGGTGTGGGCTCTTGCTTTACAAGTTTCGTTTTTTCACGTCGCTCATGATGCCGTGCCATGAAAAGCCTCGGGTCGGGTACAGTTAATCTGTTAACAAGGCGTAAAGCAATGCGGGTCCATCCAACCGTGCTGACGTGCAACTGGATGAGCATTGATGATGGGGGCACAACATGGATTTTACGGTCGAGAATGCGGGCACCACGATTGCCTGTCGCGAATATGCCGGCCCGGATGTGTCGCCTGATACTCCTGCCTTGGTGTGCGTGCACGGCGCTTGTGTTGACGGCGTCTTTTTTGACGGTATCGCCCGCGAGCTCGCCTGTGACTACCGCGTCATTGCCTACGACCGCCGCGGCTGTGGTGGCAGCAGCGAAGCGGCAGACGGCAGCTATGATCTTGCCGCTCAGGCCGCCGACCTGCAGGCCGTGATCGAACACGTTGGCGCTCCGACAAATGTGCTTGCGCACAGCGCCGGTACGTTGGTGGCGCTGGAGCTTCTTCGCACTGAACCCCATCTCGTCGCCCGTGCGATTCTGCATGAGCCGGCTGTGTCGGCCGAAGGCGTCGGCATGGGCGCAGCTCCGGTTTTGCTCGATATGATTGCGGCTGGAAAGGTTTCAAGGGCGCTCCGGCTTTTCTTGGGAGCCCTCGGCGACTTGGACCCCGAGGCTCCTGGAACGACCGAGGCAGAAGCCAAGCATGCCCTGCGCAACGGCCGCAGTTTCATGGCAAACGAATACGGGATTACTATGACCTGCGTTCCCGATTGGGATAGCGTTCGCGCGTCGAAAACGGTGGCCGCCGTGCTCCTAGGCGAGCTCTCGATTGGCACGCCCCGCGAGGCTGGCACGCGAGCGGCTACCGAATATCTCGATTGCCCTCTCGTGACGATCCCGGGCGCGCATAACGGTCTGCGCGATCGCCCGGCAGCGGCTGCCCGGGCTGTCCGTGGCATCCTGGGGCTCTAGCATCCGCAATAGCCAAAGCAGGCTTCATCCGCAAACGTTTCGGCCGTATTAACAAACGTGCTCAAAACCTCGCGTCTGCGGCTTCAATCGCGCCGTCTGCCAACTCATAAGAATGTGGCAGCATTCACGTGCTTACCTGCATCGGCAAGGTGTTACCCTTGTAACATTTGGAACCCACCGCTACCATGCGAAACTATCGAAAGGGCCCCATATGCTCAATAATCACGAGGTCAATCTAACCGACGAGGAGGCTGCCGCCGAGGTCGCCCGTGTCGCGAAGACCTACCCCGTGGTGCGTTTGCTGTCGGCCGATCAGATTAAGAGTGAGCCTAACTGCCTGCTCGCCGGTGATCGGTGTCCTTGTCTGCGTCAGTCAAGTCTTGAGGCTTTGGCAGACTCCGATGAGGTGTCGGAGCAACTGCTCAATGATGGCACTGAGTACCGCGCCCGTCTACGCCCTTTGAAGGTCGAGGGCGAGCCTCACGTCTTGCTGATGGTGCGTCCGATCGATGAGCAAGAGGCCGCAGAAGAGGACCTTGTCTACACCGACGTGCTGACGAATGTGCGCAATCGCCGATATTACGAGGAAAAGCTCCGTAGCACCCGCGTGAATGCCGGCGTTGCGGTGATCGACCTTGATGATTTTAGGGTCTTCAACGATACGTGTGGCCGTCATGCCGGCGACCTTGCGCTCGGTGCTGTGGCGACAGCCATACGCAGCGGAATCCGTTCGACTGACGAGCTTGTGCGCTATGGCTGCGACAAGTTTGTGGTTGTCATGCCCAATATTCCCTCCGATGACTTCACCCGTCGCCTGCATCAGGTGTCCGATGCCGTTCATTCCACGATTATTCCGGGCCATGAGTACGTGAGCTTGACGGCATGTGTTGGTGGCGTTCGCATTCATGGCGAGACGGTCGATGAGGGCGTTGGCCGCGCTGCTCAGTTACTGAGCCGCGCTAAGGCAAAAGCCGGTACGGTCGTGACCGATGCCGATTCCATCGAGGCCTTCCAAAGCGAAAAGCCTTTGGTGCTTATCGCCGATGACTCCGAGATGAACCGAGCCATTCTCAGCGAGATGCTCAAGGACGAGCATTGCATCCTCGAGGCCGATAACGGTCGTGCGGCGCTCGACATGGTCGACCGCTATGGCGATGAGTTGTCGCTCGTGCTGCTGGACATTGTGATGCCGGGCATAAGCGGCTTTGAGGTGCTGGCCGATCTGTCGCGCCGATCGGGTATCGATAATCTGCCTGTCATCATGATTTCGAGCGAAGATTCCGATGATGCGGTTCTGCGCGCGTACGAGCTGGGCGCCTCGGACTATATCAACCGCCCGTTTGACTCCCGTGTCGTGCGCCGCCGCGTAAGCAACACCATCCGCCTGTACGCCAAACAGCGCCGCCTGACGAACCTGCTGTCCCAACAGTACAACGAGCGCGTCAAGAACAGTCGCATGCTCATCGACATCATGGCCGGCGTCATGGAGCTTCGCAACGGCGAGAGCGGTAGGCACGTTACGAACATCGAAAAGCTGACCGAGCTGCTGCTTGGCTATCTGGTCCAGCGTAGCGGCACGATCTCCCTCGACAATGAGGAACGCTCCACGATCGCCCTGGCTTCGGCGCTGCACGATATCGGCAAGATGTCGATTGACGATGCGATCCTCAACAAGCCCGGGCGCCTCACGCCCGAGGAATTCGAGATTATGAAGACGCATACCACGATTGGCGCCAACATGCTGCTCGAGCTGGGCAGCCATCACGCCGGCAATGCGCTTATGGAATATGCGTACCAGATTGCGCGTTGGCATCACGAGCGCTGGGACGGCAAGGGTTATCCCGATGGCCTTAAGGGCGACGAAATTCCCATCGCCGCGCAGGTGGTTTCGGTGGCTGACGTGTACGATGCACTGACGAGCGTGCGCGTGTACAAGGACGCTATCCCGCACGAGGAGGCGATCCAGATGATCCTGGACGGTAAGTGCGGCACCTTTAACCCGCTGCTGCTCGATTGCCTGCTCGAGGTGCAAGACCAAATTGCCGAGACGTTGGCACGCCCCGCCGACGTCGTCGCGTTTCCCACGATTTAGTTTGACCAAAGGAGTTTTTAATCCATGATTTCCATGCGTGAGGCGTATGAGAAGATCGGCGCTAATTATGACGACGCGTGCGCTCGGCTGATGGGCGGGGAAATGCTTGCCCGCTTTGCCCTCAAGTTTTTGGATGACGAGAGCATGGACAAGCTGGAGGCTGCCATGGCGGCAGGAGACGCCGAGAGTGCGTTTATGGCAGCGCACACGCTCAAGGGCGTGAGCCAGAACCTGGGATTCGATAATCTGTACGAGCCGGCGGTCGTGGTAACCGAAGCGCTGCGCGGCGCTGATGCCGTTGACGGCGCCCGCGAGGGGATGCATGCGTTGCAGCAGCAATATGCGGCTACGATGTCGGCTCTGCGCGAGGCGGCCGAGTAAGAGGCTGTGAGCCTTGATGACTATGAGCGTGGATAATCTCCCGTTTTAGGCCCGGTGGCGGCCTCAAAGTGGGAGATTATCCACGCTCGTTCGATACGTGTCCAAAAATCCACGCTCACCTCTTCTGATTAGTGAATTGCCTATGCACACTGTCGGGGCTTTCCGCATGCAATCCATATCGTTGTTCGATAAACCGTTCGAATAACGATAGAGTCGATGAGGGTGAGTGTATGTCCAACAGCGTTCAGCGTATGGCCAAGGCGGGCGAAAATATCAGGAAGCTCGGTTTTTGCATGGCAGCCGTTTTTGCAGGGATGCTCGTCGCTTTTGCCGCGTTGGTTGTTTACGTGATCTGGTATGCGGTTGCAAACGTTGCTTCTGTCGATTCTTTCGGTGTCGTGACGCTTCTCGATGGCGGGTGCATCGTTATCCCAAGCGGACTGTGCATGGCGCTTGTTATGGGTATTTCGCTTGTCGTTCTGTGCGGGCTCAGCCGTAACATCTCGCGAGGCGTCTCGCCCTTTACCAAGACGCATGTGCGGCTTATCCGTGTTCTCGCGCTTGCCTTTGCTGTTAACGCCGCGGTTTCGCTTGTTGGTGCCTATGGATCGGTCAATCTCACCATTGGCGGACTGGAGCTTTACATCGTGCCTCATTCCTTCGTTATTGAGATTTGCCAAGGCGCTACCTTTGATGCGGGGTCGTTTATCGGCGCAGTTGTCTGTTTATTTATCTCGGCGATCTGGAGTTATGCCTCGCTGCTCCAAGAGCAGTCTGACGAGCTTGTGTAGGAGGAAACATGAGCTATCTCATCATCGAGCTTGAGACGCAGCTGCTTAAGACCGGAAAGACCAGTGCTGATCTGATTCGGGCGACGGGGCATACTCCGGCTAATATTTCAAAGCTTAGAAACGGAAAGATAAAAGCTATTCGCCTAAAGACGCTCCTCGATATCTGTGATGAGCTTGATTGTCAACCGGGAGATATTATTCAGCGCGTGAGTGAGAAAGAGCTTGAGGAGCTTATTGTTGAGCGTGCAAAAAACGTTGTGAGGCAGATGCGGGACGGCGGAGGCAATGAGGCGTCGCTTCCGACATCAGTCTTTGCTGTCGATTTGAGCGACGAGTAGCTTAAGGCGAACAACTAAAACGAAATATCAGCGTGAAGGGACCCGTGTCTAACACGGGTTCTTTCTTTTAGATTATCTTGGCAAATATGAGTTATCGAAAAACAATAACAACTATGGAAAACGATAAAGTAAAGAAGGAACGATATGAGCGGTTTTGCTATCAAGCGGAACGGGAGGCCAATGAACGCATCGACGATAAGGCTATCAAGGGTGTCAAAGCGCTATGGGAGGCGCCGCGTTTTGCATGACGTTTCCTTCGAGGTGGATCAGTCTGAGCTTTGCGCCCTTGTTGGTGCAAACGGGGCGGGCAAAAGCACGCTTATTAAAATAGTGCTGGGCCTCTGTGAGCCATCGTCGGGGAGCGTGGAGCTCTTTGGAGGCAAGTCGAAAAAAGAGCTGAGCTTGATGCGGACGCGTGTCGGCTATGTGCCAGATTCCTGCGGAGCATACCAATCCCTCAGTGCGGCTGAGAATCTTCGGATCCGATGTGCGGAATGGGGACTCGATGAGAAACGTGAGGTTCCTCGCGTCTTGGGCCTAGTCGGGCTGGACGTCGATGAGAAAAAGAGCGTGAGCAGTTTTTCTCTGGGAATGAAACGGCGACTGGATATAGCTACGGCTTTATTGGGCGACACCGACGTACTAATTTTCGATGAGCCGGCAAATGGATTGGATCCGTTGGGCATCGAGAGTATATGGGCCCTTATCGGTCGATTGAATCGGGAGCAGGGCAAAACCATGCTTATCTCTAGCCACGACTTGGATGAGCTGGCATCGGTTGCAACAAGCTGCCTGTTTCTTCATGACGGTGAACTGCTAAAAAAGGAATCGATGGACGTCATAAGGGATGAGGCGCCATCCCTAAAAGAGTATTACAGGCGCTTGATGAAGGCGGTCTCGCTATGAAGCGGGCGATCCATCCCATAAAGGCAGATATGATGCGTTTGCACAGGATATTTCCGGCGAAGTTTGGTCTTGCGCTTATGCTGGCGTTCGGCCTTCTCTTCGGCATCTTTCTAAAAAACGGAACAACGTTGCTCGCCTTTGGCTATGGCGTTTGTGGGGAGGATATTGGTTTCCTCTGGAATGCAATCGATCCTTCTGCGCCTGATGAGTCCCTTGCGCGCAGCGCTTTTGCCGGTACATCCCTGTTCGTTCCACTCATCGTTTGTTTGGTGCTTTTACAGGAGCATGGCTATAAAGAGGGGCACCGAATTTCTTCGGCAAGAGGTCTCAACCGCTTTTATGGGGCTCTAGCCCATGCATTTTCGTCTGCTTTAATAATTGGCGCAGCGTATAGCGCGCTTTGCCTTCTTCTTTTTGCAATAGCCATAATACGTGGAGGGCATAACTACTCGCACAACATACTAACTGTATTTTTGCCTGCAATGATAGTCAACGCCGTATTGGTGATATCGGTTGCGCTGGAGACGGTGACCATCTATCGGATAACGGGCAGCGCTGTATTGAGTGGGGCCGTGGTGATAGTCGGATTTGTCATGAGCTTGACGCTCTACGGAGCCTTCCTTCAGGCACCTATACCATCCTTGCGATGGATCTTCTTCCTTCCGGGGCCGTACCTTGGAGTCGGATGTGCCCTTGGGTATAGCGATATGGGGCAGCTGACGCTTCTGGGATATGGCGTGGCAGCCAGCTGTCTATCGGTATTGATTTACGCTCTCTTGAGCTTTCGCGCTGGGGGTGTGCTCAATGGCTCGTCAGATTAAAAGACTTCTCCAGTCAGAATTGAAGCATGTGAGCAAATGGGCGTACGCCTTAATCCTGGTAATTTATGCGTACATGGTGATATTGCAGCTTAATTCTTTCCCGATGTGGTTCTGTAGCCTCCGTGAGAACAGTTTCTTGGGTTTTTTCCCAGACCCGACGCTTCGGCTATCGGCGGAGGATGTCCTTCTATTTGGCAATGCAGAGGTTTTTCGCGGTCTGCTGTTCAACGTAGCCCCGTTGGCCCATGCATTGTTCTTTCCGTTCATCGCGGCTTGCATTGTGCCGCGCTTTGTCAGTTCGGGCTTTGTCGAGGAACCGTGGGGGTTGTCGGAGGCTCGGGGAGGGAAGCGTGTGTGCGCTATCGTTGCGCGAGTGGTGCTATCTTCTTTTGCCCTTTTGGGCGCGTTTGTCCTGTCGAGTGTCGTTTTGTACTGTCTTAACTGCGCAATCGTTTCGGATGCTCAGCAGTATTTCAACCTGCATGTATTTTGCTATCGACTTCTTCTGGCGAGTGCCGTCTGTCTTGCATATGTGGTCTCTTGCGTGATCGCTGTTTCCTATTTTGGGGCCGGCTTCGGTCCGATTGGCATGCTGCTGCTTGTCAACGTCGTAGCGATCTACATACAGATCGGGGCCAATTCCATGCTTCCGCTTCCAGCCTCGATGCTCATGTGGATTTGCGGCGTGACCCCGTTGGGGAATGGTCAATGCATTTCGATTTTAATTGACTGTCTCATAAACGTAGCAAGCGTTGTTGCCATTTGCTTTACTGTCGACCGATTGCGGTCGAGATTTCTCTGATTGTTTGTGAGGGATAATCATACCGAGCATATCAAATACAGGGGGGCGGGCACCGTAGCTGGTGTCCGCCCCCCCCTGGCATGGAAGGTTTAAGCCTGTGTGATTCGCGAGCTAGCGAGCCCGCTTAACCTTGGCCGCTGCCTCGACAAACGACTTCCACAGGTCAAAGTCGGTCTCGAGCGTCTTCCACGTGTACTCAGGGTGCCATTGCACGCCCAGGCAGAACGGCTGGCCTTCGACTTCGATGCACTCGGGCACGCCGTCGGTTGCCTTGGCGACCAAGCGCGTGCTTTTACCCAGACGATCGACGCAGCAGTGGTGTGCGGAGTTGGTCTGGATCAGCCTGTGCCCGCCAACCGCGCGCTCCAGCAGCGAGCCCGGCACGACCTCGACAGGATGCACAGGGTCGTTGAGCACGTGGGTATGGCGCCACTGCGTGCGGCCCTCGCGCGCGCCCAGGCTCGGCACGTCCATGCACAGGGTGCCGCCGGTGGCGACGTTGAGCAGCTGCGTGCCGCGGCAGGTGGTAAAGAGCGGCTTTTTGGCGCGGAGTACCTCGTCGACCAGCTTAAACTCAAAACTATCGCGGATTTCGCAGCAGAGGGTGGGGTCGTAGGGTCGATCATCGCCCCAACGTTTGGGATTGACATCGGGGCCGCCGGGGATGGCGATGCCGTCGGCGATGTCGACGTAATGACGGATGACCTCAATGTCCTCGGTGATGGACATCTGCAGCGGCAGGCCGCCGGCAGCAAGAATGGCATCGACAAAGACACTTGCGATTTCCTCGTTGGGGGAGAGTGTCTCGCTTAAAAACGGCTTTGCCTCTTCCCAGCGCGGCGCCACCAGGATGAGCGGACGGTCGGCGGGGTCGACGTTGACGTGCGGGGTGTATGACGATGAAGTGCGAGTTCCGATCATAGGTGTTGCTTTCGAGTTTGGATGGTCATGGCGAGCGGATATGGCAATTGGGCTAGTGGCCCTTGATGGAGTTGAGGAAGTCTTGGGCGCGCTTGGTCTGGGGATGGTCGAAGAACTCGTCGGGCGCGCCGGTTTCCACGATCTGGCCGTCGGCCATGAACACGACGCGGTCGGCAACGCGGCGGGCGAAGTTCATCTCGTGCGTAATGACGATCATCGTCATGCCCTGCTGGGCCAGGCGGACCATGACCTCGAGCACCTCGTTGATCATCTCGGGGTCAAGGGCACTCGTGGGCTCGTCGAAGAGCATGGCCTTGGGCTGCATGGCGAGCGAGCGGGCAATGGCCACGCGCTGCTGCTGGCCGCCCGAGAGCTGAGCGGGCACCTTGTCGGCCTGTTCGGCAACGCCCACGCGGCTCAGCAGGTCCATGGCGCGCTCACGAGCTTCCTCCTTGGACACGCCCAGCACGTCGACCGGCCCCAGCATGACGTTCTGCAGCACCGTCATATGCGCGAACAGGTTGAACTGCTGAAACACCATGCCCAGCTCGGCGCGCATGCGGGCAAGATCCTTGCCTTCCTGCGGCAGAGGCTCGCCCTCGATGAGGATCTCGCCCGAGTCGATGGTTTCCAGGCGGTTGATGGTTCGGCACATGGTCGACTTGCCCGAGCCCGAGGGGCCGATCACGACGACGACTTCGCCGCGGTCGACCGAGAGATTGATGTCGTTGAGGACGTGCAGATCGCCATAGTGCTTATCGACGTGCTTGAGCTCGATAAGCGGCTGGTTGCCAGAAGTAGAAGTGCTCTGTGCCATGGTGCTCGGCTCCTTATGACTGGAAATGGTAAAGCGTTAGCGGATGATGGTCGCGCCGGTCTTGTGCGAAACGTAGACAGCGGCCTTGTTGATCGCGACGTTGATGAGGATGTAGATGACCGCGATCACCAGATAGACCGATACGAGCGCGTCGTAGTTGGTGATGAGCACGCGGGCATTTTGCATGAGGTCGGGGTAGCTCACCACATAGGCGACGGTGGTGTCTTTGACTACGACCACGAGCTGCGAAATCAACGACGGAATGATAAACCGAATCGCCTGGGGCAATACGATTTTAAAGGTGATTTTGGCCTTGGAGAGACCGAGCGCCTGGGCTGCCTCGACCTGACCACGCGGCACGGCGTTGACGCCGGCGCGGAAGATCTCGGCAAGTACGCCGGCTGCAGCGAGCGCGACGGGAAGCGTGAGCATCCAAAACGACGGCAGTGAAATCTTGTACTGAGGCAGCACCAAAAAGAAGAAGTAGATGAACAGCAGGCTCGGCACGCCACGGAAGAAATCGGTGAGCACGCGGCAGACCAGCTGCAGCGGCTTGATGTCGCTGGTACGGCCGAGCATGAGGGCTAAGCCCAGTACCAGCGCGATGGCGCCGGCGGTGAGCGCGACCTTTACTGTGCCCTCAAAACCGGCAAGCAGGAACTTCCAGGTGGTGAGGTGCGTAAAGAAGTACCAGTAATGGACCGAAAGCTGGCCGGTCACATAAAAGCGCTGCAGTACCAGAGCGATGAGCGCGGCCACGGCAACAAGTGAGATGGCGGTGCCGACGCGAATCTTGGCGCGCATCTTGGGGCCGGGAGCCTCGTAGAGCGCATCGCGCATGGTGAGCGCGGAGGTGGAGCGCTTGCTCATCGGAGGATCCTCACCTTCTTATCGATATAGTTGCCAATGTGGCTCACCACAAAGGCCGTGCCCAGGTAGCCGAGCGCCGAGATAAAGAACGCGGCGACGCCGCCGAGCGAGCGCGTGTTGATGTAGCTCACCACGCCGGTGAGCTCCTGCGGTTTAAGCGGCACCTGACTGCCGAGCGCGGTGGTGAGCATGACGGCGATAAAGAGGTTGGTCATGGGCAGCACGCTCGAGCGCAGCGCCTGCGGAATCACGATCTTGGCGAGGATACGGCTGAAGCTCATGCCCAGCGAGCGGGCGGCTTCCACCTGGCCGACACCGACGGTGTTGATGCCGCTCATAAAGTTCTCGGAGCCAAAGGCAGAACCCAAGAGCACTGTGGCGACGATGACGCAGGTGCGGTAGGGCAGGACGACCTTGAGCGGGGGCAGCGCATAGACGACGATAATGAGCAGCGCGATGCCGGGGATGTTACGGAAGACCTGGACATACAGGTCGCCAAAGACGCGCAGCGGCTTGAGCGGCGACACGCGCATCACGGTGACGGCGACGGCCAGCACCATGGCGATGGCAAACGACTCAAGCGTCATGCCCCAGGTTGCTAGCAGCGCGTCGATATAGTTCTGGCCATAGAGCGACCAGAGCTCGGAGAGACTCATGCGGACCTCCCGCCGGTAAGGAAAGGGGCTCCCGTGTGTACGGAAGCCCCGACAACTCAGTGAGGAAACAGTTTAGCGCAATAAAGCGCATCGTGCGTTTCCGTATGGTTTCGTAGCGGCCGTTACTAGGCTCGCTGCCTAGGCGCCGATCTCGGGCAGCTCGGGAACATTGGTGTCGCCCGTACGGTCGCCAATGCAGATCTGCCACAGCTCGGTCCAGGTGCCATCGTCCTCGATCTTCTTAAGGAAGTCGTTGACAAAGGCGACACCGTCGGAATCGAGCGGCAGGCCGATGCCGTAGGGCTCCTTGCTGCCGAAGGGCTTGCCGGCAATCTTGTACTTGCCGGGCTCGCGGACCAGGGCGCTCTGCTGCATGTTGTTGTCGATGACGTAGGCGTCAACGCGGCCCTGCTGAAGTGCCTGGCGGGCCTCCTCGTCGGTCTTGAACTCCTGTTGGCTGGCCTTGGGGGAGAACTCCTCCAGGATGGCGGGGCCGTTGGAGCCGGACTGGACGGCGACGTTCTTGTCGGCCAGGTCGTCGACGCTCTTGATGTCGTCGTTGTCGGCGAGCACCAGGATAGCCTGCTGGGTGTAGTAGTAGGGACCGGCGAAGGAGACGAGCTTCTTGCGCTCGTCAGTGATGGTGTAGGTGGCAAAGACAGCGTCGACCTGGCCGTTCTGCAGGACGGACTCGCGCGTGTCCGAGGTCACCTGGGTGATCTCGACCTTGTTCTCGCCCAGAATGTAGTTGGACAGGAGCTGTGCGATACCGGCGTCGAAGCCGCGGGTCTGACCGTCTTTCTCGTTGAGGAGGGAGAAAAGTGTGGAGGTCTGAACGCCACCGATCTTAAAGACACCGGCGTCCTTGACGGCCGTGGCCCAGGTGCTGGCGGCGATGGCGTCGTCATCGGCCTTGGGGCCGTTGTCGACGAGTTTGTCGAATGCCTTGGCATCGAGTATGGTGGAAGCCTCGGTATCTTCGGAGCTCTTGGAGGAGCCGACGGCGGAACCCTTGTCGGCCTCGGCGCTGGTGTCGGAGCAGCCGGCAAGACCAAGGCCGGCAACGGTTGCGAAGGTGGCGGCAACGAAGCCGCGGCGGTCGAGAACGACCTGCTGGGAGAGGTTCTTGCTCATGGTAGAACACCTTTCTCAATAAAATCCCTAGCGGTTGAGTAGAGTTATACCCTATCCCGCTCAAATGGGTCAACACGAAATAACTCAGAAACATACTTACCTTATGGGTTATTCTACCTACCATAAAGGGACAGGCACCTTTGTGGTGGTTCTTGCAGATGTGGTGGCCTGTCTCGCTGCTTTGTCTCAATCTGTAACAGGTAGACGAGGAAATGGGTTCTAACTGTTACAGATTGAGATTTTCTCTTCAGGGGAATTCGAATGTCTCGATCTGTAACAGTTAGACGGCCAAAAGGTCTCTATCTGTTACAGATTGAGACAAAGGTCAGGGGCAAAGACGGTTTGTCTAGATCTGTAACAGTTAGACGGGAATTCGGGCCCTAGATGTTACAGATTGAGATAATCGCGCGCGAAAATAAAAACCTCCGCAGGGGTGCTTCCCTTGCGGAGGTTTTTTACTCGTTAAGTAGCCTAACGGCTTCGGCGGCCATGTTCTCGGCCGTCATGCCGTTCTGAGCGAGCAACTCGTTGGGGTCGTAGCGGTCGGGGAAGCCCTTGGCGATGCCAAAGGTGCGCGTGCGCACGGGCGTGCAGGCCAAGTAGCACGCGACGCGCTCGCCCCAGCCGCCGTCCAAGATGCCGTCTTCGAGGGTGACGACAACGCGATGCTTGGCGGCAAGGCTGTCGAGGAACTCGCGGTCGAGCTCGGTTGCATAGCGCGGGTTGACGAGCGTGGCCTCGATGCCGTACTCGGCAGTCAGACGGTTTGCCACGCGCTCGCCCAGCTCAAAGAAATCGCCAAGCGCGAGCACGGCCACGTCGCGACCCTGGCACACCACGTTGTAACGAACGGCGCCGTAATCGGCGTCCTCGGCAGGCGCAAGATCGGGGCGGCTTACCAAGCCAATGCCCGGCACGCGAATCGCCACGGGATGCTCGCGGTGGTCGAGCGACCAGCTCAGCATGGATAGGTATTCCTCCATGCAGGAAGGCGCCAGGTAACGCATATTGGGGAGAGCGCCCAGCATAGAAATATCAAAGAACGAAAGATGCGTCTCGGATGTGGTGCCAAAGATCGATGCGCCAAACACCAGGATGGTTGCGGGGACATCGTTGAGGCACAGGTCGTGCCACAGCTCGTCGTAGGCGCGCTGCAAAAACGTGCCGTACACACCAAAGACTGGCTTGGCACCCGAGCGCGCAAGCGCGGTGGCAAAGGTCACGGCGTGCTCCTCGGCAATGCCCACATCGACGAACTGTTTGCCGGCGGCGGCGCGAAGCTCGGGTGTAAAGCCCATGATGTAGGGCGTGGCGGCCGTGATGCCCACGACCTGCGGATCGTGCTCGATGGCGGCGCTGAGCGCCTCGCCCGTAATGTCGGCATAGGTGCGCGGCGCAGGCTCGCTCGGATGGCCCGGGCAGAGCTTGCGCCCAGTCGCCATGTCAAACGGACCCACATGATGCCAGCGCTCGGGGTCGCTCTGGGCTGGCTCAAAGCCCTTGCCCTTTGCGGTGGAGACGTGCAGCACGATGGGATGATCGATATCGCGCAGCTCCTGCAGCGTGTCGACCAGGGCCAACACATCGTTGCCGGTGTCCAGATAGCAGTAGTCGAGCCCCATCGCGCGGAAAACGTTGCGCTCACAGGTGCCGTTGCTGGCGCGTAGCTCGGCCAGATTGCGATACAGGCCACCGTGGTTTTCGGCGATGGACTGGTCGTTATCGTTGACGATGATGATCAGGTTGCTGTCGAGCTCGGCGGCATTGTTAAAGCCCTCAAACGCCAGACCGCCCGAAAGCGAACCGTCGCCAATGATGGTGATGACGTTGTACGCATCGCCCGCCAGGTCACGAGCGTGCGCCAAGCCGCAGCCCAGACTCACCGACGTGGAGGTGTGGCCCATGGCGAACAGGTCGTGCTCGGACTCGTCAGGATTGGCAAAACCAGAGGCCTCGCCGTAGCGTGCCGGGTCGATATAAGTGTACGCGCGCCCAGTCAGCGCCTTGTGGGCGTAGGTCTGGTGCGAAACATCAAAGACAATCTTGTCGATGGGGGAGTTAAACACGCGATGGAGCGCAACCGTAAGCTCAACGACGCCCAGGTTGGGGGCAACGTGCCCGCCGACGGCGGCGGAGCTTTCGAGGATGGCGTGGCGGATCTCGCCGCAGAGCAGCGGAAGCTCGGCGCGATCGAGAGCCTTGACGTCCTCGGGCGTTGTCGTTTGCGTAAGCAGCATCGTTGTGGGTTACTCCATGCGAATCGTGCGCCGGCACTCCCTCGGCCGGCACAATTGCACAAGACAGTCTCGCACATTTTGGCGTTTGATATGTGACGGCGGCGCGGTAATTCGCCAACTGGTGGGGCAAAACGTTTTGTCCGATGCCATACTGGTAAATTCGATGATGATTTTATTCATTGCGCGCAGGCCGCGGCTTGCCGCCGAGCGCCGCCGGAAGGAGGCCGCATGTCCGATACCGTTCGTGCCGAGAAAATCGCGCGCGAGGTCGACGATGCCGCCCGTCAGCTTGCCCAGGCGGGCCGCTTGGACCTGATGCATGAGTTTATCCAACATGGCGATGTGACGGTCTATACGCATGTGACCTCGGTAGCGCGGGCAAGTCTGTCCTTTGCCGAGCGCCTGGGCCGCGTCGGTATCTCCGTCGACCGCTTATCGCTGCTGCGCGGGGCCCTGCTGCACGATTACTTTCTCTATGACTGGCACGATCCCGACCCAAGCCATCGACTGCATGGCTTTCGTCACCCGTTTTTTGCCTTGGCGCGTGCGGAGGAAGATTTTGAGCTGACGCCGCGCGAGCGGAATATTATCGTACGGCATATGTTTCCGCTGGTACCGGTGCCGCCGACGTGTCGTGAGGCATGGATTGTGTGCCTGGCGGATAAATGGTGCGCACTGCGCGAGACGATTGCCGGCCGTCTGCCGCGCAAAGGCGGCGCGAACGATTTGAACGAGGGCCCGAGTGACGGCTCGAGCAAAGAATCGAACGAAAAGAGGAGTGGGTAGACGGTGGGAACCGCGATCGACATGGCATTTGACGGCGCGACGCTTGCCGCCTGTCCGCTCTCGGCGCTGGTACTCTCGTTTGCCTTCTACGGTTTTTGCGGCTGGGTATGGGAGTCGACAGTCTGCGCCATGCTCAACCACGGACGCTTTGCCAACAGCGGCTTTTTGCTAGGGCCGTGCTGTCCCATCTACGGTGCGGGCGGCATTGCGTGCTGGTTGCTGCTGCGTGGAATCCCAGACGCCTCGAGCCAGTTTGTCGCTGCCGCGCTCGTATGCAGCGTGATCGAATATAGCGTGGGCGTGCTGTTGGAAAAAACGACGGGTGCCCGGTTTTGGGATTACTCGCATCTGCCGTTTAACCTGCACGGACGCATCTGCCTGTACTGGGCCTGCGCGTTTGGCTTGGGTGCGTTGTGTATTTGCCGTTTAGTGGAGCCGGCATTGCTGGGGCTGCTTGGCCATCTGCCGGTGCTAATCGTGCGCTTGGCCGCCTTTATCGTCGCGGTCGCGATGATGGTCGATGCGGTGTGCTCGTTGGCGAGCTGGCGGCGTCTGTCCGATCAGCTTGAGCGTGTGCGTGCCGACCTTGCCGACCGCATCAATGAGTCGCTTGCCGACGCCTCCGACTCTATGCTCGAACGTATTCCCGATTCGGCGATTGACTCGGTGGCGCAGACGCATATCCGCGGTCGCGCCGTTAACGCTTGGCTGGCCGAGCTGGGCGACGCGGCGCTCGATGCCCTGCGCGAGAAGACTTCGATGCCGACGTTTATCTCGGATGGTGCTCGCGGCCTGGCGCTCGCTGCCCGCCGCGTGGCCGATGCCGCGCCGAGTATGCCGCGTCCGTCGCTCGGTCGTCGCCTTGCCGGCAAGCGCATGAGCCGCCCGGTACCGAGCGTGTCACTCAGCCGCCGCGACCTACGCTTCTTTAACGCCTTCCCGCGTCTGCGCATCAATCGTTACGAGGGTGTCATTCGAGCTACCGACCTCCGCGACCGAGCCCGCGAGCTGTTCCGGCGCTAGCCAGAGCGGAGCCAAGCGAGCCCTTCTCGTTCGCACGTTTCCCGTTCGTTTCGCGTCCGTTGCCGCGCCGTTTCCAAGATTGCGGTGCCGTTTCCATTCGACAACGCAGCGTTTAACAACGCCGTATCTGGTCTACACCAGTTGCCCCTCGGCCGCATCATGAGCGCCGACAACGTTCATGCGACCAAGGGGGAGCGAATGTACGATACGGGATCGACAACGTTTATGCTCATCTGCACCATGCTCGTGTTTTTAATGACACCGGGTCTGGCGTTTTTCTATGGCGGCCTGTCCAGGCGCAAAAATGTCATCAACACCATGCTTATGTGCTTTGGCGCCATTGGCCTGGTTGGTGTGCTGTGGATTGTTGCCGGCTGGTCGCTGGCCTACGGTGGCGACGGTTCTAGCCCGTTTATTGGCGGCTTTGACCAGTTGCTGTGCCTGCCGGTGCTCAACCAGGTGCTGCAGGCGGCCGAGGGCAATGCTGCGGATGGTGCCGTCTACCCTCAGATCATCAACATCGCCTTCCAGATGGCGTTTGCCATGATCACCGCCGCTATCGTTACGGGCAGTCTGGCAGGCCGCGTTAAGTTTGGTGCCATGACGGCCTTCCTGGGCATTTGGCTGCTCGTGGTCTATGCGCCGCTCGCCCACATGGTTTGGGGCGGCGATGGTTCCTTTATCGGCGACATCATCGGCGCGCTCGACTTTGCCGGCGGCGACGTGGTACACATTTCGTCCGGTCTCACGGGCCTGATTCTCTGCTTAATGCTCGGCCGTCGTCGCGGCTTTGGCATGGTGAGCTACCGTCCGCATAACGTGCCGTTTGTGGCGCTGGGCGCCGGTCTACTTTGGTTTGGTTGGTTTGGCTTTAACGGCGGCAGCGAGTTTAAGGCCGACGCCGTGGCGGCACTCGCCATCCTCAACACCGTGACGGCCAGCGCGGCGGGCATGGTCTCGTGGCTTGTCGTCGAGCGCGTGCACACCGGTCGCCCCACGCTGGTGGGTGCCAGCACCGGTCTGGTTGCGGGCCTTGTGGTGGTCACGCCGGGTGCGGGCTTTGTCGAGCCGTGGGCAGCGCTGGTCATGGGCCTGATCGTCTCGCCCGTCTGTTACCTGGCCATCAGCCATCTTAAGACCAAGTTTGGCTACGACGATGCGCTCGACGCGTTCGGTTGCCACGGTATCGGCGGCATCTTGGGCGGTGTGCTCACGGGCCTGTTCTGCGTGCCGGAGCTCTCGTGGACCGGTAAGGGCGGCCTGTTCTACACGGGCGACGTGTCGCTGCTTGTCTCGCAGGTTCTGGGCATTGTGGTGACGGTCGTTATTGTGCTGGTGCTCGACTTGGTGATCGCCGCGGTGGTCAAGGCACTGTTCCACGGCAGCCTGCGTGTGGACGAGGCCGACGAGGCGCTGGGCCTGGATGCGAGTCAGCACGGCGAGAGCGCATACCCTTCCTTCTCGGGACTCGATTAGCGGCACGGGTTTCCCAGGCACCCGACCTTGCCCCTCAAACCGTCGCTTGCGTACCGAAGTACGCGGCGCTCCTCTTTCGGGGCAATCTCGGGCACCTGGAAAACCCGTGCCATGTGAAGGTAAATCAATTTCTTTTATTGAAGAGAGGAATTCACTATGAAGAAGATTACAGCGATTGTTCGTGCCGAGAAGCTTGAGGTTCTCAAAGATGCGCTGTTTGCGGCTGATGTTCGCGGCATGACCATCAACCAGGTGCAGGGCTGCGGCGCGCAGCATGGCTGGAAGGAATACGTGCGCGGCAACGAGCTGCTCGTCAACACGATCCCCAAGGTGCAGTTCACCCTCATCTGCGCCGACGAGCATGTCGACGGTATCGTTGACATTATCTGCAACGCCGCTCGCACCGGTGCCGTCGGCGACGGCAAGATTTGGGTCGAGCCGGTCGAAGAAGTCATCCGCATTCGCACCGGCGAACACGGCCCGGCCGCGGTGTAGAATCGACCGTCTGCCATCCGCAACGTTAAAATGCTGCAATGAGGCACAAGACTTGCGTTGCGGATGGGCGGATTATGGGTCGCAATAAATATCCCGAGGAGACGGTCGCGAAGATTCTCGACGCGGCACTGGAGCTATTCTGCGCACAGGGTTATGAGGGGACGAGTATTCAAGATATCGTTGACCGTCTCGACGGCATGACCAAGGGCGCTGTCTATCATCACTTCAAGAGCAAAGAAGAGATTTTCAACGCCGCGTTTGATCGGGCGATGACTCCGATTGTTGAGCACCGCCGCTCGATGCTTGGCGTCGGTAATATGACCGGAGCCCAAAAGCTCAAGCGACTGTACGCTCCCGAGTCCGTTGTTCCACAAATTGAGCTATGGGCACGTATGCGTCCTGCAGCAGATCCGGTAAAAAGCTCGCGCCTACTGGCGATGCAGTACCAGGGCTCATTTGACGAGTCGGCCGATGGCTGTCTCTTGCCAGTGATCGAGGAGGGCATCGCCGACGGCTCCATTGCGTGCGAATGCCCGCGCGAAGCGGCGGAGGCCGTATCGTTGTTGGCGAATCTTTGGCTGCTGCCATTGTTCCGTCCGCTCGAGCCCAAGGAGCGAATGCTCGCTCGCGCACAATGTTTGGCGCAGATGGCTGCCGCGGTGGGGCTCGATTTGGGTAATGAAGTGCTTCAGACAACGGCGCAGATTTGGGACGTATGGGACCGCGCCGGGTGGTAATATAGATACCAACGGTATGTAATTGATTTGTGAGGGTAGCCACGGCTGCCCTTTTCAAGTCATTAAATACATACTAGTGGTATGTATAGGGGGTGGGCTTATGGCTGGGCTGAGAGACGTCGGCGTCTCGTTGAAATCAAAAACAGTGCGGTCAATCAGGCTCGCGGAACTTCTGGTTGCGCAGCTGTGCACGTATTCGATGCTGTCGGCGCTGTGCTTTGCGTATCCACTTTACTTGTTCGATTGCAGTGGATCGTCAACGTTATATGGCGCCGTCGTGGCGACGGCGTTCATACCCGGCGTACTCGCAACTCCGGCTGGTGGGATCTTAGCGGATCGGGGAAGACACCGCGAGGTCCTCGTGTCCCTCGGCATTGCTCTGATGACTGCATCACTGCTGTCTATCCCCATGAAGCGCTCGTTGCCTCTTGCGGTCGTCGTAGTAGCGATACTTTGTGTTCAATATGGTGTTCAATCGCTGCTAAAGCCAATGCTCCAAATTGAGACGGTGCGTATGGCGGGTGAAGAGAAGGTTGAGCGGGCCACTGCATTGGTTTCGCAGATGACCATGGTGAGCAATATCTTGGGTCCTGTGGTCGGGACGGCAGTCTATGGGTGCTTTGGCATCGATGCTCTTTGCACAACCGCGTCGGTGGCGTTTGCGATTTCAGCTCTCTTGTTTGGGGTCGCACTCAAGCAAAACGCCTCATCTGAAACGATGAGAGACGGCGCGACTCGCACGACATGCCGAAACGATTTTCGGGAGTCGATTCGGTATCTGTTGCAAAATGCATCATTGGTCGCTGTGATTTTGCTTGCGGCAGTTTTGAACCTTGCGTTGGTTGGGCTAACGATTGGCGCTCCCATTATTGTTACAAAGCATCTCGGTATGCAATCGTCCTGCGTTGGGATAGTTGAGGTTGCTCTGGGCCTGGGTGGTCTTACCGGCAGTGGCTTGGTCGGCATTTGGCCGCATCGTTTTTCTTTCAATGGCATATGCCGATATGTTGCGATGATCTGTTTTGGAGTCGCGCCGATTATTGTTACGCTGCTGTTCGGCGTAGATGTATGCGTGTTCACCGTGTTTGCGGTTGGTTCGGCATGGGTCATGGTGTGGGCGAGCATTACGTCGGTTGAAATCACCGCGTTTGTTCAGCGGGTAGCGCCGACTGAGCTCTGCGGAAAAGTGCTTTCGGTCGTTTACATGGTCCTTTCCTGCGCAACGCCTATCGGCCAATTGACGTACGGGGTTGCATATGATCGATGGACACCGGCGATTGTATTCGCAGCCATGTTGGCGGTGCTGACGTTGACGACGGCTCTGTTTTATCGGCTGAAAAATCGATTGCGGCGATTGTCTTAACGCGCTGGGGCACCGTGAATTTGTGAAGGCGGTGGTACGCCGCGCCGGGACGGCATTGTTTGGACATGCCTCTCCTTCGTCTACAATATCGGGCAGACGAAGGAGAGGCATGTCCATGATCAAGATGTTCGCGAGTGACTTAGACGGAACGCTGCTGAACGCCCTGCACGAGGCGGATGGGACCATCCGCCGCGCCATTCGCGAGCTGACTGAGGCTGGCCTGCACGTGGTTCCCGCGACTGGACGCTCGACGTTGCCGATCGGCGAGCATGGCTTTACGGGCTTGGCGCTTGACGCCTGCTGCTCCAATGGATCCATCGTGCGCGACAGCCATGGCGAGGTGCTCAAGACTTGGACCATCGACCCGCAGGTCACTGAGGAACTGCTCAAGGCGTTCCCGGACATTTGCTTTGATTGCTCCACGCCCGATGGCATGTACTCGAGCGGTTCGTTCGAGATGCATCAGGCGGGCTTTAAAAAGGACAGCCCCATCAAGCGTATTGTGATGCGCGGCATGCGTGCGCGCGGTGGGTATCACGAGGAGCAGTATTTCGACCAGTCGATCGGTGACATCCTGCGCCACGATGTATGCAAGATCAATTGTCGCGTGACCTCGCCCGAGCTGGAGCGTGACCTTAAGGCCTATCTTGCCGAACGCTCGGACCATGTGGTCAACGCGCCGTTCGATCCGGTGATGTTCGAGATCACGGACGTGGCGTGCAACAAGGGCGAGAGTGTGGCCTGGCTGGCGGGCTACTACGGTATTGCCGAGGACGAGGTCGCGGTCTACGGCGACGGCGGCAACGACATCGCCATGCTCAAGCGTTTCCGCCACAGCTATGCGACCAAAAACGCTAGCGATGCAGCTAAGGCTGCTGCGAGCGCAACTATCGGCAGCTGCATGGTCCACGCCGTCCCCAAACACATGCTCGCCACCATGCATAAGCAGAGCTCCCGCACCATCATTGAATAATGTGACAAAGGGACTGTCCCTTTGTCACATGGGAGATACCGGCTTTTGGCGTATAGGACTGTCACGCTTTCGCCACCAACAAATTTCGAGTTATTCGGCCTGTCGGAGGTCGTTAAATGGCTAAAGATGCCCTCTCGGGAACATTCATGCCTCTAATGGTGTTTGATTCGGTGACGTAAGTGCGCAAATGGGCATGTATACGCTCAAATAAGGACAAAAACCCTCAGATAATCCCGGCGGTGCATTTATACAAAACCAGTAGCGTGGCCGAATAAATCGAAAAATGTAGTTGGCAGTTCGGCGACAAGCTCGGGTATGGCAAAGGAACTGCTCCTTCGCCATACCCGAGCTCCGATCTTCTGAAATGCGAACAAACATTCGCATATCTAACTGCGCTTTGATAGAATCGGTATCGTTGACGGCAGTTCCATGTGCCGGGCAGCGCCCTCCATCTGATGGGAGGTGATGCCCATGACCGATTTGATTGATTTCGTGAGGCTCCTGACCGCATTGGTCTCGCTTCTTACGACGCTTATCGGACTTTCCGAGGTACTCAAGCAACGCTCGAAGCGTAACAGAAGGGGTCGCCGCCGCTAAGGCGTTGACCCCCTAAAACAAGCAACGGCGCTGCCCAGCCAGCTACAACTTGGGCTGCCGTCAACACTATTCTACCCATGAATGACATTTTGGACAATCGGTAATGCCGCCGTGGGATGTGACAAAGGGACTGCCCCCTCGTCACATTCTAAATATTGCCTTTACGTGTTGATACACACGGTGTGCAATAATACTCGCACTGTGCAATAGCGCACAGGCTGAGTAACAAGGAGGACGCTTGTCCCAGCTCGAGAAATGCGATCGCAGGTCCCTTCGCTCGCAGCGTGCCCTTCGCCAGGCACTTGCTAGCGAGCTTGCCGAAAGCGGCGACCTTTCGCGCATTAATGTCGCGTCGCTCACCGAGCGCGCTGGCCTTACGCGTCGCACGTTCTATTCGCACTACCGCGATATTCCCGACTTTATCAATCAAATCGAGGACGGCTTGCTGGCCGAGATTCGTGAGCGCATTGAGCTCATCACTGCAGCTCAGCTGCCCGATCTCTATCACAACATCGATGAGCTCGAGCCGGCGCCCGGTTCGGTTGAGCTGCTGCGTTATCTTGCGGCCAACCGTGACTTAATCGGTGCGCTGCTGGGTCCGGGCGGCGACCAGGCCTTCATTAAAAGGATTATCGACACCGCGCGTGAGGCTGTGGTGCCGCGTGCGCAGACGGGCATTTTGGGCCTGGCGCTGGGCACGTTCTTTGACTACTACGTTACCTACGTCGTGAGTGCCGAGGTCGGCATGATTCAGCGCTGGTTTGAGCGTGGGCTCACCGAATCGCCCGAGGCCATGGCGCGCATTATGACGGTGCTCGCTTTTGTTCGCCCTGGTGACCTGTATGGCCAACCCATCGATATCAACGTGCCGGAATACGGCATGAAGCTATTGAACTTGCAGCTCGAGGATGCGGCCGACACCGCCGCAACCGTCGAGTCCAACAACTAAGAGGAGAGACAATGAGCAAACTCGTCGAAGGCATTAAGGACCGTGTGGTCGCTGCCGCACGCGAGGCCGCGCCCGCCGTGGTGGATGCCGCGCAGAAGGCAGCGACTGCCGCTGCCGAGAAGGTCGCCGAGGCAGTTGCCGATGCCAAGAACACGGCAGGGGAGACGTCCATCGCTAGCGAGCCCGTCATCGCCGCCGAGCCCGTAGCCGCCGCCCAGGCCCCCGAAGGCGCGATCTTCAACCCCGACAACGCCCACGGCAACCTGCACCTGGGCATCGACGTGGGCTCCACTACCGTCAAGCTCGCCGTGCTCAACGACGACAACCAGATCGTCTACGCCAAGTACCAGCGCCATCACACCGACGTCCGTGCCTGCGCCCGCGACCTGTTTGAGGGTGCCGCGACCGTGCTGCCGACGGCCCAGATGACCTGCGCCATTACCGGCTCGGGCGGCCTGCTGCTGTCCCAGTGGCTCGACCTGGAGTTTGTCCAGGAGGTCATCGCCAGCAAACGCGCCGTCGAGACCCTTATCCCGGCCACCGATGTCGCCATCGAGCTGGGCGGCGAGGACGCCAAGATCATCTACTTCGACAACGGCATTGAGCAGCGCATGAACGGCACCTGCGCCGGCGGCACGGGCGCGTTCATCGATCAGATGGCAACCCTGCTGCACACCGACGCGAGCGGCCTCAACAAGCTCGCGGCCAACGCCACCACCATCTATCCCATCGCCAGCCGCTGCGGCGTTTTTGCCAAGACCGACGTGCAGCCGCTGCTCAACGAAGGTGCCCGCCCCGAGGACGTGGCTGCCTCCATCTTCCAGGCCGTTGTGACCCAGACCATCTCGGGTCTGGCGTGCGGTCGCCCCATCCGTGGCAACGTTGCCTTCCTGGGCGGCCCGCTGCAGTACCTCTCCGAGCTGCGCCATCGCTTCTACCTCACGCTCAACCTGGATGAGGAGCACCGTATCGTGCCCCAAAACGCCCACCTGTTTGTGGCGAGCGGCGCCGCCATGGCGCACGAGTCCAACAAGCTCAGCACGTTCCCGCAGCTCATCGAGGCTATCGACAGCCTGGGCGACACACAGGGTGCCGAGGTCGAGCGCCTGGATCCGCTCTTTGCCACCGACGAGGACTTTGCCGAGTTCAAGGGTCGCCACGACCAAGAAGTCGTCCCCAAGGGCAAGCTCGACGGCTACACCGGCCGCGTGTTCATTGGCATCGACGCCGGTTCCACCACCATGAAGGCCGCGCTCGTGGGCGAGGACGGCCAGCTGTTGCATACCTGGTACGGCAACAACAACGGTGACATCCTGGGCACGGCCAAGGTCATCATGGCCGATTTCTACAACCACATCCCCGCGGGCTGCACCATCGGCCACGTGACCACCACGGGCTACGGCGAGGCGCTGCTCATCGAGGCTCTCAAGGCCGATTCCGGCGAGATCGAGACCGTCGCGCACCTGCGCGGCGCCAAGGCGTTCCTGCCCGGCGTCGAGTTCATTCTGGACATTGGCGGCCAGGACATGAAGTGCCTGCGCGTCAAGGACGGCGTTATCGAGCACATCATGCTCAACGAGGCCTGCTCGTCGGGTTGCGGTAGCTTTATCGAGAGCTTCGCCGTCTCTATGAACATGGACGTGCGCGCGTTCGCCGATGCCGCCATCCATGCCAAGGCTCCCGTCGACCTGGGCAGTCGCTGCACGGTCTTTATGAACTCGCGCGTCAAGCAGGCGCAAAAGGAAGGCGCCACGGTGGGCGACATCGCGGCCGGTCTGTCCTATTCCGTCATCAAGAATGCCCTGTTCAAGGTCATTAAGCTGCGCGACCCCAAGGAGATCGGCAGTCAGGTGATCGTCCAGGGCGGCACCTTTATGTCCGACGCCACGCTGCGCGCGTTTGAGCAGCTCACCGGCGTTCATGCCGTGCGTCCCGACATCGCCGGCTGCATGGGCGCCTATGGTGCGGCCCTGCTCGCCCGCGATCGCGCCGGCGCCGACGGCACCTCGGCCATCCTCTCGGCCGAGGACATCGCGCACCTCGCTGTGACGCAAAAGCACGTCCGCTGCGGCCGTTGCTCTAACAACTGCCAGCTTACCGTCAACGACTTTGGCGGCGGCAGGCGCTTTATCACCGGTAACCGCTGCGAGAAGGGTGCTGGCCACAAAAAGCAGAAGACCGAGGCGCCCAACCTCTTCAAAAAGAAAAACGAGCTGCTCTTTAACCGCGAGGTGCTGAGCCCCGACGAGGCCCCGCGTGGTACCGTGGGTATCCCGCGTGCACTCAACATGTACGAGAACTACCCCTTCTGGCACGCGTTCTTTACGCGCTTGGGCTTTAGCGTGCAGCTGTCCGACCAGTCGAGCAAGAAGACCTACCAGGCGGGCATCGAGTCCATGCCGTCCGAGAGCGTGTGCTATCCGGCCAAGATGAGCCATGGCCACGTGATGAACCTCATCGACCGCGATGTCGACTTCATCTGGATGCCGTGCGTGCGCTGGGAGCGCAAGGAGGATCCGACGGCTGGCAACTGTTACAACTGCCCCATCGTCATGAGCTATCCGACGGCGCTGGCGCTCAATATTGACGAGATCCGCGAGCAGAACATCGAGTTCCTGTACCCGTTTGTGCCCTATCACGACAAGACCGAGCTCAAGCGCCGCCTGTATCAGGTGCTCGCCGTCGACCGTGTGGCCGATGCCGAGGCTGGTCGCGGTCGCGTGCGCGGTCCTAAAATCACGCGCTCCGAGGTCGATGCCGCCGTCAACGCTGCCTTTGAGGCCGATGCGCGTTTCCACGAGGACATCCAGACCATGGGCGAGGAGGCTCTTAAGTGGGTTGAGGACCACGGCGGCCACGGCATTGTGCTCGCCGGCCGTCCCTATCACAACGACCCTGAGATCAACCACGCCCTGCCCGAGCTTATCTCGAGCTTTGGCTTTGCGGTCTTTACCGAGGATTCGCTTGCGCATCTGGTGAAGCCCGAGCGCCCCATCCGCGTCGTTGACCAGTGGATGTACCACAGCCGCCTGTACGCCGTCGCCCGTTTTGTGACGATGCGCAACGACCTGGACCTGATCCAGCTCAATTCCTTCGGCTGCGGTCTCGATGCCCTGACTACCGACCAGGTGCAGGAGATCCTTGAGGCCAGCGGCAAGATCTACACCGTGCTCAAGATTGACGAGGTGTCCAACCTGGGCGCCGCGCGCATCCGCATCCGCTCGCTCATGGCCGCGCTCAAGGACCAGGAGGCCGAGCGCTTGGCCGAGGCCACGGCCGCGGGCGAGGTCTTTGAGCAGGGTGACGCCGCGCCGGTGGCGCCCTCCACGGATGCCCCCGCGTTCGCGAGCCGCAAGTACACGTTTGAGGCGCAGCGTGAGAGTGCTTCGACCGCGTGGCCCAAGGTGCCCTTTACCGAGCAGATGCGCGACGAGGGCTACACCATCCTGTGCCCGCAGATGGCGCCGATCCACTTCGACCTGGTCAAAGAGGTGTTCCGCGGTGCTGGCTATAACCTGGAGCTGCTGCCCTCGACCGATCACGATGCCGTCGAGGCCGGCCTGCGCTACGTGAACAATGACATTTGCTACCCGTCGATCCTGGTAACGGGCCAGATTATGGAGGCCATCGAGAGCGGCAGGTACGATCTGTCCAAGACGGCCGTGGTTATCAGCCAGACCGGCGGCGGCTGCCGTGCCACCAACTACATCGCGCTCATCCGCAAGGCCCTGCGCGAGAGCGGCCACCCCGAGATCCCGGTGATCTCGCTTTCGGCCGTGGCGCTCGGCGAGGACAACCCTGGCTTTAAGATTACGCCGGCGCTGCTCAAGCAAGCAGTCTACGCGGTGCTCTTTGGTGACGTGATGATGCAGATGCTCTATCGTTGCCGCCCGTACGAGGCTACGCCCGGTGCCGCCAACGCGCTCTACGAGGAGTACATGGCGCGCGCCCGCAAGCTGGCGCCTAAGTTCAACCGCCACAACTACACCAAGCTGTGCCGCGAGGCCATCCGCGCATTCGATACTATGCCGCTCGTGGGCGAGGGTACCAAGCCGCGCGTGGGCGTGGTTGGCGAGATCTTGGTCAAGTTCCACCCCACAGCCAACAACCACGTGGTCGATGTTATCGAGCGTGAGGGCTGCGAGGCCGTGGTACCGGGCCTGCTCGACTTCTTCCTGTACTCCATGAGCAACGCCGAGCTGCAGAAGGACGAGCTGGGAAGCTCTGCCACCACGCGCGCTGGCATGCAGGCGCTTATTAAGCTTGTGGACTGGATGCGTACGCCGGTGGAGGAGATGCTCGAAAAGTCCCGCCGCTTTGAGGCGCCCGAGCGCATCGGCACAATGGCCGACAAGGCCCGCACGGTGCTTTCGGTGTGCAACAACATGGGCGAGGGCTGGTTGCTCACGGCCGAGATGCTCGACCTGATTGACCACGGCGCGCCCAACATCATCTGCACGCAGCCCTTCGCGTGCCTGCCCAACCACGTGGTGGGTAAG
This sequence comes from uncultured Collinsella sp., assembly GCA_900546755.1. GTDB lineage: Bacteria > Actinomycetota > Coriobacteriia > Coriobacteriales > Coriobacteriaceae > Collinsella. Next base: position 12,936 of record UREC01000004.1, on the reverse strand, counting down.
GCCGTGATCAAGGAGCTGCGCCGTCAGCACCCCGAGAGCAACATTGTCGCGGTGGACTACGACCCCGGTGCATCCGAGGTCAACCAGCTCAACCGTATTAAGCTCATGATCAGCGTGGCCAAGGAAAACATGCGCGCCGGTAAGGGCTTTAAGCTTGAGAAGGTGGCGCCGCTCGCGATGGACGAGGTCACCGGCCAGATGCGCGCCCACGATGGCTGCGTGAGCTGCGGCTCGGCCAGCGAGGAGGCCGTTGCATCGGTCGCCAAGCGTCTGGGACGCGGCATTAAGAAGTAGCTTGCCTGCTATGGGCTAGATATGAGACAAACGGGTGGTGGCTGTACCGGCTACCACCCGTTTTTGCTGGACATATGTTGCGTAAATGGCCTTGCCGACGCCTTTCGTGGACTCGGATTTCGGAAGTGGGGCACAGTTTTGTGGGTGGTGAGTGGGCCACTGATTTGCCAAGAGTCTGCCGGCCCTTGTTGTTTTCTCTCGGAATACTACAAAAAACTCGGGGCTGGCCCACGCTTCCGTTCTGGCGGAATGCGATGCTGTTTTGCATAGAATTAGTACGCCCGCCATGTTCAGCCGGAAAGGTCTCCTTCTTCAGCGCTTTTTAAACAGCGGGATAGCTGGCGTGCCTCAAGTTGAATGCAGCTTATCGCGTGATGAGTTTGCGCTTGGACATCGTTTGAATTTGAAGCGCAGTAAAAAGGGATTGATAATCTATCTTGTTTGCTTAGGCAAACGATTTTTGCTGGATAGCCTATCCTGATTTGAGACGTTTGCGAGGCTATGGTCAAAATAACCCCATGCTTACGAATGAGAAAATCGGACAAATTGTGCTGGTCTGCTAAGTTAATACTCTCGTAGCGGGGGAAAAGGCCCAGATGGTTAAATGCTGAGTCTATTCTTTTTCGACAATATCGAATGTCACAGGTGTTTGCAATTGGATATTGAGCCACCGCGTTTAGATTCGCTGCTGCGTGACTAGCTAATGGGTGATTGCTTTCAACGAGGAGGTTGACTTCGGCGTTCAATAAAAAATGCGATTCAAAAAGATTGGTGTCTACTTGCCCAGCGACAATCGCAATGTCGATTTGTCCGTCAAGTAGAAGGGATAAGCACGTTCCGCCGTCGTCGTATCTGGAAACAGCAAATTTACCACCGTTGTACTTTTTCGAGAGCCGGTTTAGTGTGGGCTGGTTGAACCAGCTTGTGAGTATTGGTGGTAGTCCGACTGCAACGTGTGTCAAATGTGTCTGGGTTATTTTTATCTTTTCACGCGTGATTTGCGCATACGCTTGAATTCCCTCAATTGAAGCTAGTGCATCTAATGCTATAGGAAGGATTTCCTCTCCATAGTTTGTTAGATGTAGAATACTGCCTCTTTTTTCGAACAGCTTCAGACCAAGTTCAGATTCCAATGCTCGAATGCCTTTTGAAACAGCTTGCGGCGAAACGCTTAATATAGTTGCTGCATCCGAGTAATTCTGACAATCAAATACCTTTATGAAATACTGCAGCTGAACAACATTCACCAGAATTTCCTTAGGTTGAATTTTTAATCAGGCTAAGTGTAAATTAGAAAATGTTAAACAAGGCAAACAAATTGTTTCATCTAGTACATAAAGTTATCAAACAGCTTTTGACTTTTTGACCAAAGTATAACTAGGCCTAAAACGAGAAAGGAGCCATTGTGGATTGGATACAGCCAACTCAAACACCTAACGATATTGCTTTGCTATCAAGTTGGTGTCCTTGTCAGGGCGCAAAATGTCAGGGGCGCTGTAATCCCTGGGGGATGTGTGCCGTGTACACGGGCGGGAATTGCCGCGCATTTCAACATTGCGGTATACACGTTAGCTAGGAGCTTCGATGGAATATATTCAAAAGCCAGTGAATACTCAGATGCCTGCTTCGTCTCGAGATATTTCTACGTGTGTGTCCTGTGCAGCGCATATTTGTTGGAGTTATTCAGGGGGAGGACCGTGTGGCCTGAGGATCTGCATTACCAAATTTTGTGGCTGGAATTACTCCTAATGGCAGGTTGAAATATTGAAATATGCAACGGAGTAGAAATGAAACAGTCTCGCTTTAATGTAATCGATAAAGGCAATCAGCCTACGCTGGTATATAACTCTTACTCCGGCGCAATTGTCGCGTTGGATGCGGAATACGAGAAGGCACTATTTGCGAATGGGGCTAATGGCCCTTCGGAAATTGTCGACAATTTGATGGACGCGGGGTTGTTGGTTTCCGACGGACTTGATGAAATCGAACATTTAAAAGAGATATCATCGGCCTGTCGCATGCAATCAAAATCACTTTCATTTACGATAGCTCCGACATTGAATTGTAATTTCAGGTGTCCGTATTGTTATGAGGACGGCAAGCGTTATGGTTCAATGAGCGACCAGTGCGTCGATCAGGTAATATAGCATATCAATGGCATGGCTTTAGACAATCAGGCAGAAAGTTTGCAGATTGCCTGGTATGGCGGCGAGCCTTTATTGGCGATTGAGACGGTGGAGAAGATTACGCGCGGAATCCGAAGTGATGAAATCTTATTTAACGCCAGCATGGTGACCAACGGTTATTTCTTAGATGGGAAAACGGCGGAGTTGCTTGCAAAAAATGGGGTCACGCACGTTCAGGTGACTGTCGATGGTCCGCCTGAAATACACAATCAACGAAGATGTCTTCCTTCTGGCGGTGATACGTTCAACCGTATTATCGATAACGTAAAAAGAGCTAGTGCGTACTTCAATGTCATCTTAAGAGTTAATGTTGATCCGACGAACGGTGATCAGATTGATCGCTTGATTGATTCGCTTGATCAAAAAGGTCTTCGTAATAGAGTAAAACTGTATTTAGCGGCAGTAGATGATATAAATGGGGCATGCGCTAACTCTCCGTGCTATTCAGAGGACGAATTTGCCTCGATTGAAGCATCCTGTTTGTCTCGCTACAAAATGACGGGGTACATGGATCCGTTTCTTCCAGGCTTTAATCCGACCATATGCGGAGCCGTCAATAAATATTCAGAAGTTATTGGACCAGATGGTTCCTTATATAAATGCTGGAATGAAATAGGATATTCCGACAGAAGTTATGGCAGCATCTTTGAAAGCGTAGCGAGTAACGCATTCGAAGTTTCCAAATGGAATGCTTACGACTTTTGTTCAGATTCAGAATGTCTTAACTGCTCGCTTCTTCCTATGTGCATGGGTGGCTGTCCCTTCACCAGGCTGTATGAAAATAAGACAAGCTGCGTATCTGCAAGAAAGAACTGTATAAAAGTAATGAGGGCGGCCTATGATTTCAAGCATAAGAAGTGATGCGGACTCAACGGCGCTCTTCGATTGTCTGCCATATTTCAGACTTGGGTTTTCTTCCCAATTGCTTCTGGTTATAGTCTTCGCGTTGTGCTTAATAATATCTGGAATGATGGCTTCTGTATCCCCGCTGCTTACGAGCGCTCTGGTTGACAATATATCTAAAAAAACATCTTACGATACTATCATGATTAGCAGCGCTCTAATTGGTTTTGCGGCACTAATCGATATTGTTGTCAGTTATTTAAGCACCCTTCTTTCAATGCGGATAACGACCGTGGCTGCATACTCGATTGTTCGAAGTAAAATCGATGAGCTCGTTCGGATGCCTTTTGAGTTATATTTTGAGCAGGAGTCAGCTGAAAAAACTCAACAAATTTGTTCAGATGCCAATACTGTGGCTTCCTTCGGATTGTCGGTGCTCCAGACGGTACTTCTTGCGGTTGTCCAGCTAGGTATCAGTTTTATTTTTCTCTATGGATGCTCCGTAGCGCTCTTTTGGGTTTCCGTGACATTTTGCATCTTGTATGCAATTGCATATGCTTTATTCAGAAAACCGCTTTTTGTTTCAGGTCTGACCTTTAAGGAGGAGCAGTCCCTGTATTTCGGAAAAGTGGAGTCCGTACTTGCGCATCAGAGATTTTTGTATGTTAATGTGCTATTCGAAAGAGCATTGAAATCCATAGATAGCTTTTTTTCGTCTTTGCTGCACGCCGGAGTCGCCTATCAAAGTGTCGTTTCGAGATTTCAGGCAACGGATTCCTTTGCTGCGGCTGCGTCCCAGGTGACTATTCTTTTGATTTCGGCTTTCTATGTAATGCATGGAAGCATGAGTGTAGGCCAACTTGTTGCCGTTTCGAGCTACATGGCTTTAATGCTATCTGCCGTGAGGTCAATCTACGGTATAGGTAGTAGCGTACAAGACTGCTTCTCATCGATATCTCGTCTAAATGCCTCTAAATTGCCTTTGGCTGTTGCTGGAGAGGAGCTCTTGGAGATCGATTACATCGAACTGCATAATTTTGGTTTTACATTAAATGAAAAGTGTCTCTACAATAACTTGAATCTCAGGTTTGACAAAGGAAAGCTCTATGCTCTTGTGGGGATTAATGGCTCGGGCAAAACGAGCCTTGCGTACTTATTAATGGGTTGTTTCAATTCGGGTTACGGTGGGGCTATTTCCTACAACGGTAAGGCCCAAGAAGAAATCAACTGCGAGCACCTTAGGCGGAATCTAGTTTCGTTTGCCGAACAAACCCCGATATCAGTAAAGGATTTTCTTAGCGATAGAAATTTTCCTTCTATCGAAAAGAAGAGGTGCGGGGGAATGTCTCCTGGGGAACTGAAACAATTGGAAATTAGGCGGGTCTTGGAAAAGAAGGCAGACGTCTATTTATTCGATGAGCCAACAGCATCACTTGATATTGCTCATAAAGAAGCTCTGATAAATGCTGTGAAGGAACTGCGCAAGCACAAGATTGTCATTGTTATTACACACGATATGGACCTAATAGCAGCTAGTGATGAGGTGGTAGAGCTTGGGAAAAGCGACTGAAATAATGCGCCTGGGGGCACGTTATCTACTGGGTACGATGGTTGCTAGCGTGCCGTGGGCCATTTGGGTTATTGCAAAAGGATCTCCCGCTTGGCTGTGCTCTACAGGGGCGCTCTTTTGTGCGTTGGTAGTCTATCTTTTTGCAACTCGGGGCGCTGTTTCCCGTGATAAGACCAAGCAGCGTGGGATTCTTTTGGGATGGCAGTTCATTTTCATCGTATTTATTATTATGGCCGCCATGCTCGATATAGGTGGAAAATCAATATCCAGATGGGTATTGGTCTGTTCGGTTTCAGTTTTGCATGAGCTGTTATTTAGGTACGTATTTTTATTTGAATACAAAATCGTCGGAATAGTTCGGCCGTTTTGCATAAGGGCATTTGTACAGTCGATTCTATGGGCATTGCTTCTCGTGACTCAACAGTGTTTAATCGGGGCACCCACAAATTACATCATTGCAATGATGGGGGGCTATCTTTGTCTGGGCCTTATTTTTGCGCTGCTCGTGCGAAAAACAGGGACAGTGTGCCCGTCTCTTTTAGCCATGATGTTTCTGGATTTTATCAACCTCCTAGCTCTTTGAGTTGCGGACAAAATCTTCAGGTGTTGGCGCCATGGCCGACAAGGCCCGCACGGTGCTTTCGGTATGTAATAACATGGGCGAGGTCTGGCTGCTCACGGCCGAGATACTCGACCTGATCGATCGCGGTGCGTCCAACATCATCTGCACGCAGCCCTTCGCCTGCCTGCGATTCGGTTAGCGAGGAGGCCGTGGCATCGGTCGCAAAGCGTCTGTGACGCGGTATTAAGAAGTAGCCGACCTGCTTCGGGCTAGATATGAGACGGAAGGGTGGTAGCCGTACCGGCTGCGGCCCTTTTTTACTGGATACATGTTGCGTAAATGGCCTTGCCGACGCCTTTCGTGGACTCGGATTTCGGAAGTGCGGGGAAAACTCCGAACCTTCGAGCACACTGCTCTTTTGAACTCTTGTGACCTGCGGTTTTGTTGCTAAAAAAGTCGGTCTGGTCGGCAGAACTCGATTTTTCACCGCACTTCCGAAAACTGCGATCTTGCAGTACGAAAAACGGCCTCCATAACTCTGGGTTTATTGATAAGTGTAGCCGTTCGCCGTATATCATTGTCCGTTTATGGAATCTATCTCCAACGAGTTGTAGTCATATGGTTTGATGTTGGAAACATATGATTACCGGCAGGCCGTAGGTGACGTTCCCCCTGATATCGGAGGTTCCGGGTATGTTTCGTGCTCCGTTAAACAACTATCGGTTGGGCTAACATGGATCGCCGTGTTATTTCGATAACCCTTGCAGTGGTTTGCCTAGCTGTGCTCCTGGGCGCTATAGGGCAGTTCGCTATAAGTCGAGAAACATCCTATATGCAGGAATGTGCTTCCGAAGGCTTTGCCATTGACGGTTACTATCGGGATGACGAAACAAGTCGGGAAACCCTGGCTTTTCTTGAGGAGGACAACTGTCGATGGCAGCTGGTCGACCAAGACGGAATCTGCACAGACGGGCAGTTTAAGCGTACGGATGATCCCAATATCCTGGTATTAAAGAAGGAAAACGGCGAAGAATTCGGCACGGTTCACGTTGCGTATATATCGCGCCGACGCAATCAGGGGCAGATTTACCTAATTAGAAATACTAAGGTGACCCGATTTTATCTTGTGAGCACCGATCCGGCGTTTACGGTGGAGTCTGGCGATGTCGATGCGGACGCCTGATTCACGGCAATAAAACAGCGAGCGGGGCGCGGCCATGGACCGCGCCCCGCTATTTTCTCGTGGCCCGCGTCACGTCTGCGCCATGTCGTGACTCGCGGCTGCGCGCATCCATCCCACGTCACGTATTACTGCACATCAAACTCCACGCGATCGAGCTCGGGCACATTGAGGTCGATGAGCTTGCGGGCTACACGGCGGTCGTGTGCCCCAAGCGCCTCGCTTGTCGTCACATGGGCGACAACCTCGCGCTCGACAAGGCCCTCCTCCTCGTCTTCGGTGGCCGAGGTCTCGACGGCAACGGTGTAATCCTTAAAGCCCGGCAGCACCGCGGCAAGCTCGCGCGTGGTTTCGGTGACGCCGTAACCGTCCTGCACGCCGGCCTGCGCCGAGCCAATAGACCCCGTCGTCATAACGATGCAGGGGATGGCAAAGACTACCGTGCCCACAATGATGCGGCGGCGCACTTTGCGCGACAGCTCGTTGACCTCGGCATTTTCCTCGGCGGTTACAATGCCGTCGCCGTTGAGGTCGCGCTTGAGTGGCACGCGCAAAAGAAGCAGCACGGCTTCGGCCGCCAGCGCGATAAAGACCACGTTGATGCCAAACTCGTAGAGCGCCGAGAGGAAGAGCGACCCGTTTGCGATGGCGATGCCGTAGCCCGCCGCGCACAGGGGCGGCATGAGCGCGGTTGCCACGGCCACGCCCGCGATAAGCGTCGCGGGTTCCTGGTCGCGCGAGTTGCCCAGGCCACCCGCAAAGCCGCCCGCGAGCGCGACGGCAAGGTCCCACACGGTGGGCGTCGAGTTGTCGATGATAGCGGCCGTGGTGGTGCCAAGGGGCGAGAGCTTAAAATACAGCGTGGACGTGACCAGGCAAAAGACCATCTGAAGAGCCAAGCCTGCGACGGCCTCGACGGTAATCTCGCGGTCGAGCGTGGCGATGCCGTATGCCATGGCAAGGACCGAGCCCATGAGCGGGCAGATGAGCATGGCGCCCACGATGGCAATGTCCGAATCGATATCGAGGCCGATGCTCGCGATGAGCATGGCGATGATGAGGATGCATAGGTGGGAGCCAGTCAGACGCGCCCCGTTTACAAAACGCTTGCGGATCACGTGGTAGGGCGCGCGCCCCTCGCGAATGTTGAACGCGCGCTTGAGGAAGCGATGTGCCTGTTCAGCCGCTTCGCTGTGGGCGGGGCGGATGCCATGGCGCCGATGATGGCGCTCGCGCAGCCGCTTGATCTGTTGTTTATCGAGTTCCATGTTCACCTCGTATTGCCGCAGGAACGCGGGTGTGTTCGCAGCATGTACTCTACACCGTGACAGGCGGCGCGGTCATCTTGGTGTGGAACTTGGACGAGTGGGTAAATGAGGACGCGCCAAATGCGGTTGCGGCCGAGGGCTTCGGCAGATACAAAAGCGCGGGATCGGATTGACTCCGACCCCGCGCTCTGTGTTGATGCGTTGTTGTTCGGCCTAGCCCAACAGGCTCAAGCCGACGGAGATGAACGCCAGGATAACGCCGACGATGGACTCGCCGCCCAGCAGACCGCTGGCGACGACCAGGCCCTGCTCCTGGAAGGCGGCGTCCTTGGCAGCCTTCTCCTCGTCCGAAAGACCGGCAGTGGCATCGCGGTGGGCGGACCACTTGTCATAGGCGAGCTTGACGCAGGAGCCCAAGAAGGCCGTGAGCGACATGTAGAACGGCAGGTACACGCCCAGGCCGATCATCATGGCCGGAATGCCGAGCCAGTACATAACGATGCCGGCGATAAAGCCGCCAACGAACCACGGCACGCTCGGGATGCCCGAGACCATGGTGGCGACGACGCTTGCCTGCGCGGCAACGAAGCTCTTGTCGGGGCCAAAGGCATCCGAGCCATAGGCGGTAACGAGCGCGACCATGACGGCGGCGGCGAACAGAGCACCCACGATGCCACCGATGGCCTGGCCGATCCACTGCGCACGCGGGTTGGTGCCCAGCACGGCGCCGGCCTTAAAGTCGTTCATGACATCGCCTGCAAGACCGCACGCCACGGCCACGATGCCGGCGATAAAGAACAGCTTGACCTGTGCGAGCTGCGCGAATGCCGCCACGATGAGCATGACGATGAGACCAAAGATCTCCATGGGGTCAATGCCGGTTTGGCCACAGCTCTGCGCGCTCATGATGGTGGTGACAAAGGTGAACAGCGTGACGATGACGGCCGGAACGGGGCCAAGGTCGAGCACGATGGCGATGATCACGGCGATGGCGGCAGCGCCCAAGCCGATGATACCGGCGTCGAGCTTAAGGGAGCCCGAGATAAGCGACTGCTCGTCGGTGTCGGTGGAGCTGTCGGCGGCGAGGCCGCGGACGATACCGGCGACCTGCGGCAGGATGTCCTTGAGGACGACAGCGACGCCAAAGCCCATCATGAGGCCCATACCGAGCGACTTGACGATGCCCTGTGCGGTCACAACGTCGAACAGGCCGGCAGCGGTGCCGCCCACGATGATGCCAAAGTTGCCCAGCAGGGCGCCGGCAAACCAGAAAGCGACCGGGGCGAAGCCGACGAGGAAGCCGACGGAGAGCAGCATGGGCGAGTTGTAGATGCCAAAGGTCACGCCGGGGATGTTGAGTGTGCACAGCATGCTGGGCACTACGCCCAGAGCGTCGCGCAGCACGCTGTAGATACCGGCGAGGGCCATGGAGCCAAAGAGCTGCTTGCCGGTCTTGCCGCCGGCCTCGGTCGCGCGCAGGGTTTGGGCTGCGGCGTTGCCGGTGGGAAACTCGAGCGCGGCGTCCACGATAAAGTGACGGTGGATGAGCGCCGTGGCCAGCAGGCCCAGGATGGTGCCGGCGAGTGCCACGATAAACATGTCGAGCCAGCTGATCTGGTCGGCATAGCCCAGCATCCAGGCGCCCGGGATGGTAAACGCTAGACCGCCGGCGACCATGGCGCCCGCGGACATGATGGTGTGGGTGACGTTTGCCTCGTTGAGGCTAGCGTTGCCCATGAGCTTAAGGAAGAACAGCGAGATGACGGCAGCGAAGACGATCGGCCAGGGGAGTGCGCCCATCTTGAGGGCAGTGTAGGCCGAGCTTGCCGTGATGATCACGCAGCCAAGGACGCCGATGACGACTCCGCGCAGCGTGAGTTGCCCGCGCATCGAAGCGCGGTTCGAGGGATTGCTCATATAAAACTCCTTTGCGTATATCCGCTTCCCCGGGAGCGCCGTTACGGATACGGCGCGGGAAGTCGGGTTACCAAGGGCCGCCGCGTGAGCTCGCGCGCGGCCGCGCATCAGTATAACCGCAAGCCAGTCATTTTGGGATGACTGGTTTAGGTAGGCGATATACTGCTGGGCAGACGAAAGGAGCGCCGACGATGCTTAATGGGTGCGCATATATATTGACGGTCGACGTGGGCAACACGTTCATTCGCTTTGGCCTGTTTGCCGAGGATTCGGCCGCGGCACAGGAATGCCCGCTTGCGACGTGCGAGATCACGACGCCGTCGAGCATTACGGCCGACGAAGCGCGTATGCGTCTCGCTCAAGTCATGGCCGCGCTGGCGGCCGATGCGGGCATGCCCGGCGCGCTCGTTCCCGCAGCTGCAGTCCTGAGTTGCGTGGTGCCGGCGCTCGAGCGTCCGTGGAAGGCGGCACTTTTTCGCACCTGCACGGGGCGCGTGCTCACGGTGGGGCCGGGCCTCAAGACCGGCATGCCCGTCCGCTACGACGACCCGGCCGAGATCGGCCCCGACCGCATCGCCGACGCCGTGGCGGCCCGTGCCGTCTACGGCTCTCCGTGCATCGTGATCGACTTGGGTACCACGACCAATATCGAGGTCATCGACGCGCGCGGCACCTTTGTGGGCGGCGTCATCGCGCCGGGTCTGGCGCTTGGCGCCCGCTCGCTTTCGGCTGCTGCGGCGCGTCTGCCGCAGGTCGAGCCCTCGGCACCCACGCATGTGATCGGCCGCAACACGCGCGAGGCCATGCGTTCGGGCGTGGTTCTGGGCGAGGTGGCACGCATCGACGGCATGCTCGACATGGTGCTTGCCGAGATGCGCGCGACCAAGGCCTCGGGGGAGGGCGACGTGCCCATCGTCATTACCGGCGACGATGCCGAGGCGCTCGCGTCGCTGGTCGGCCACAGCCTGACGGTAGACGACGCGCTGACGTTGCGAGGACTCGCCGAGCTCTACCGCATCAACCAAAAGCCCCGCCGCGTGTAAAAGTGAGGGCGCCGGTGGGACAAACGCCCCCACCTTTCACCTGCTACAATGGGTCAAACTATTGCGATTACGGAGGTGTCTGCCATGTCGGACGATCTTCATCAAACTTCGTCAGGCAAGCGCCTGGACGTCATTAGCTGGGACGAGTTCTTTATGAGCGTGGCCATCGCCGCACAGCGCCGCAGCAAGGACCCCAACACGCAGGTGGGTGCGTGCATCGCCAGCACCAACCACCGTATCCTTTCGGTGGGCTACAACGGTACGCCCTCGGCGCTCAACGACGACTTTTTCCCGTGGGGTACGAGCGACGACCCGCTGCAGGACAAGCACAACTACGTGGTCCATGCCGAGGCCAACGCCGTGCTCAACTACCGTGGCTCGCTCAAGGACCTCGAGGGTTCCACGGTCTACGTCACGCTGTTCCCGTGCCACGACTGCGCCAAGATTTTGGCGCAGGTGGGTGTGGGCGAGGTTGTCTACCTGGACAACAAGTACGCCGACACCGACGACGGCCGCATCAGCCGCCGCATTCTCGACTCCTGCGGTATTAGCTACCGCCAGGTTATCGTCGATGTCCAGATTGGTACCGGGGGGACAGGCTCGGCAGTAGCGCGTGCCAACGCCAGCTGGTAACAACAGGCAGCTAAAAGATCCCCGTCCCAAATTGACTACTCGTGAAAGTCGCGTCTGCGCGCATGGACGGCTCGTGAGCGGGTACACGGCTGTAGTAACATAGCTTCTGTCCGCGGGCGCGCCCGCGTAATTGTGAGAAAGGAGCCCCTGTGGCTGTTAACGAAGAGCTGCTTAAGAAGGTTCTTGAAGAGATTCGCCCCAACCTGCAGGCCGACGGCGGCGATATGGAGTATGTGGGCGTTGACGACGAGGGCGTCGTCAAACTGGAGCTGCAGGGCGCTTGCGCCGGCTGCCCCATGAGCTCGCTGACCCTGTCCATGGGTATTGAGCGCATCCTGAAGGAGCATGTGCCCGGCGTTACCCGTGTCGAGCAGGTCAATGCCTCCGGCGAGACCGACGACCTGTACGACGAGTACGCGCCGTTCTAAGATGCGAAAGCTGCGGACGGCATACTCCGCATAGACGTTACGCCCAAATATGCGGCTGCGAGCGTAAGGCCCGCGGCCGCATTTGTATGTAGGGAGTAGGAGGGTCGACATGCTCAACGACTTCTACCATATGCTTGATCCCGTCGCGATTTCAGCGGGGCCCATCACGATTTACTGGTATGGTCTGGCCTATGTGGTCGGCGCCCTGCTCACGGCGGTCGTTATGTACCGCACGCAGCGTCGCTGGGGCTTTAACATCACGATTGACGACCTGACGAGTGTCGTGGTCGGCGTGGTCTTTGGCCTCATTATCGGTGCGCGCCTGTTCTACGTCGTCTTTTATGGTGATGGCTACTACTGGGCGCACCCGCTCGAGATCTTTGCCACCAACGAAGGCGGCATGAGCTTCCACGGTGGCCTGGTCGGCGGCATCTTGGGCGGCATCATCGTGTGCCGCATGTATAAGCTCGACGCATGGACTCTGGCAGACCTTGCCGTCATCGGCGCGCCGCTGGCCTTGTGTCTGGGCCGTTGTGCCAACTTTGTCAACGGTGAGCTGTGGGGCAAGCCGACCGATCTGCCCTGGGGTGTGGTCTTTGGCGGGACTGCGGGCGATATGCCGCGTCACCCCTCCCAACTCTACGAGGCATTTCTTGAGGGCATCGTGCTCTTTTGCATTCTGCAGGTGCTCAGCCGCAAAAAGCCGCTGCTGCCCCAGGGCACGTTTATGGGCGTGTTTGTGATGGGTTACGGCATCGTCCGCTTCCTCGTCGAGTTCGTGCGCGTGCCCGACGCCCAGCTTGGCTATCTGCTGGGCGGCGTCATCACGATGGGTCAGCTGCTGAGTCTGCCACTCGTGATCGCCGGCCTGGTGCTCATCATCTTCGCCCGACACCGCAATCGACCCCAGCGCATCTATCTCGACGCCTAACCACCAAAACCACCACAAAGGGGACAGTGAACTGCGCCCCGAAACTTGGACTGAATAAATAGCGACTACGCCGCAAGGGCC
>UREC01000003.1:0-83318 GCA_900546755.1 uncultured Collinsella sp. | reverse complement strand
CCCTCGGCAGCCCTTGTGGTCAAAAAATGCCAAATATGAGTACTGTCACCAATTTAGTAACAGCAATTTTGCTACGCATGGGTGTCGGAAGTCTACATCTGTTCAAAAATTAGATGATGTAATTCCTCATAGGTCCAATAAAATAGGCTCTCTATCGATAATAAATATCGTTAGAGAGCCAAATTAGCCTAAAATATATGTGAGTATCTTGGCAACAGTACTCATATTTGGCATTTTTTGTCCACAGGGTATAGAACTAACCCCTCAAACAGCCCAAAACGCCTATTTCGATGCGCGCTCGGCCGCCTCGATCACGTGTTTGGCGAGGATCGCCGTCGTCACAGCGCCCACGCCGCCCGGCACGGGCGTGATGGCGTTAACAACCGGCTCCGCAGCATCAAAATCGACGTCCCCGACCAGCTTGCCAGCGGCCTCGTCCCAATTAATGCCAACATCGATGATCGTCTGGTCCTCGCGAATGGCATCCACGCCAATCGTGTGCGCGCGTCCAACGGCGGCAACCACAATGTCGGCAGCACGGCACTCGGCAGCAAGGTCGCGCGTATGCGTATGGCACGTCGTCACGGTCGCATTGCGCGCCGTAAGCATGGCGGCAACAGGACGCCCGATCACCAGCGAGCGCCCGACCACAGCAACCTTAGCTCCATCCAGCTCAACGCCGTAATGATCCAGCAAAGCAAGCACGGCTTCGGCTGTGCAGGGGGCAAAACCCTCGCCGCGCCCCGAAAGCGTGGTGAGCAGCGAAGCCGGCGTCATGGAGTCAACGTCTTTGGCAGGATCGAGTGCCGCGGCAACCGCGTCCTCGTCAAGGCCGGCGGGCAGCGGGCGGAACATCAGGCAGCCATGAACAGACGAATCGGTATTGATGTCCTCGATGGCCGCCAACAGCTCGTCCTGCGAAACATCGGCGGGAAGCAAAACGCGGCGAGCTTCAATGCCAACCTTCTCGCAGCGCTTGAGCGCACCGCGCTCGTAGGATAGGTCGTCCTCGCGTTCACCCACACGCACGATAGCCGACGTCGGAACAACGCCCCGCTCGCGCAGGGCTGCGCAGCGAGCAGCAAGTTCCTCAGTCAACGCGCGGGCGACGGGAGCACCCTTCAGTAGCTCAGCCATGGCTATCCCCTCTTCCTTGCGGCGTCGGCGGCGCGGCGCGCCAGCGCATCGGCGCGCGGCAACCACATGTCGAGCAACTCATCACACGCCGTCTCGAGCTCCTCAGCACGAGCGCGATCCTTCATAGACGTGGTGTTCGCAAAGAGCGTCAAGCTCGCGCCCTGCATAGCAGAACGGCAGAACACGGCGCCGCACGCCACATCGGACAGCAGCTGACGCGAACCCTTGTCGGCCATGTCCTCGAGCAGCGCCAGTGCACGCCCGCAGGCATCCATAATGCGATACGGCGGCATAGCGGCCACATGCAGCGCATCCTGAATCGCGGTCGCTCGAGCCGGATCGTCACGCGGAATACCGTACGCCGCGGACACCTGCCCATAGGCACGAACGTCCTCGGCAACCAACTCGACAAGCTCCTGGGCCAGCTCATCAGCCTGGGCAAACGCGCGCGTCAGGTCATCCGCGCGATCGGCAAGCGTGGGGTTGGTCGCGCCGTAGCGCGCGACCATCCCGCACAGCGAGGCGCCCAGCGCACCCACAAAGGCGCTCGCGCTGCCGCCGCCGGGCACCGGCTCGCGCGCGGCAAGCGCCTCGGCAAACCCGCGGCAGGTCTTGTCCATCATCTCTTGGCTCATACACATGCACCTTCAAGTCATATACATCGGTCGAGCGGCAACCGCCGACCGACCGCATCGATCACATAATGGTGCTAAGTCTAGCCCATAAGCACATGGGCGTCAGCGCACCTGGCCATCGCGGATTTCTATGGCACACGATAGGCGGCAGCGACACAAACATGGGACACATGGCCCACGTTTCGAGACTCCCGGGCAGCGGCAACTGGGGCATACATATAGGTAAGGAGCCCTATGTTGGGGCAAGCTCATCACGGCACCGGACGACGAATGGAAGAATAACCGCACAGCAAACAAAGGCATCATGTGCATGCGTAACCGCCGCCCCAGCGATCCGCGGCACACGATGTCCCTGGCAGACAAGGAGGACGCCACCATGAAGAAAAAGACCCTATCGATCCTTTCCCTTTGCATCGCCCTCTTTGCCGTGTTTGCCCTTGTCGGCTGCGACGGGAGCGCATCGGGCGGCGGCAGCGCCTCCAAGAGCGAGAGCAAGGAAAAGGTCCCCGTCGCCAAGAAGACCGACTTTATCTGGTTTAAGGTCGAGATGCCCGAGGGCGTCGGCGTAAGCGACTCCGCCGGCAAGAATGCCGACAGGGTTCAGCTCACCTTCCCCGAAGACGAGAACGCCTCGGCCGATCGCTTTATCCCCGTTTGGAAAAAAGCGCTGACGGCCGAGGAATCCCACGCCGACCAGGCGGAAAAGAAGGGGGATACGTTCCAGTGGAAGGATGGCGGGTCCGTCGAGTATAACGGCAGGACGTGGCTCGTCGGAACATACGAGGACAACAGCGGCATCTCAACCATGCTTTTTACCGACGTTGAGCCGGGAAGCGCCTACGTCCTCATCTCGAACTTCGACCAGCACAAGAAAGAAGCCGAGACACTCCTCAACTCCATCGAGTTCCCCGACGACATGAAGAAAGCAGTTGACGAGGCACGCGAAGTCGAGATTTCGAGCATCGAGATCAAGTAACGGGGCACCCGCACGTGCCTATGCGCACCCGCGCACATGCGCTCCATTAAAACAACGGGCGCCCAACCCGGGGAGGGCCGACGACATCGGCCCTCCCCTCTTTTGTGCCCGCGTATATTGCCACTTGTCGGCGCAAATCCTGCCCCCAGAATGGGACACATGGCCCACCCGAACGAGCCGCTCGCGCGTACAGTAAAGACAGGTAATCCATGGGCGGTTACAGATCGAGGAGGACACGACCATGAAAAAGAAGGCCTTTGCGATTCTCACCCTCTGCATGAGTCTTTTTGCCGCGGTTGCCCTGGTGGGTTGCGGCGGAAGCGGTGGCGCTGCTGGCAGTGGCGGTGGCGGCGGAGCAGAAAAGCCAGCCGTGGATATGAGGACCGACTTCATTTGGTTTAAGGTCGAGGTCCCCGAGGGCGTCGAGATTACCGACGTTGCCGGCGACACGGCCGACAGGGCCCAGTTTAAGTTCACCAAGAGCGAGCACGCCAGCGACCGCTTCATCCCCGTCTTCGACCCTGACAAGAACGCCGACGAGCTGTTTGACTACGAGGCCAAGTGGAAGACCGACTTTGAGTGGACCGAGAATGATCCCGTCAAGTACAACGGCAAGACCTGGCGCAACGCTTCCTATACACACTCGGGCGGCGTGACGACTGAGTACTTCACCGACGTTGACGGCGGCAGCGTGTACGTGCGCATCGACAATGTCGAAGAGCACAAGGACGCCGTCGAGACCATGATGAAGTCCCTGGAGTTTGCCGATGATATCGCCAAGGCCAAGACCGAGGCCATGGACGTCAAGCTCGACGATATCGAGATCAAGCGCTAAGCGACTCGCGAGCGTAACGGGAAACACGAGCGCAGTGCAAACAAGCGACGGTGCCCCAGCGTTTCGTACTAAGGGAGGATCGGCTCGCCGGCCCTCCCTTTCTTATGCCGATAGCCGGCGAACGCGAGGGTGCTGGACGGCAAAACCACCCCCAGCGCGGTAGCAACACAAATAGACAAGCGCCCCAACGCGTCCGCCCGCCGATTAATAGCACCGCGCAGACAATTAAGCCAACACGTTTAGACATCCGGGCAGTATAGTGACCAAAACGAGCGCATAACCGCACCCCGCGAATGGAGGAGTTATGACCGAACACCACGCCATCAGTCGTCGAGCATTTACGCTGGGCCTAGGACTCGCAGCATTGTCGCCATTTGCAAGCCTGCCCGAAACCGCGGCGCTGGGCCTTCCCGTGCGCGCGGCATTTGCAGAAGACACGCCCACACCGGCGGCCACCCTCGACAAGTTCGTCATTCGCCTTCGCCCCGCGGGCTATTTTCGCACCGCGAGCGTCAACCAAGACGGCAACGTTCGCGGCAACGTCTGCCACCTGTTTAATGACGGCACGTCCAGCAAACTCATCCTTGAACACGTAGTGACCGATGCAGATAATACAAATTGGTATGCCATCCGCACCTTACTCAATTTCGAAGAGCATAAAAAGACGGGCTACAGCATTTGGTCGGTCGACGGCGACTCGGACAAAGATGGAAAGGTCATCCACGTATGGAGTGGCGAGTATGACGACAAGCCCAGCCGCGCTTTTGCGTTTAAACGCCAGTCAAACGGAACCTATATCATCCGAGACCGGACGGTCGAGAAAGAAACCGAGAAAAAAGACATTAAGTACCTGGCAATAGAATCGGACGGCAAAGACCAGGACAGCAATAAGATCTGCCATAAGAGTAAGAGCATTCCGTGGGAGCTCGAACTTATCGGTTACGATATGAAAAAGAACGATGCCACGGTTAGCAGCCTCGACTGGATCACGTACAGCAGCTACGTCGACGGGCCCTGTTGGATGAAATACGTCGACAACAGCAAGTTCCTCGACGAACTGAGCATCCCGGGCACGCACGATTCGGGCACCTGCAGCGTGGACAATGACACCGAGCCCCAATCCTCCCAAGCAAAATGCCAGCAGGATTACATCCCCACGCAGTTGCTCGAAGGCATTCGCTACTTTGATATCCGACTTGGAAAGAACGACGAGAACGGCGACCCCGGCATCGACCACGGAGCTTGTTACCTGCTCAAAAAAGACGGGAACTTTATGCATCTCTCCGATGTCATCGGGTACTTCAATACGTTTTTGAGCGAAAACCCGACAGAAGCGCTCATCATGCTCGTGTCGCGGGGCAATGGCGAGGCTACCAACGAAAGCCTCACGACGGCCTTTGGCAAGGTTTTGGATGAGAACCCCGACCTGTTCTACACATCGAGTCGCATCCCCACGCTGGGCGAGGTGCGCGGAAAGATCGTCCTGCTGCGTCGGTTTGGGCTCGCCGGCAACAGCGTAAGCAGCCACACATGGGGCCTCGACCTCACCCAATGGGACGACAAAATCGCAGCACACACCGACAGCACCTCTATGTGTCTCGTTCGAGACGAGCGGGGCTTTGAAGCCGTGGGGAAAACGGGTGACGAAGAGCCCTATTGCACCAAGGTATACGCCCAGGACCATTACGAATGCACAGGAACCGACAAAATCGGCTGGGTCGATATGGCGCTGCAGGAGACAACCAAGCTCGCCCGCATCATGGTGGACGTCGAGGACAATGACGGGGCCAAGGTAAAGGTCCTGGAGCACAGCTGGTGTATCAACTACACCAGCTGCACGAACTACAAGCAAGGAAGCAATCCTTTTACCGCAGCACGAGTGGTCAACGAGCATCTATACAAGAGCCAGTATATAAACAGCACCGGAAATGAGAGCACAAAGGAGGACTGCCTCAAGCACATTGGCATCATTGCGTCCGACTTTGTTGATGCGGCACTGGCCCGAAGCATCTACCAGCGCAATTACGATGCGAAGCACAAGCAGACCGTTTCGTACTACCTCCCGACCCGTATGCGCATGACATACGGCGACTCGTTGAGCGATGCCTCGCTCCAGGATGGAAAGACCGTTGGCGAGGGTCGTTTCCGCCTTGTCGACAGCAGTAACGTACTCAGCGTGGCGGCTTCGGGCAACACGTTTGCTATCGAATACGTGGATGTCGACGCCCTGGGCAACGAGACCGTTACGGAACTGCAGGGTTCCGTGCCCATCGATATCGACCCGCGCGCACTGACGCCCCACTTTGAAGGGCTCGAGGGCCTTAAGGCCGGCGAGGACGTGCGCGCAAAGATCGCGGCGCCGCTCGAGGGCAAGCTCGAAGGCGATGCCTGCACCGCCCAGCTCGAGTTTATGCACGATGCAAACGGTGTGCCGGGCACGGCAATGGCCGAAGGCGAGGCATTTACCGCAGGGACGTACTGGGTGCGCGCGAAAGGCCTTTTGGGCGACGCGGCGCAGAACTACGAGCTTGCCACCGACGGAGCCGCAAGCTTTACTGTGGCGGCTTCGGGCGACGCGGGCGGTGCAGGCAACACCGGCACCGGCACCAACGCGGGCAGCGCCGACAAGAACGGCAAGGGCAACAAGAGCAAGGGATCGGGCGGAAAACTCGCCGGCACGGGCGACGGCTCTGGTATCGCTGCCGGGCTCGCCGCTGCCGCCGTGGCGACAACGGTCGCCGGCGCGGCAATGCTTGCCAGTGACCGCGAAAACGCTGGGGACGACAGCGAATAGGCAAGCCCGCCTTTTAGACACATCGACTCAATCGGGGGCGCAGGACACCGTTCTGTGCCCCCGATTTTTACCTTGGCCCGAACGCCGCCATGGGCTACATCACCATGTTCAGCGCGTTAACAAACTCCTGGGCCTTCGCACGACTGCTCAGGCTAAAGACACAAGCAGTCAACAGCCTGTTGCGCAGAAAAACATCGCGGCCTTTGATTCTATTGACGCCCGTAATGTCCTTAAGATAGACAATTTCGGCGTGCTTGCCACCAAACGTGCCCTTCTTGAGCACCTCGATGCGGTTGGGGTAGATCTTGACGTCTTTAAACCTACCCGAACCCTTGTCCTGAAACAGCAAGGTGTTGTTGTCCATGCGTGCCACTCCCATGGGGTTCGTTAAAACTGTCTCTATGGCCACATTTTAGTCACAGCAAGACCCCATGCGAAGATGTCAGACAGCACAGCAATTCGTGTCCGCGCGAGGCTTTAAACTAAATGCGATAAACATGCATTCCACAAGAGGAAAGTGGGGCGACAGTGATGGGCGAACTGGTAAACCGCGGGGAATCGACAATCGTGCCAGAAGTTTTTTACAAGCAGGTTTCCTCGATTCTCAACGCCGCTCGCGACAAGGCCTATACCGCCGTTAACTATGCGATGGTTGAGGCGTATTGGGATATCGGCAAGAGCATTGTTGATGAGCAGGGCGGAGAGGAGCGCGCCAAGTATGGAGAGGCGCTGCTCAAGGCCCTCGCAATCAGACTTACCAAGGATTTTGGTAAAGGTTTTGAAGCAAGAGAGCTGCGTAAAATGCGTCAGTTCCATCTTGCATTTCCAATTCGGGACTCACTGCGTCCCGAATTGAGCTGGACACATTACCGCAGGTTAATACGCATTCCTGACCCCGAAACTCGAACATGGTACATGAACGAATGCGCCGATTCTCGCTGGAGCACGCGTCAGCTCGAACGCCAGATCAACACCATGTTCCGAGAGCGCCTACTTGCCAGCAAGGACAAGGAGGCCGTCACCAAGGAAATCCAAAAGAGCGCCCCGGCTCGTCGCCCCGAGGATATCATCCGCGACCCATACGTACTGGAGTTTTTAGGTTTCACGGACGATGCTGCGTTTCGCGAGAGCGATCTAGAGCAGGCACTCATAACGCATCTTCAGAAGTTCCTGCTGGAGCTTGGCCGTGGCTTCGCTTTCGAGGCGCGCCAAAAGCGCATCACCTTTGATGGGCGCCATTTCTATATTGACCTTGTGTTTTACAACTATCTGATGCGCTGCTTCGTGCTCATCGACCTTAAGACCGATGACCTTACGCATCAGGACCTGGGCCAGATGCAAATGTATGTGAACTACTACACACGCGAGCTCATGAACGAAGGCGACAATCCGCCCATAGGCATCGTGCTCTGCGCGGACAAAAGCGATTCGATTGTCGAGTACACGCTGCCCGAAGACAACGACCAAGTGTTTGCCGCCAAATACCTGCCGTATCTTCCAAGCAAGGAAGAGCTGGCGCGCGAGTTGAGTGCAGAGTACCGCGCCATCAACGAAGCGACTAATGGCGAAACGCAAGGGTAGCGGCACGTTGCGACCGATACCCCCCCCCACGGCGTTTCATATCCCCCGACATAAGAGGAGCGCTCCATGACAGACGGACCGAAAACAACATTGCGCGACTGCATCTATGGACTTGCCGTCGGCGACGCGCTGGGCGTTCCCTACGAGTTTATGCCTCGCGGCACGTTCGAATGCACCGACATGATCGGCTACGGCGCGCATGGGCAGCCCGCCGGCACCTGGAGCGATGACACGTCCATGACGCTTGCTACCTGCGACTCGATTAGGGAGCTCGGGCATATCGACACCGCAGACATGCGCAGCAAGTTCGTAAGCTGGATTGCCCGTGGCAAGTATACGATCGACGGCGTTTTCGACTACGGTGATACAACCGCCCGCGCACTTCACTCCGGCAAGGGAGGCTCCAGCGAGCGCGACAACGGCAACGGATCGCTCATGCGCATCGCTCCCCTGGCGTTCACCGATGCAACAGACGAGGAGATCTGCGAGGTCTCCGCCATTACGCACGCCCACAGAACGTCGACCGACGCATGCGTTATATTTGTCGAGCTGATGAGAGACGTGCTGAATGGCACACTTCCCTCGTGGGCGCTCCAGCTGAAAAGCATACCGGAGCAGGGAATCAGGTCCGGCGGCTTCGTGCGTGACACGCTTAAGGCAGCCACCTGGTGCTTCGTCAACACTAACAGCTACGAAGAGTGCGCACTTGCCGCCGTCAACCTGGGCGACGACACCGACACCACCGCAGCTGTCGCAGGTGCGCTCGCCGGCACGGCCTACGACATCGATGCAATTCCGCAGGAGTGGGTCGACGCCCTACGCGGAAAAGAGCTGATTGAGAACTGCTTGTTTTAGGGCGCCATTCAAGAAATAAGGTAGGAGGCATCATGGATAGGAAGATCGCGAATATCGATGAGTTCCAAATGGACGAAAACGAGACCCCGATACTCCCAACGGGACTGAGGGAGGAAGAAAACCTTTACGTCCTCCCCGACGGGCGTTACCTCCCCTGCGGGGCCTACAGGACCGCGGACGGCGGTTCGCTCATTTATGAGCCATCCGAACTAAGCTTCTTCGGGCAGATGCTTGCTCAATTCAAAGAGAGCTAAAGGCTTGATTGCCCGTTAGATCGACACTGCTCCAAACCAGGGGGTGGGCAGGATGTCTCCCACCGCGGCCTGTGAGGTAAAATCTTGACTGCCGCGGAATCCGCCTGCGGGCAACGCTCCGATCTCTGATTGGGGTGAAGCCTATGAACTTGTTTCTTGAAATCCTGCGCCTCTCGATGTATGTAACCGGCATCGTCCGGAACCTCTACTCGATCTGGCGGGAATATAAGCAGTAACGGATAGCGAAGGGAGTCATGCAAAGGGCCGGCTGCAACCGACCCTTTTGACGATAATACCTGCGTTGCCCGCGTCTCCGAAGTTTGAGTAGCTGAGGAGCGGGTTCCGCGGCACATCCTGATTTTACCCAGCGGCAAGGCTCTTTTACAGCCGTTCCACCGTTTATTTACATCTGCCATCACGGGCGGGATGTTGCGCACTCTCGCGAGCCAACCGGCACCACTCCCCTACCTACCAAAGATCGCAGCGAACAAGCCCTTGCGTTTGGGCTTCTCCTCTCGGTAGGAACCCTCGGCCACGGCCGCCACCTGACGAGGCTGCTCGCCGCCTCCGCGGCGCACGATCTGGTACAGGAACGGCGATTTAACGTATTTGACCTCGATGGGCGTGGCGTGCACGGTGCTTTCGCTCGACAGCATCACGTTGGGATTGAGCGGCGCCACCACATGCGTCTCACGCTTGTCGCTAAACACTACCGCTGCCGCGCGGCCCGTCTGGCCGTTCACGGCGATGCGCACCTGCTCGCCATCGCGGCTGTCCGTCGCCGGACGATCGACAAAGTAGACCGGCACCATCACCAGGCCGTCCTTATGCTTGCGGGCCTTGCGCGCCCAGGTTCGGATGCTCTTTTTATTGAGCCCCAGTACCGTCTCGGCATCGTTGCCAGCAACGTCGAGCGCCAACTTATCAATGACCACCTGGTCCTTGGTAGACGCATCGACGGAGACGACGCGAAAGTCACCTTCCTGCATGGCGGGATCGAACGGACCGACCCTGGCAAAGTCCCACGGCTCCAAAATGCCCATGAGGCGAACGTCCAGGTAGTTTGCCCTGGGGTATGCCCAGTCGAGCACCTCGTAGTACACCAGGGTTTCCTTGCTCAAGCCCTTGCCCGGGAAGCTCGCCATCATGCGCAGGTCCGCCAGCGCCATGGGGAAATAGAAGAGCATCATGTCGTTTTGGATCGCATCTTCCACGTCGTGCCCGGCAAAGGCATCCGGGTACTGGCGCACCAGCTGCAGCGCGTTGGCACGTGCCTGCTGCGGCGAGATTTCGCAGGGAATACCCTGCTCCGGCACATACTCCGCACCCACGCCCATGGTCAGACGCTTGCTAAACGTACCGGGCTTGAGCAGGTCGGCAATGCCGATCTTGTTGCCGCAGGACGGGCACTCAAACACACGCTGCGTTGACAAGCCCTCAAAGGACGCTCCGCAGAAGGGGCAAGGAATGCTCACGTGCGTCGCTTCTTGGAACTCCTGCGCCGTGCCGCGGTCCTCCCACAGCAGATGTTCCAGGACCGACTGATTGCGCCAGTACGAATTGAAGAAATACCAGTCCGGGTCCTCCGGGCGCTCGAGTTGCGACACATGCGTGAGCTTGAGCAATCCATCCACCACCGTCAGCGGCGCATGGCGAATGCCCAAAGCGCTCTTGGGCTCCCCCGCATCGGCCTGCCACGGAACGACCGTGCCGCAATAGGCGCACTCAAAGCTGCGTTTAGCCTGGTGTGAGTACATAGGGCCGCCGCAGTTTTGGCATTTAATGGCAAACATCTCGTCCATGGAAACGTCCTCCTTTGCACAGGGGCTGTCGACATTAAGTATGTCGAGCAAACTGGCACATGCCCATACCCATGTGGCCCAAAATGGACCACCCAGGCAGACGGGAAGGCCTGCTCGTTAGCGCGGGCAGACCATTGCTGCATTTTCTGAGCACCGGCGCACGGTGCGCCCATGCGAGCTAAACTATCCCCTTAAACATGATTGTGAGGACGACCGCTATGCTATTTGTAAATCGGCTGGTACATACGCTTGTTCCCGGCAGCGAGGGCGAGCCGGTCGATGCCTCCTGCCGCACCAACGCGGGCTTCGCCGCAAGCCTCATCTGCATTGGCCTCAACATCACCCTGTGCCTGGCCAAGGGCATCGCAGGCCTGCTCGCCGGCTCCGTCTCCCTCATCGCCGACGCTTTCAACAACCTCTCCGATGCCTCGAGCAACATCGTGAGCCTGCTCGGGTTCCGCCTTGCCAGCCGCCCTGCAGACGAAGGCCACCCCTATGGCCACGGCCGCTACGAGTACCTAGCCGGCTTGTTTGTCGCCGTCCTGGTTTGCGCCGTCGGCATCAACCTGATCCTCGAGTCGGTCACTAAGATCATCAAGCCCTCCCCCACCGCCTACACGCTGGTCTCCCTAGCCGCTCTCGTCTTGTCCATGCTCGTCAAATTCTGGATGGCCGCATTCAACCGTGCGCTGGGCAACCGTATCGATTCCGAAACACTCATCGCCACAGCACAGGACTCCAAAAACGACGTCATCACCTCGGGATCGGTCCTGGCCGCAGCGCTTATTTCGCAGACGACCGGCTTTGACCTCGACGGCTGGGCGGGCCTGGGCGTGGGCGTCTTCATCTGCATCAGTGGCATGGGCCTGGTGCGCGACGCCATCAGCCCGTTGCTGGGGCAAGCGCCCGACCCCAAGCTCGTCCAGGCAATCCGCGACAAGATCATGTCCTATCCGCAGGTCTTGGGCACACACGACCTGATGGTGCACGACTACGGCCCCGGTCGTCAGTTTGCCAGCGCCCACGTGGAGATGCCCGGCGAGGGCGACGCGTTTGAACATCACGAGATCCTGGACACCATCGAGCACGACATCAAGCGCCAGATGGGCATTGACATCACGCTGCACTGCGACCCCATCGCGACAACCGGCGATGATTTGCGCGGCTGGGTCAAGCGCGGCATCATGCAGATCGACCCCGCACTCTCCATCCACGACCTGCACGAGCACGACGGGTTCGTTTCGTTTGACCTGGTGCGTCCCGACGGCTTTGATATATCCGACGAGGAGCTGCTGGAGCTCGTCACGCGCATCGTGCACGAGCGCCGGCCCAACGTCTCGTGCGTCGTCACATTTGATTCGGGCTTCAGCTCGCCCGAGCGTCCGGCCGAGCAGCTGTAGCCCGCTTAACAGCTAGTTTCCCTGCGCGCCCGAGATGCCGTTTTGTAGGGCGTTCCAGGCATCCGTCGCCATGTCGCCCAAGTTCTGAGCGGTGTCGCCCAGGTTCTGAGCCGTATCACCCAGCTCTTGGGCCTTATCCCCAAGCTCCTGTGCCTTGTTGCTCAAGTCCTCCAGCGTATTGGAGCTCGAGCCGTCGGTACCGCTTTGGCCGTCGGACGAGTTGCCCGAGCTGTTCTTGTGCGTGAGCTGAATTTCGAGGTTGCCGCTGTCGTTATAGTAAGCAGAAGTAACGATCCAGTTGGCATCGACGACGGGCGTTGAGCCATCATCAGTCAGGACCACGGCATTCGAAAGATCGGCGCCGCGCGACTTAAGGAGCTTCTTGGCGTTGGACCAGTACTGCCCCGGGATATCGCTCAGATCGACGGTGCTAGACGAGGCGGACTCGGTTTGCTCGGCAGCGGTATCGGCCGTTGAACTCCCTCGCTTGTTGAGCATGCCCGACACAATGGCAAACACAACCGACAGCGCAAAGAAGATCGCCAGCACGATGAGGATCTTCTTGATCACGCTCGACGAACGCGACGGCTTCTTCTCCTCGTCCTCGCCATATTGCGGAATCGACTTGGGGTACTCGCGATACGGCTCGCGCGACTCGTAGCGAGGCTGCGCCGTGCGAGGCATATACGTCGTCTGCTGAGGCTGCAGAATAGGATTCTGCGGCAGGTCATCATAGGGATTCGGTGTCGAGGCGGCATAAGAATCCTGCGCCGTGTCGCCATAGCCCATAACCCGGGTGGGCTCGGCAGAAGGCTGCGTCGCGGCGGGGTCGGTATAGCCGGGGTTGGGAACAACGCGGGTCGCATCGGCGCTATCGCCAGCCTGCGCGGAACCGTAGCCGCCCATCACGGTTGTCTTGTCCTGATCCATGCAACGATTCCTTTCCGTCGCGCGTGAGCCTCAAGTTATCCATGCATTCTACCCGCGCAAAAGCCTATGATGGGCAGAGCCCGTCGGTATCTACAAGACATGCGCGGGCCTAAGGATAAAAAAGCCCCGCCGGGCCTTGGGGGCACGGCGGGGCGGGCAGACAGCTAGGGGCAACAGGCTTAGAACAGGCCGGTGATGTTGCCGTCGTTGTCGACGTCGATGTTCTCGGCCGCGGGAACCTTGGGCAGGCCCGGCATGGTCAGAACACTGCCAGTCAGTGCGACCACAAAGTGGGCACCGGCGGAAACCTTGAGCTCGCGCACCGTGATGCGGAAGTTCTCGGGAGCGCCCAGGGCCTTGGCGTTGTCGCTAAAGCTGTACTGCGTCTTGGCCACGCACACCGGCAGGTTGCCAAAGCCGTTCTCGCGCAGCTCGGCGAGCTGGCGCTTGGCGGCCGGCGTAAAGTCGACGCCGTCGGCGCGGTAGACCTTGGTGGCAATGGCCTCAAGAGCGTCGGCCACATCGGCGCCGTCCTCATAGGCAAACTTGAGCTCGCTCGGCTGCTCAATCAGACGCATGACCTCATCGGCAAGCTCGAGCGCGCCCTCGCCGCCCTTGGCCCAGACCTCGGAAAGCTTAACGTTGACGCCGAGCTTCTGGCACTCGGACTCGATGAGCGCAAGCTCGGCCTCGGTGTCCGTCGGGAAGCGGTTGATGGCGACCACGCAGGGCAGACCATAAACGTTCTGGATGTTGTCGACGTGACGCAGCAGGTTGGGCATGCCGGCCTTGAGTGCCTCGAGGTTCTCCTCGTTGAGGTCGGCCTTGGCGACGCCACCGTTGTACTTCAGCGCACGAGCGGTCGCGACGACCACGACGGCGCTGGGGCGAACGCCTGTCATACGGCACTTGATGTCGAGGAACTTCTCGGCACCCAGATCGGCACCGAAGCCGGCCTCGGTAATGGCAACATCGCCAAAGCGCATCGCCATACGCGTGGCCATGATAGAGTTGCAGCCGTGGGCGATGTTGGCGAAGGGGCCGCCGTGGACAAACGCGGGCGTGCCCTCGAGCGTTTGCACCAGGTTGGGCTTGAGCGCGTCCTTAAGCAACGCGGCCATGGCACCCTGGGCCTTAAGGTCGCGGGCACGGACGGGCTCGCCGGCAAAGCTGTAGCCGACGACGATCTCGCCCAGGCGCTCCTTGAGGTCGCTGATACTCGTAGACAGGCACAGGATTGCCATGACCTCGGAGGCGACGGTGATATCGAAGCCGTCCTCGCGCGGCACGCCCTGGGCCTTACCGCCAATACCGTCGATGACGTGGCGCAGCTGACGGTCGTTCATATCGACGACGCGCTTCCAAGTGATGCGTTTAACGTCGATGCCAAGCTGGTTGCCCTGCTGGATGTGGTTATCAAGCATGGCGGCCAGCAGGTTGTTGGCAGCACCGATGGCATGGAAGTCGCCGGTAAAGTGCAGGTTGATATCCTCCATGGGGATCACCTGAGCCCAGCCGCCGCCGGCAGCACCGCCCTTAACACCAAAGACGGGGCCGAGCGAAGGCTCGCGCAGGGCCACGGCACTCTTGACGCCGCGACGACGCAGGCCATCGGCCAGACCGATGGTCGTGGTGGTCTTGCCCTCGCCCGCAGGCGTTGGGTTGATAGCGGTCACGAGGACGAGCTTGGCCTGGTGATCGGTCGGCTCGTTGAGCAGCGAATAGTCGACCTTAGCCTTGTCGAAGCCGTACGGAATAAGGTGCTTAACGTCGACGCCGGCGTTCTTGGCCACCTCGGTAATAGGCAGCGGCGTGACAGAACGTGCGATTTCGATGTCAGTAGGCATGGGCGGTCCTTTCGTTACCGAATGAGAAAAAGACCAATTCAGCATAGCACGGGCGCGCAATAGTAAAACACCCATAACCGATGAACGGCGATATGTTTACCCGATGCCCAGCGATAGCCCAACAGCCCGCCAAAACAAAGCGCCCTAAACGGTAGGTTCAATCCCCAGGTGCTCAAAGGTGCGAAGGGTTGCCTGACGGCCCTGCGGCGTACGAATCATCAACCCGCACTGCAGCAGATACGGCTCATAGACATCCTCGAGCGTGCCCGGGTCCTCGCCCACCGCGCTGGCAAGGGTCGTAAGTCCCACGGCACGACCGGAGAACGTCTTAGCGAGCGTCTCCAAAATGCGAATATCCATCCAGTCCAGACCGAGCTCATCGATCTCGAAGAACTCGAGCGCCTGGCGACAGATATCGAGCTCGATAGGGCCGTTGCCGCGCACCTGTGCGTAATCGCGCACGCGCTTGAGCAGGCGGTTGGCAAGACGTGGCGTGCCGCGCGAACGCGAGCCGATCTCGAGTGCACTGGGATGGTCGATCGTCACGCCCAGGATAGTCGCCGAGCGCGTAACAATCTGCGCGAGTTCCTCGACCGTGTAGTAATCCAGGCGATATGAAATGCCAAAGCGGTCGCGCAACGGGCCGGTCAACATGCCTGAGCGGGTCGTTGCCGCCACCAGCGTAAACTTGGGAATATCCAGGCGAATCGAGCGCGCCGCCGGACCCTTGCCAATCACGATATCGAGGGCAAAGTCCTCCATCGCGGGGTACAGGACCTCCTCGACCGAACGGTTGAGGCGGTGGATCTCGTCGATAAACAGCACATCACCCGGCTGCAAGTTAGTAAGGATGGCTGCCAGGTCGCCGGTGCGCGCGATGGCAGGGCCACTCGTGGTCTTGATCTGAGCGCCCAGCTCGTTGGCGATAACCGTAGCCAGCGTGGTCTTGCCCAGACCCGGAGGGCCCGAGAAGATCACGTGGTCGAGCGTCTCGCCACGGCTCTGCGCCGCTTCGATCAACACGCGCAGGCTCTGCTTGATATGCTCCTGGCCGCAGTAATCGTCCAGGCGCTGGGGGCGCAAAGTGCGATCGACATCGAGGTCCTCGGCCGTCAGCT
Source organism: uncultured Collinsella sp. (assembly GCA_900546755.1). GTDB lineage: Bacteria > Actinomycetota > Coriobacteriia > Coriobacteriales > Coriobacteriaceae > Collinsella. Next base: position 67,154 of record UREC01000003.1, on the reverse strand, counting down.
CCGAGCCCACCATGCGCTCGCCGTGCGCCATGGATGCCGCCGGCGAGTTGCCGGGCGTCGCCCACAGGTCCTGAGAGTCATCGGCTTCCCACATCACGCATCCATTCCGAGTCGCTTAAGCGCCGCGCCGAGCAAATCCTCGACACGCATATCCTGCCCATCATACCCGCTCAGAGCGACATCGGTCTCCTGCGGGCTAAAGCCCATGGAAAGGAGTGCCGCACGGGCGTCATCGATCGCCGAAGGAGCGGCGGCGGGCACGGGCATCGCAACCTGACCGGGGATCGCATCGACCGGCACAAAGCCCTTGTCCTTGGCAAAGGTGCTCTTGAGCTCCAAGATGAGGCGCTGGGCGGTCTTTTTGCCCACGCCGGGCACCTTGGCCATGCCCTTGTCGTCCTCGGCCATCACCAGGGAATACAGCTGTCCCACGGTATAGGTGGAAAGTACGGCGAGCGCCAAGCGCGGGCCAACGCCCGAGACGGACACGAGCCGGTCGAACATCGTGCGCTCATCCTTTGAAGAAAAACCGAAAAGTGTCATGGCGTCCTCGCGCACCTGCATACGCGTGTAGAGGCGGACCTCGCCGCCGGGCGTCGGCAACGTGGCCGCAGTGCCGCCAGAAATGCCGAGTTCAAAGCCAACGCCCGACACGTCGACGACGGCCGAGCTCATCGTGGCCTCGACAAGCGTTCCATGGAGCTGGGAAATCATCAGTATCCGGTTCCTCTCTGTTGATAGAACTCACCACCGGTAAGGGCACGGGTGCGGCTGAGGTTTACGTGGCAGATGGCGCAAGCCAGGGCATCGGCGGCATGGTCGGGATGCGGGTCGTGGTCGAGCTGCGTGAGCGTACGAACCATATACGCGACCTGCCGTTTGTCCGCGGCTCCGGTGCCCACAACAGCCTGCTTAATCTGCATAGGCGTGTACTCGCCAATCTCGAGCGCGCATTCCGAAAGCGCCACGAGCGCGGCACCGCGGGCATGCGCCGTAGGGATGGCCGAGCGAACGTTGGCGCCAAAGTAAATGCTCTCGATGGCAGCGGTATCGGGTCGATAACGCTCCACGACGCCCTTGAGGTCGCGGGCGATATGCGACAGGCGCACCGCAAGCGGACTACCCGCGCTGGTCTCGATGCAGCCATAGGCACGGCAGCGAACCTCGCCACGCCGCTCCTCGATAATCCCCCAACCCGTATGAGCCAAACCGGGGTCAATGCCCAAGATAACCAAGCCAACCTCCCCTCGCCACAAGCGCAGCGCAAGACAAGGCCCCGCGCATCATTCACGAACGTCTGTTCTAGAATAACACAACGGGGGCAAAGTGCTTAAAGCAAGATAGATTCGGCAGAAGCAATGTGTGTAAGAGAATCTCTCCCGCAATGTTTCCGTCTGCCCTAGTTCTGGCTAAAGAACGGGAACTGCCTCGGATCCACCGGCGGATGCGGCATCGGCGTGCCCTGGGGTCCACCCTGCGGGCCACCCTGGCCGCCCATCATCTTATCGATGGCGTCCTGAACCTCGCCCTCGAACTTTTTCATGCCCTCGTGCAAACGACGCTGACCGTCCTCAGAGCGCAGCTCCTCCATCTGCTCGGGCGAAATACCCAGCAGCTCACCCAAAATGCCCATCATCTCACCGCGCATACGGTCACTCGTATCGTCGTCGGCAAAGCGACGCACCTCGGCGCGCGCCAGCGAATCAACCGTCATGCGCTCCTTGCCGTTGAGCCCCAGATCGGACCACGCAAGCATGTACGGCCAGGCGCGCTCGGCAAACGAACGGGCAGAGACGATCGGCACCGTCGGCAGCATGCGGCGGGCGGCCTCGCCCTGACGCACGAGCATCAGCAGCAGCGAGCAGGCCTCAGGCTTGCCAGCGGCCATCGGGATGTCGTCGAAAGATCGATTGCGGTCCACGTGCGACTCGAGCGCACCATCGACCTCACCCGGCTCGAGCCCGCCGAGCAGCTGTGCCGCGCGGTCGAGCATATCGACCGGACCGTCGAGCGTCGAGAGCGCCTGCGCCAGTACTCGCTCCATACAATCTTCCACCGCGTTGAGCGTCACGAGCTCTTGGGGCACCACGGCAGACGTGCGGTTGCGCACGCGCGCCACAAACTCAAGCGTCGACAGGTACACATCGCCAAAGGGCGCGTAATCACCTTGGTAGCCGCCGCAAAGCGCCGGCGCCGCCAGCGCGTACTCGGTTTTGGACAGCGGACTCAACGCCATCGCACCCAGCTCGAGCGCCGTGTCCTCCAGCATGAGGCCCAGCGTGCGAGAGCGCAGGCGCTCGGCGTCGCCCGCCGACACATCGCGGTCGAGCACGCGCGCGGCATCCGGCGCATCGCGCTCAACCGTGCGAATATGCAGGCGCTCGGCAATGGCGCGAACGGCGGCACAGCGAGCGGCCTCCACCTCCTCCTGCGCCGGCGTAAAAATACGGTTGCGCCCCAGCACCAGGCCAATCACATTACGCGGGCCCAGAGCGTCGACGGCCAGCGCCGCCAGCAGGGACGACGGCAAGTCACCCTCGAGTGCCACCACAGCACGCGACGCACCGTGGGCTCGGGCGTTGTCGCGCACAGCGAGCACCAGCGCCTGCCACAGCCACTCCTCGGAACGAAACTCGGGCAGTTCGTGATCTTCCAGGGCATCGAGCATCACGCCGCGCTGAATCTCCTGGACCAGCAGGCTCTCCTCAAAACACGGCGCCTGGGCCACCACGCGGCCGCAGTCGTCGAGCACAAACGAACCGCCGGTATACACCGACTCGTCATAGGCACCGACCGGCGCCATGCAGGCAAACCACACGCTGCGCTTGGATGCGATCTTGCGGTAGGCGCCGCTGCGTACGGCGGCAATGGCAGCAGTCTCGCGGTCGGTCATGTCAAACGCGTTGAATTGGAAATACGCAATGAGGTCGACGCCAGTCGGCAGCATCTCGAGTTCGCGGTCCAGGTCAAACACCACGGCGATGCGCACGCCGTCCACGTCAAACACCGGCGGCGCCCAGCGCGTATCATTGTTCTCGCCGCGCTGCAGGGCAATGCTCGAACGCGCCGGCACCACATGACCGTCCTTGAGCATCATGTAGTCGAGCAGCGGCTGACCCTCAAACGAAACCGCCGCGGGCACGATGCAGATCATGTCAAGCTCCTGGATGCGCTCGGCGACACCAGTCAAGCCGGCAAGCATGTCGTGCTCAAAGTCGGCAGCGCCCACCAGGCCCCCGGGCATGGCGCCCATAAAGAGCGGAGCCGGAACGCACAGCACGCGCGCCCCGCGCCCGTGGGCCAGACGAGCCTGGTCCTCGATGCGGCCGCAAATGCCCTCAATATCACCCAGGCGCATATCGATCTGTGCAAGCGCGAACTTCATGGCTCAGCCCTTTCCGTCGTAAACCATCGTTGTCGCAGTAAAAGCGCCGGCCGCATAATGCAGTCGGCGCTCGCATGTGCATATGCTAGCTATGATACCCCGAGCGGGGGCGCGCTCCTAGAACGTCGCGGACCACAGCCCGTGCAGGTTGCAGTAGGCATAGACGGTACCGGTCTTGGAACCGCCGGCAAAAAACGTCGCGGGCTTCATGCCGGGCTCAAGGTAATGGATCTCCAGACGGCCCTCAGCCTCAAGGGCGATCCACTCAATATAGTGCTCGGGCAGGCTGGGATGTTCGACCGAGCCCACGCGTGCGCGGATCACGTGACCGTCGCGCTCGGTCTCGACAACAGGCACGTGCTTCTCGTGCGCCGCGTCCTCGGTGTTCGCGGTCAGCTCCGTGCAGCCGGCAGGGGTTGCAACGTCGTTGCCAAGGGCGGCGATGAGCTTACCGTCGGGGTCCTTAAAGAATTTCGCCATGATGTTCTCCTTTTCTGATGTGCCAATGTTCTTGATGGTTCTTATGCCCAAAGGCAGACAAACCATCCACGGCATTGCAAATGAACACATAACGGATCAGGCAAGCGGTCGGGCCAAAATGCGTCGACCGTCCTGCCCACTCCAGCAGTCCCACCCCGCGCGCGGCTAGCGACCGTCACCGCCGAGCAGTGCCAGAACATCCTCGCGCGTGAACAGCGCCGACGAGATGCCGTCGCCGCCAAGCACGCTGTTGACCAGGTCGCGCTTGGACTCCTGCATCTGCATAATGCGTTCCTCGATCGTGTCCTTGGCGATGAGCTTGTACACGGTCACGGTATGTTGCTGGCCAATACGATGCGCGCGGTCGGTCGCTTGGTCCTGCGCCGCCACGTTCCACCACGGGTCGTAGTGAATGACCACGTCGGCCGCCGTCAGGTTGAGGCCCACGCCGCCCGCCTTGAGCGAAATCAAAAAGACCGGAACCTCGCCCGCTTGGAACTGCGCGACCATCTTGGCGCGGCTCTCCTTAGACGAAGCGCCCGTGAGCTTAAGGAAGGCGATGTCCTCCTTGGCCAAGCGCTTGCCGATGATATCGAGCATGCCCGTAAACTGGCTGAACAACAGGATGCGATGCCCGCCGTCGAGTGCGCCGTGCACGAGCTCCATGCACGTATCGAGCTTGGCGCTCCCCGCCTTGTAATCCTCGTAGTGTAGACGCGGGTCGCAGCAGATCTGGCGCAGCTTGGTGAGCTCGGCGAGCACTTTGAGCTTGTCTTTTTTAAACTCGGATGCCTCGCGGCGCTGCACCTGCTGGGCGATGCGGTCCTGGTTGGCCAGGTAGAGCTTGCGCTGCTCGCCGGTGAGCTGTGCCATGACGGTGTCCTCGATCTTTTCGGGTAGATCGGCCACCACGTCTTCCTTTACGCGGCGTAGCACAAACGGCGACACGAGCGCCTGCAGGCGAGCGGCACTGTCACCCTCGGCGTGCTCGACCGGGCTCTCAAAGCGCTTGGCAAACGACTCGCGCGTCCCCAAAAGGCCCGGCATCAAAAAGTCGAAGATGCTCCAGAGCTCGGACAGGCGGTTTTCGATGGGCGTGCCCGTCAGGGCAAAGCGCACGCCGGCAGGCAGGCGCTTGGCAGCGCGCGCCACCTGCGTGAGCGGATTTTTAATGTACTGTGCCTCATCGAGCACCACGCGGGCAAAATCCTGCTCGACGTACTCGTCGATATCGCGCCGCATAAGGTCATACGACGTTACGACCACGTTATGCTCGGCCACGCCGGCAATCTGTACACGACGTTGAGCCTTGGCGCCCACAATGGCGCACACATCGAGCGACGGGGCAAAGCGCTCCAGCTCGGCAGTCCAGTTGTACACGAGTGAGGCCGGGCATACCACGAGCGTGGGCTTGGTGTCCCCCGCCTCCACGCGCGCCAGGATATGCGCGATCATCTGGAGCGTTTTGCCCAGGCCCATGTCGTCGGCCAAGATGCCGCCAAGGCCCAGGTGTTCGAGCGAGCCGAGCCACTGGTATCCGTCGACCTGGTAGCCGCGCATCGTTGCCTTGAGCGATGCCGGCACCGTAAAGTCCATCTTGCCGAGCGTGTCCAGGCGCTCGACGGTGCGGCGGAACGCAGCGTCGCGATCGGCCTCAAGCGCCGGCGTGCGTGCGAGCATGCTATCGACAAAAAGGGTACTCGACGCGGGAAGCGACACGCCGTCGAGCAGGTCGACGGCATCGACGCCTAGGTCCTCGGCAAGACCAAACGCGGCACGCGCTCCCTCATCCAGGCGCACGATGTCGCCGGACGTCAGGCGCGCGAACGTCTGGTGGCGCTTGTACGAGTCCAGATAGATGGCAAGATCTGCCGCCGAAAGGCCGCTCGCGCCCAGTTCGACATCGAGCAGGTTACTCTTGACGGTCGCGCGCACCGAGAGCTTGGGCGCAGGGCGGACCGAAATCTGGCGCAGACGGTCGCTGAGCATGACCTCGCCCAGCTCGGACAGGGCAGACAGGCCCTCGGTCAGCAAGTGGAACAGGCTCTCGTCATCGCGCTCCTCAAACGCCAGGCCGCCCTCGTAGAAATCGAAGTACATGGCAGCCGTGTCCATAACGCGAAACTCCGCCAGCGTATCGCGGGGCGGAACGCCGGGGCGTTGCTCTTCGAAAGGACTGCCCGGAGCACCAAGACTAAAGAGATCAGCCGACCAATCGCCGTAGGTAACCGTAATTTTGCAGGTCACAAGACCATCGTCGACGCCGATTGCCATGGCAAAGCTCGCCTCGGGTGCCACAGTATCGAGCGCGGCGGGCGCGGTGAGGTCGGTATAGTCGCGCAAAATGGGCAGCGCCATACGGCAGAACTCACCCACCTGCTCGGCGGCAATATGGGCGGGCGTGCGGCACGGCAGCAAGCGCGACAAAAAAGGTGCGGCATGCTGAGCAAATGCAGCGTCGGTACGGCGCGCGCGGCGCGTGTCAACCAAGTAGGCGGCATCGCCCGACGCAAAGCAGTACATATCGGCGGGCAGGCGCAGGTCATAGCTACCACCAGCCGCCGGCGCGATTTTGGCGGCAAGCAGCGGTGGGCGCTTAGCGGATGCCTCGTCCTCCCCTTGCGGAGACAGCTCAACCGCCACGTCGTAGGTGCGATGCGTCGTCATCCCCCGCGACCAGGCGGGCTCAAAGGAGATGGTCTGGCCGCGCAGCAGGTCCAGCACATATACGATGCTATGCTCGGACAGCGGCAACTGACGCTCGGCAACAAAACCGCTGCGGGCAAAGTCGTACGACGCCGAACGCGAGCTTGTGATGTCATCGAGATAGGCAACTGTCGTCACAACAAGGTTGAGCAGCTTTGCCGATGTTTCGTCAAAGGCCTCAGGTGAATGGACAAACGTGAGCTTCTTGCCATAGGAGAACGTGCCGCCGCGCACGTAGGCATCGGCCATGCCGTCGATGTCCTTGACCACGTAGGAGACCGATCCACAGCGAATGCGGAACTCGAGCGCCCAGCTAAAGCGGTCAGCGAACAGCGGATTGTAGTACGGCACCAACGAGGGCTCCAATGCCGCTTTGGGGGCGTAGGGATCAACGGCACCGGCAAGCTTGCGGCGCATGCTCGCCAGCTCATCCATGCGCGCGTCCGAAAGATCGGAGAGCGCCGCCATGAGGCTGGGGCTCGTGGGGACGGGCGCCGGGAAGGGAAAGTTGGGGTTGACGGCCGGCGCGGCGGACGCGGCGCGCGCGGGCTGTTTCGGCTGCGCCGTAAACGTGCGAACCGGCGTGCGCAAACCTTCGACGGGCTCGGCGCCGCTGGCATCCAAATACGCCAGCGCCGTGGCAATAGCGTGCTTACACATACCGGGGTAACGATAGGCGGCGGGACAATCGCAGTCGTAGTCGATCACCTCGTGCTCGTCCATGTCGAGCGCCACGTGCGTCTTGTACAGGTCGCCGCGCGAGCCGCGCACCGAGCCCTCAACCGTCACGTTTTTGGAGAAGCGCGAGCCGCTGTCCTCGATCGACAGCACGGCGCCGTTGAGCATGAGCGAACGCCCCTTCATAAAGGTGCCGCTCAACTCCGCCTCTTTGCGAAGCGCCTGCACAAACGTCCCCTGCGCCATCACTTCCTCCAATCTCACCCGGGGTAGCTTAGATCACCGTCACGCGGCCCTGGTTACCCACAATGGCCTTGGCCTCGGCCAGCAGCGGAATCGAACGCGCGTTGACCTTGGCAGGTACCTCGGCACGCAGCACGCGCCCGTCCACCTGCTCGATAAAGATCTCCACGCGGTCGCCGCCCGGGTTAGTGGTGAGCACCGTGGCCAGGCGCGCCATATTGCCCTGGCTAAAGCGGCTGTTGGGCACCATGACCTCAAAGACCTTGGGCTTGTTTTTCTCCTCGCTAAGCTCCAGCGGCACAATCTCCTGCGCGATGATCTGGTCGCCGCGGTCCGAGCGCTCGAGCTTGCCCTTAATGCGCACAAACGCATCGGACAGCTGCGCGCCGGTCTCGGGATCGACCTCGCCGTACAGGTACCCCTCGGCCTCCTTGTAGGTCTTGGGGAACACCACGACCGTGGCCTCGCCTTCCATGTCCTCGAGCTGCACGATACCCATGGGATCGCCGTTTTTGGTCACGCGCTTGGACACGCTCGAGACCATACCGGCCCACCACAGCGCCTTGCCCTCGGGAATCTCCTGGTTGATGGTACCGCCCGTGGGGTTTTGCACCTCGTAGCCGGTGTCGATCTGCGAGAACGAGAAGTCGCGCGCTTTGCTAAGTGCATACTCAAACGGGCGCAGCGGGTGGTCCGAGACATAGATGCCCAGAACCTCCTTCTCCTGGCTCAGCTTAAGGTGGCGGTCCCACTCCTGGCCATCCGGATCGGGCACGCTCACCTCAAAGCCCGAGCCCTCAACGTCGCCAAACATATCGAAGAACGACGTCTGGCCGCTCGCGCGATCTTTCTGGCGCTTTACCGCGGCATCGATGATGTTCTCGGGGTTGTTCTTATCCACAAAGTGCATCATCTGGCGACGCGGATACCCCGTGGAGTCGAAGGCGCCTGCCTTGATCAGCGATTCGATCACGCGGCGGTTTGCCTGGCTCGAGTCCACGCGCTCGACAAAGTCGTGCAGCGTCTTAAACGGGCCGCCCGCCTCGCGCTCGGCGATAATCGCCTGCGCCACGCCGGTGCCCACGCCGCGGATGCCGGCCAGACCAAAACGCACGCCCTCCTTGGTAGCCGTGAACTCGGTACCGGACTCGTTGACATCTGGCGAAAGCACGGGGATGCCGTCGTGACGGCATGCCGAGACGTAGTGCACGATCTTGTCGGTCTTGCCCGTGTAGGACGTCAGAACGGCCGCCATGTACTCGTGCGGATAGTGCGCCTTGAGCCACGCCGTCTGCATAACCAGGATGGCGTAGCCGGCGGAGTGCGACTTGTTGAAGGCGTAGGACGCGAACTCGAGAACATCGTCCCAAATCTTCTGGGCGACCTCGCGCGTGTAGTTGTTCTTGATAGCGCCGTTCATCCAGTGGTCGTAGGTGGTCTCGTCCGAGCCATCCTCCCAGTGGAGCACCGTCGACGTGAGCAGCTTGATCTTCTTCTTAGCCACGGGCTTACGGATACGCGAGTCCGATTCGCCCTTGGAGAAGCCGCACATCTCGACGGAGATGAGCATAACCTGCTCCTGATAGACCATGGTGCCGTAGGTTTCGCCCAGGATGTCGTCCAGGCGGTCGTCGTAGGAGACCGCCGGCTCCTTGCCGTTCATACGGTTGATGTAGGACGAGACCATGCCGGCGCCCAGCGGGCCCGGGCGGTACAGAGCGATCAATGCTACGACGTGCTTGTACTCGGTGGGCTTCATGTTCTTGATTGTGGCCGTCATGCCGGCGGACTCGACCTGGAAGACGCCGGCGGTGTGGCCGGAGCCCATGAGCTTGAAGATCTCGGGATCGTCAAAGGGAATCTCTTCCTCTTTGATGTCGATGCCGAAGTTCTTTTTGATGTTTGCCTTGGCCTTGGAGATAACCGTCAGTGTACGCAGGCCCAGGAAGTCCATCTTGAGCAGGCCCATGTCGGCGACAGTATGGCCCTCGTACTGGGTAATCTCGACGCCGCCCTTGGTGTCGAGCTTGGTGGGCACGTGCTCGTTGACGGGGTCGCGGCAGATCAGAACGGCGCACGCGTGCACGCCCTCGCCACGGGTGAGGCCCTCGATCGAGAGCGCCGTGTCGATGATGCGGCGGGCGTCGTCGTCCTTTTTATAGGCCTCGGCAAAATCGGGGTTAAACAGATCCTCTTTGCCGGGTTGTTTGTCGAGCACCTGTTTGAGCTTGACCTTGGGGTCGCTCGAGACCATCTTGGATAGGCGCTGGCCCATGTAGACCGGGTAGTCCAGAACGCGCGCGGCGTCGTTGATGGCCTGCTTGGCCTTAATGGTCGAGTAGGTGATGACGTGGGTGACCTTCTCGGGACCGTAGAGCTGGCGAACGTGCTCCACGACCTCGAGGCGCCGCTCATCGTCGAAGTCCATATCGATATCGGGCATCTCGGTACGCTGCGGGGACAGGAACCTCTCGAACATCAGACCGTTCTCGAGCGGGTCGAACGCGGTGATGTTCATGGCGTAGGCGACGATAGCGCCGGCGGCCGAACCACGGCCGGGGCCGACGCCGATGCCGTTGTCCTTGGCCCATTGCACGTACTCGGCAACGATCAAGAAGTAGGCGGCAAAGCCCTTGTCGCAAATGACCTTGTATTCGTACTCAAAGCGCTCTTTGATGTTGACGCCGCCGATCTCGCGCGTGGCCCAATCGTCGCCGTAGTGCTGGCGCAGGCCCTTCTCGCACTCGCGGCGGAACTGGCTCTCGTGTGTCTCGCCGGGATCGAGCAGCGGGAAGCGCGGCAGGATGATCGAATCCCAGTCCAGCTCCACGTAGCACTTGTCGGCAATCTCGAGCGTGTTGTCGCAGGCCTCGGGGCAATACGGGAACATTGCCCGCATCTCCTCCTCGGTCTTCATGTAGAACTCCGAGCCGGTCATGCGCATGCGGTTGGGGTCGTCGACCTTGGCGTTCATACCGATGCACATGATGACGTCCTGCACGGGCGCGTCCTCGCGGCGCAGGTAGTGGAAGTCGTTGGTGGCGATGACCTTGACGCCCACCTGCTTGGCGATGTCGATGAGTGTGCGGTCCATCTGCTCGTCGGTCAGGCCGTTGTCGGTGGTGATGCCGTGTTCCTGGATCTCGATGTAGAAGTCGCCGGGCTCGAAGGTGTCACGGAAGGTCTCGGCCCACTTGATGGCGCCCTCCATGTCACCGCGGTCGATGTACTTGGGAATGATGCCCGCGATGCAGGCGCTTGTGCAGATCATGCCCTTGGCATGGCGGCGCAGGTTGTCGAGCGTCACACGCGGCTTGTAGTAAAAGCCCTGCACGGCAGCCTCGGAGACCGTCTGCATCAGGTTGACGTAGCCCTCCTGGTCCTTGGCCAGAAGAATCATATGGTAGAGCTCGGGCTTATGGTCGCGGGCAAGGGTCTCGTCCGGCGTAAAGTAGACCTCGCACCCAAAGATGGGTTTGATGACCAGGGGCGGCTTGAGCTCGTCGATGTTGCCCTTCTCGTCCCACATGGCCATGTCCTTCACATACTGGGCATGCTCGCGCGGGTTTTCCTCGGGATCGGGCTCCACCAGCTCGTCGCGGCGGTCCTTTTCCAAGAAGGCCTTATCGTGGCTCCAGGTTTTGTACTCGGGTGTGTTGTGGTTGACGGCATCGCAGGCCAGCGCCAGATCGGGCACGCCATACATGTAGCCGTGATCGGTAATGGCCACGGCGGGCATGCCAAGCTCAACGGCACGGTTGACCATATCCTGGATACGGGTTGCGCCGTCGAGCATGGAGAAAACAGTGTGATTGTGCAGATGGACGAATGCCATGTGATGAGCTCCGATGCAGGTTCGTGTTCTGACTGAACGATTTTACCGCACGGCACGGACAGCACCCGAACCTAGCCCAAACCCACACGGCTCCTCTTGCAGTTGCGGTGAAATGCGGACTGTTTGGCGGCTTTTTTGGCCAAAACAGTCCGTATTCCACCGCAAGTTATCTGAGGACTAGAGATTGTAGGTGACCACTTGGGGCTCGGCGGGATCGACGAAGAGGGTCGGATCGGCCTGCTCCACGCGGACGAACTTGACGGTCACGGCCTCAAAGCCCGCCTTGTGCAGAACATCAGCGTAAACGCGCGCCTGCAGGGCGTGCTTCTCCTGCAGCTGTTCCGGCGTCTCGTCCGGTGTGCCGCCCGTCTTGTAGTCGATGACCAGCGCGCGTGACGAATCCGCCGGGTTCGTCGCCAAAGCATCGATGGCGCCCTCGGCATATGCACCGTAGCGAGCGATGTCCTCATCCTCGCAGCCCAGCGAAAAGAACGGCACCTCGGCGCGAACGCACGGCCAGGCAAGCAGCTCGGCACGGACCGCCGACTTGAGCCAGCGATCCAGGGCAACGTCGAAGCGTTCGCGCTGTTCCAGCGTCAGGCGCCACAGGCGAGCCAGGGCGTCGGCACGCTCGGCGGGCAGCGCATCGGCACCCATCTCGATCAGCCACTGGCAGGCGGCATGGAACGCCGAGCCCAGCGCCATGGGGTTGCCGGCGGGCTCAACGGCGGCCACGCCTGCATCCGTCATCTCGGAACCATCCGACTCCGCATCATCGCCAGCCTCGTCCATGGGCACATGTGCCTCGGTGGCACGGTCCTCGGACTCGGCATGCAGCGCCGCGGCAATTGACGAGTAGCTGTACGAATCGCGCACCGGATACGGGCAGATGCCCATGCGTACGCCCACCGCTTGGGGATGCACGAGCTCGAACGCATCGGGTTCGGGGTCGGCAGGACCGGGGACGATTGTACTGGCCGAATCGTCGGCAGTATCTGTATCGACATCGCCGCGAACAAGCCTGCCCTCGGCATCCAGTGAAGCGTTGGCCTCAAACGCCTGCTCGCCAAACGTAAAGTCCGCCAGCGAGATAAGCTCGTAGTCGCCCGGCTGGGAGTTGTCGAACACCAGGCGGTCGGCATCGAGCTGTGGCATGTCCAGGCCGTCCGTCGGCAAAATACGGCGCAGCACGTCATAGGTCAGATCGGTCTCGACGTCGAAGGTCGGCGCGCACAGCTTGCCACGGCTCACGCCGGCATCCATCGCCAAGATCACCAGCTCGCGCGCACGCGTCATGGCCACATAGAGCAGACGAGCCCGCTCCTCGAGCGAAAGCTGCAGGTCATCGTTGCGCAGGCGAGCAAATGCCTCGGCGGGAGAACCCGTCGCACAGACGTCCTCCATGAGCTCCGGCGGCAGCCACAGCGACGTGCCCTTGCCCTTAAACGCATGCTCAAACTGCTTTTTAACGTCGTCGCCCTTCACAAAGGTTCCGTCGGCGAGCTTAACGCCGTCGAAGCGTGCCGGCAGTGCCACGACCTGCGCTCCGCCCTCGACGCGACCCATCTGTGCCGCACCCGAGGACTTGCGCACGCCAAAGCACTCGGCGACCGCCACGACCGGATATTCCAAGCCCTTGGAGGCGTGCACCGTCATGATGCGCACCGCGCCGTCGCCCTCCTCGTTGAGCGCGCCCGGGGCTTCCTTGCCCGCCAGGAAGCGGTCAAAGGCCAGCGCAATGGAGCGCGGCGAGTTACCGAACTCGGCCTCCGCTTCGGCCACGGCGTCGAGCGCCTTGAGCACGTTGGCGGCAATGGCCTTGCCCTCGGGACCACGCTGCGCCAGACGCACAAACCAGCCGGAGGCGTTGACCACGTCGCGCGCGATGTTGGCGAACGAATCACGTCCCACGCGGCGCAGCGCATAGCGCAGCACCTCGCGGGCGCGCGTCACCAGTGGCAAGCCCTGCAAGCCGGGCACATCGGAATCGCTCATGATGCCCGCGTCGATATTCCGGCGCGAGGTCTCCCCCGTCTCGCTATCGAGCTTGGTCGCCAGCGCCAGGAACTCCTGGGCGCCGAGCGCAAACATCGGCGAGGCGAGCAGCGGCATAAGGCCCTGCGCCGTATCGGCCGGGTTGGCGAGCGCGCAGACTAGGGCGCGCACCGTCTGCACCTCGGCTGCCTGGGCAAAGACCGAGCCACCCGCGATCACGCAGTCGAGTCCTTGGTCGCAGAAAGCCTGGGCATAGACGTCGGCGTTGGTCATGCGGCCCAGCAGCAGCACCATGCCGCCCTGGGGCTGACCGGCATCGGCAAGCGCGCGGAACCGCTCCGCGATCGCGCGGGCCTTGGCCTGTGTGCGCTCCTGCGTACTGCCGCCGGCAACAAAGAGCGCCTGCCGACGCGAGGCGTCTGCCACCAGCGTGTCCTTGCGGCCGTCGCTCGCCTCAAGATCCAAAAAGCCCTGCATCAGGCCGCCGTCATCGCCGTCGAAGACGCGTGCCACGTAACGCAGCACCTCGTCATGGCTGCGGAAGTTGCGCACAAGTTTAACGAGCTCGCCGGCGGGGACATCGGCAGCAGTGCCAGCGACGGCCGCCGCCTCGGCCGTCCCCGAGGCGCCCACCTTGCGCTCCTGGCGGCGGAAGACCTCGACCTCGGCACCACGGAAGCGATAGATCGACTGCTGCGCATCGCCCACGGTGCACAGCGCGCGCTCCCCCGCACCGGTCAGGTAACGAATCAAATCGACCTGCATCTGGTCGGTATCCTGGAACTCGTCGATCATGACCATCTTAAAGCGGCCCTCATAGGCAGCTCGAATGGCCGGGTAGTCGCGCAGGGCCTCGTAGGCCATGCGCAGCAGGTCGTTGTTGTCGAGGGCGGACTGGGCAGCCTTGAGCGCGCGGTACTCAGCCTCTACAGAGCGGGCCAAGCCAACCAGTGCATCGAGCGCGGGACCACCGCAGGCGAGCACGATATTGATAAATGCATCGGCGGCCTCGGCCTTGAGCAGCTCAATCTGCTCCTTAGGGAATGCCTTGCTCGCGCGCGGCATGGTACACGACATCATGAGCCGCGCCGCGTCCTCCATGGTTTTGCCGCTCGCCTCAAACGCGTCGATGGCGTCGAGTGCCACTTGTGCCTTCTCGGTCGCGGCCTTGCTCGCACCCAACGCCGCGCGATAGGCGTCGGCAAGCGCCGAAGTGTCAGCCTGGCCGCGCGCCACGCACACATCGTCCATGCCGCCCGGCAGCTGGCTCGAGAGCTCCAGCAGGTCGCGCACCAGACCCTTGATGGTGGTACCGGCGCCAAACGGCCCGCCCTCGCCCGCCATGGGATACCAAGCGTAGAGGGCCTTAAGCGAAGCGGCGAGCTCGGGCGCGGCATCGGGTGCCGTCGCGCGACCCAGCACATGCTCAACAGCCTGGTCCATGAGCTCGTCGGTATCGGTGAGCACCGTGAACTCGGGATCGATGCCCAGCTCCAACGCATGCGCGCGCAGGATACGCGAGCACATGCCGTGAATGGTCGAGATCCACGCGTCGTCGACGGTCAGTGCTTCCTCGTCCATGCCCTCGTCGATAAGCGCACGGCGCACGCGGTCGCGAATCTCGGCCGCGGCATCTTTGGTAAAGGTAATGGCGAGCACCTGGTCCAGATGCTCGACAAACGGACCGGATTCGGGCGAGAGCGCATAGACAATGCGGCGCGTGAGGGTAAAGGTCTTACCCGAACCGGCGCCCGCCGAGACAAACAGCGGGCGGTCGAGCGTTTTGACGATCTGCAGCTGTTGCGGCATCAAAGTCGAAAGATCCATGGTCTACACGTCCCTCCTTACAAACGTTCCTTCGTGGTTATACGAGCAGCGCGCATGCGCGGCCTGAGCCGACGTCGGGTCGACGGCGGCAACGTTGCCTGTCTCGAGCTCGCGCAGACGCTCGGCAATGCCGGTCTCCACGCGATCGAGCAGCGCATCGAAGTCCATGTTGCCGCCCTCGCCGGGAAAGCCCTTCTTAAGGCCTGGGATGCGGCCGTCGCCGCGCTCTTCCTCAAGCAACTCGGCGCTCGCCGCACCGCGCAGCGCGGGCTTGCCGCCCTTGGTCGAAAAATAGAGCGCGGCGCGGGTATCCAGATCCAGCGCCCGACGCATGGCCTGCGCGTAGATGAGTGTCTGAGTATGGGGCGGCAACCAGCGCGGGTCGTCGATGGGGGCCTCGCCCGACTCCTCGTCGCGCACCGTGGGATCGGCGAGCTTAAACTCCTCAACGCCCGTGCGATGCTTGTAGTCGATTACCACGGCGCGATTCTCGGCATCCACATCCACGCGGTCGATGCGCCCGCCGAGCGGCCAGCCGGCATACTCGACCTGGAGCTCGTTGAACGCAAACTCCAGGTAGCGCGGCGCGAAGGGCGCGAGCGCCTCGGACTCGTAGGCAAGAACGCCCTCCAGCTGCGGCAAAATCTCGGCCACCTGGCGCTCCTCCACCGGGGAGAGCGGCACGAGCGGGCCCTCGGTACCGCGCTTGCCCGCATGCTCGGCCAAGGTCTCGTCAAAGACCTCGCGCAGCAGCTCCTTCGCGCGTGGCAGATTCATGGGTGTCACGCGCTCCATGCCCTCCTGGGGCAGACGGGCATGCAAGTGTTCCAGCACGTCGTGGACAAAGTTGCCCTTCTCCATATTGCCAAAGCCAGCGTCGATCGACTGGGGCTTCACGCGGTACGAGACGAACCAGCATAGCGGGCAGGTCGAATAGGCCTCGATCTGCGAGGCAGACGTCAGGCGCGGCACCAGCGGCGCATCCTCGCCCTCGCCATCGCGACGACGCAGGACCAAATACGGAATGGCTTCATCGCTCAGATGCTGAGGAGCTTCGCAGGTCACGCGCTCGCGCCTAAGACCTTCGCCTGCCGCGGGATCGAAGTCCCTTACGATATCGCCCTCACCCACGCACTTCGCCTTGTCGGCGCCAGCGGCCTTAGCGTCGTCAGCGGCCTTGTCGGCGTCAGCGGCCTTAGCATCGTTAGCGGCCTCGGCATGCGCCCGAAACTCGGTCCACACGGCAGCCGGGTAGCACTCGCGCGCCTGGCGATCGTGCGTCACGCGGGCGAGCGTAACCGGACCGCGCGCGGCCTGCATCGCGCGGCCAAAGCGCACGCGCAACAAGGCGGCAGGCTCAAGCGTCACACCGCTGCGATCTAACTCTGCCGCCAGCGTTGCCAGCGGGCCCTCCTCATGTGAGAGCGGATAACTGTCCAGGTCGACGTCGGCAAACAGCACGGCATCGTAGCTGCCGGGGCGCAGGGCCGCCGCATCGGCAAGCGAAGTAAAGCGAACCTGGGCACGTGGCGCACGGTCAACCTCGTAGGTCTCGTAATCGTAGGCGGTGCTACGCTTGTCCACCTTGGTGCGAATGCCATCGAGCACGGGCACGGTCGCGGCCTGCGACACGTCGAGCGCGCGAGCATCGTTCATAAGGATGTCGATCGCGTGGCGCAGCAGGGCCACCTCCGCCTGGCGACGGGCCTGACCGTCGAGACCACCAAGCGCGCGATCGGGCAGTGCCTCGGCAACGGCAAGCATGGCCTTGAGCGCCGTCACGGGCTTGTCGCGCCACAGCGCCTGGAACACGTCCGAGACCACGCACGGCACGTTCTTAAACCAGTTCTCGTCGCTCGCCGCTTTACGCGCGCCCCTCACCTGGCCCTGCACGCTCTGCAGCAGGCTCTTGACGCCCGCAGTGGTCTTGCTGCGCGACAGTCGCATGTTCTTATCGAAGGTACGGGCATTGACGGCATCAGCGCCCGAAAGCGGACTGTAAATCCAGTCGGTAAGCTCCGGCGCGGGCCACCACTCAGTCTTAGAAGCTGCCCCTTCGTCGGCGGCCTTCATACGCTCGATCAGGTTGGCGAGCGCCGTGAACTGCCTGCCCGCAATGGATTGAGAAAACGCCGTAAACTCAGTCGTCTCGGCCGCAATGTGACGCGCCGCCAAACGAGCAGCGAGTTCGCCGAACAGCTGGGGCGCCCGGGCGGAAACCACGAGCACGCGCGCGGGGTCGGCGTTCGTCGCGGCGCCGTCGCGCGACACGGACTCCTCACATGCCGCGACCAGGTTCTCGAGAGCATCCACATAAGCGCGGGCGCGGGCATGGGGGCCGGCCACCTCTATAAAAAAAGGCTGAGCAACAGGCGCAGAAGCGGTCTCGGACGCGCCGGCGTCCTCCCCCAACGGGGCGGCCTCGAACAGCACACCGCGGGCATCAAATGCCGCGGCAAGCTCCTCGCGCATCGCCGCCTGCTCGCAGGCAAGCAGTACGACGACCTCTCCCCCATTGTTCGCCACGGCAGACAGCAGCTCGAGCAGGCCGTGCGTAAACGACGTGATACCGCGCACGCATACGGCGCGGGTGCACGCCGGCAGGTTATCGGCCAGGGCATCGGCCATAATGTCAGCCGCCTCGCAGGGCTCGACCATATCTCGACGGTCCAAACCGCGCGCATAGGCGCACAAAAGTTCAAACACGCGAGCCTCGGCGTCGCTTTTGGGCTTGGGCTTGCAAACGTTGTCGCAGCAACGCTCGGTGCCTGTCCCTGCCACACCCGGCAGCACATCGCGAGCCATACGCGCGAGCATACGCACCGTGCCCTGGCTGCGCGAAAGCGGCTGCAGGTCGGCGTCGTCGAGGCGCGCTACCATGTCCGAAAACAGCATCTGGCGCTGCAGGTTGTCGACGAAACCGCGCCCGTCGCCCAAAAGCTCCCAAAGCGAGCGAAGCCACGATGTAGGCGTCTTGTAGTCAATACCCAGCGAAACGCCGGCTTCCGCCGCATCATGACGGCACAGGTCGAGCTCAGCAAACGTTGGCGCCAGCAGCACGGCACGCCCGTGGCGGGCAATAAGGTCGGCAAGCAGCGCCGCCTCGGCATCGCTCAAATCCGCGCCGGCGTTGGTGGTATAGATTCGAACAGGCATGGTCCTCCACTCAAACCGTTCGCAATATTCAATGTTTCCATCCTACCCGCCCGCGCGGACAGATTTGCCCCACGCCAACAGATTTGACCCCTTGGAGACGGAGGAAAATGGATCACCGAGGAGGTCAGTCTAACCCAGCGATCCGTTTTCCTCCGTCCCCAAAGGATCAAAAAACCGCCCCCGAAGGGACGGTTCTGCGCAATTCGTTTGTTGCCGCTGGCCTACTCGCCATCCTCCAGTTTGATGAGGATCTTGCGATAGCCGCCGTACTCGCCGTTGAGTGCCTTTGAAACGCGGCTCACCGTAGTGGACGAAGCGCCGGTGCGGGCCTGAACCTCAACATAAGGCTCGCCCTCATCCAGATAACGCGCAACCTGCAGACGTTGCGAAAGATCGCAGATCTCGCGCGGCGTGCAGATATCGGTCAAAAACGCCTGGATATCCTTCTCGTCATCCAAAAGACTAAATGCGTGGACCAGCTGCTTGACATCAGGCTTGTCAAACATGTTCTCGATATTCATCGATCACCGCCAAACCCGCCATAAGGCATCGAAGTTGATACTGACATCGGGCATCGTTCGCCCGTTCTATGCAATAGGGCAACGCCTGTGGCTTTTGCCCGTAGCAGTGTAGCACACCACCAAACTAAAGCGACAAGACTCTCTGCCAGCGGCGCGTTTTTCAGGACGAACGCCGTTTTGAAACCGAATGCGCACGTAAGCTCCACGAATATCTGAGACAATGGGCGGCCGAACAAGGCGGCACACCCGAGCGGCCGTCCAAGCTGCCGCAGCAAACCGCTTCACGCGACACCGACGCACCCTGCGCAAGAAAGGATTCACACCATGCGCTTTATGCTTAACTGGCTCTTTACCTCGATCGCCATCGCGATTGCCACGTTCCTCGTCCCCGGCATCCAGCCCTTCGGTTTTGCCGAGGCCTGGGTCTGTTTCGCCTTCGTGGGACTGTTCCTGAACATCGTCGATTCGCTCGTCAAGCCGTTCCTGACGGTTATCTCGCTGCCGCTCACGATCATTACGCTGGGTATTTTTCAGCTCGTAGTCAACAGCTTTATGCTCGAGCTGGCCAGCTATCTGTCGGTCAATCTGCTGGGCGCGGGTATCTCCATCGCCAGCTTTGGATCGGCCTTTATGGGCAGCATCCTGGTGTCCATCATGCGCAGCATCCTCGACAGCATCGCCGAGGGCTAAAACGGCCATTCCGGCCGCGCCCGTCTCAACAGCCCAAAACGAAGGCCGCCCATCGCAAAAATGGGCGGCCTTCTTATTTGCCAAGTCTCAAAGGGCGAGAGAATCTGCCATTTCCACCCCGTCCCCAAATGGCAGGTGGGCTAGATCACGTAGTCGTAGCCTTCGTTGGGAGCGACAAGTTGATCAAGCGTCACACCGTCGAGGTAGTCGTTGATGAGCTTGTCCAGGTTCTTCCACACGTCGAGCGTGGGGCACTCGTCAGAGCGCGAACAACCCTTGCAGTCGCCGTCCAGGCAGGCGACCGGCGCCAGGCTGCCCTCGGTCAGGCGCAAGATCTCGCCCACCGTGTACTGCTCGGGCGGGCGCGTGAGCACATAGCCGCCGCCCTTGCCGCGCATGCCCGAGAGCATGTTGGCGCGCACGAGCGTAGCCAGAATATTCTCGAGGTACTTCTCCGAAATCCCCTGGCGCGCCGCGATCTCTTTGAGCGGGATGCGACCGGCCGCCTGATGCTCGGCCAGGTCGACCATAACGCGCAGGGCATATCTGCCCTTTGTGGAAACCAACATATATATAGCTGCCTTTCGGTCTTTTAATTCGTAGAAATTCTAGCCGAAAAATTGGTTTTGAAAATACCTATTCCCGTCAAGATGGTTAATCGACTCGTAATAATCTTCTATTTCCTATTGCGTTACTAGGCTTTACTGTCTACCATGCTTGCCAACAGCAAAACGAACAACCTATAAGGTTTGTGGGTTTCGCTGCTACACACCGTAAAACCACACGGTATCCAGTCATTTGAACACTTTGGAGGTTCACCATGAGCAAGGTTTACACGTCCATCGATCAGCTTATCGGCCACACCCCGCTCCTGGAGCTCACCCACTTTGAGGCCGATGAGGACCTCAAGGCCCGCGTGCTCGTCAAGCTGGAATACTTCAACCCCGCCGGGTCCGTTAAAGACCGCGTCGCCAAGAACATGATTGACGAGGCCGAGAAGGCCGGCAAGCTCGTGCGCGGCGGCGACTACACCATCATCGAGCCCACGAGCGGCAACACCGGCGTCGGCATCGCCTCGGTGGCGGCGGCTCGTGGCTACAAGGTAATCATCACCATGCCCGAGACCATGTCCGTCGAGCGCCGCAAGCTGATGCAGGCATACGGCGCACAGCTCGTGCTCACCGACGGCTCCAAGGGCATGAGGGGCGCTATCGCCAAGGCCGAGGAGCTGCAGAAGGAGACTCCCAACAGCATCATCGCCGGCCAGTTTGTAAACCCCGCGAACCCGGCCATTCACAAGGCCACGACCGGCCCCGAGATCTGGGACGACACCGACGGCAAGGTCGACATCTTCGTCGCCGGCGTTGGCACCGGTGGTACCGTGACCGGCGTGGGCGAGTTCCTCAAGGAGCAGAACCCCGAGATTAAGGTCGTCGCCGTCGAGCCCGCCACCTCCCCGGTGCTCTCCAAGGGCCAGGCCGGCCCGCACAAGATCCAGGGCATCGGCGCCGGCTTTGTGCCCGACGTCCTCGATACCCAGGTCTATGACGAGATCATCCCCGTCGAGAACGAGGACGCCTTTGCCACCGGCCGCGCCGTGGGCCACAAGGAGGGCGTGCTTGTGGGCATTTCGTCCGGCGCCGCCGTGTGGGCCGCACTGCAGCTGGCCAAGCGCCCCGAGAACGAGGGCAAGACCATCGTGGCGCTGCTCGCCGACACCGGCGAGCGCTACCTGTCCACGGCACTGTTCCAGGACTAGAGCTTCTCGTTCTTAGAACGAGTCCAAGGCACGCCGGCCTCCCCTCTCTTCTTGCGGCCTGGGCTCATCCCAACAGGGCGTCCCACATGACGCCCGAACTTGCTACAATGTCTGCGGCGCGGAACCAGCCTCCCGCGCCGCTTTTCTTTTTTGGCCACATGCCACCAAGGAGAACCTCCCCATGCACAACAAGCGCGTGCTCGTCGCTATGAGCGGCGGCGTCGATTCCAGCGTGACCGCGTACCTGCTCAAAAGCCAGGGCTACGAATGCGTCGGCGCTACCATGCGCCTCACCTGCCCCGTGCCCGACCCCGCAACAGGCATGAGTAAGGTCGACCGCGATATCGCCGATGCAAAGGCCGTCGCCGAGCGCCTGGGGATACCCCACCATGTGCTCGACCTGCAGCAGACCTTCGACCGCAATGTTATCGAGCGCTTTGTGAACGCCTATCAGGAGGGGCTGACGCCCAATCCGTGCATTATCTGCAACCGCCACATTAAGTTTGGCGCGCTGCTCGATGCGGCGCTCGATATGGGCTGTGACTACATCGCCACGGGTCACTATGCCAAAACGAGCCGGACTGCAGACGGCACCTGGCAGCTACTTCGCGGCGAAGACCCCAAAAAGGACCAGAGTTACTTTTTGTATTCGCTTACGCAGAAACGCCTGGCGCACACGATCTTTCCGCTGGCAGGCCTAGACAAAGAGCGCGACGTACGCCGCATAGCCGCCGAGCAGGGCTTTACCAACGCCAAGAAGGCCGAAAGCGAGGATATCTGCTTTATTCCTGACGGCGACTACGCGGGCTATATCGAGCGCCGCTGCGGACACCCCGCTGCACCGGGCGACATTGTGTGGCGTGACGGCAGCGTGGTCGGCCGCCACAATGGCGCGTTGCGCTATACCATCGGCCAGCGCAAGGGCCTGGGCGTCGCGATGGCGCATCCCGTGTATGTGACGGGCGTCGACGCCGCCAACAACACCGTGCATCTGGGCGAAGCCGAGGACCTGACCGCCTCGGCGCTAACTGCCGATGAGTGGATCTGGAGCGCGCCGGACGCACACATGGAGGCGGAGCTCGACGCCGGCGGCATTCGCGTAGGTGCCAAGTACCGCTACCGTCAGAAAGACCAGGCAGCGACCCTGACGCGTGACGAAGTCGGGCAAATGCTGCTAACTTTTGACGAGCCGCAACGAGCCATCGCCCCCGGCCAGGCCGTTGTAGTCTATCGCGGCGACGTCGTCCTGGGCGGCGGCACCGTAACCGGCGCACTTAAATAGCCGCGGGTTTATCGCTGTACGTGTCGAAGCACCTCAACAGCGGCACCAACCTCGATTACGCGACGCTCGAGGCCGCGGCAAATGGCCTCGAGTCGACCCTCCGCCGTCGCCCATTCGCTCTGCGAAAGAATCTCGATCGCCTCATCTACAAATCCGTTGAGCCGCGATGAATCGAACCAATCGAGCGAGTCCGCAAGCGCCAGCTGGACGAAAGGGTCGGGCCCAAACGGCTTAGCGGAAAACCCAAACTCCCCAGCTGCGAGCACGGCAGTTGGTACGTTGTACCACAGGCAGTTGCCGCTATCGAACAGCGGAGCAGGCCTTATCTCCAGGGTGTCGACATTGCGGATGATGCCGAAGTTTCGCCAATGGCGGTCGCTGTTGGCCAAAAGGGCATCGCAGACAATCATCTGCGACATAGACCTTCTCACAGCAGCCTCGTCTGCTCCATGCTTACCAAGGAAGCGGCAGTACCGGTCGTACGTCGAGTTTCCTCGCTGGCCGCCAAGGGCGTCCTTAACGTAAACAGCCGGAACATATTCCTCGCGGCCGTCAAGAAAGTCGTCGCACAGACACACAGGGCCATCGAACATCCGCTCAACCGTATAAGGAACAAACTCGCCCTCCGACAGCAAGCGACGATGTAGAGCCGTTGCAACTGCCTCGTTAAAGGGACGCTGATCGTCCGCGCCACACCCCTTGACCAGGATGCGAACACCGTTGCGAATCATCCACGATTTAGGAAGCTCGCCCTCGGACGTGTTGTCAGGATTTTTAAGGCCGATGCCCTCCAGCCAACCAGAACGGCCCTCGGGCGCCGATCGCTCAAAACCATTCTCAAAGTAATTGAGGTTTTGCCATTTGAGCCCGTCGCATTCTGCCGGCCGCAGCCAATAACAATCCGAAAGCGATAGGCCCAGGCACCGAACCGGAACCTCGATGCCACTGGCAATTCCCAGTTCACGATAGCGCGAGACGAGTCCGGGGCGAACATCGGGCACCGACCGATGGCTCCACCACACGTTGAGCTCCCGTTTATTCACCGTAGGAGAAGAGCTCGAGCACGTGCCAAACGGCATCCTCAGCGCATCGAGTACCTCGGCGATTTCGAAGGGGAACTCACGCGTCGGATCAAATGAGACACGCGCAACCTCGTAATCGGCGGACATCAGCGTAAACTTGCGCCCCACATCGGCCGCAGGACGGCGTCCACGTTTGCGGACCTTTTGATAAGCGACCGCGGAATTGTACTCGACCATCTTCCGTCCGCCCACAATATCGCACGCGAGCGTTCCCGATGCGGCAAGTTGAGATATGCGGGCTTTCGTAACGCCCAGCAGGCGGGCAGCATCACCCATAGACAAGTACTCAGACGTATCCATACACCGCATCACCTCGTTAAGTAATTTAAACGTTTAGTTAATAGATTACATACATCATAATACTAAACGATCCAAAGAAAAAATAGGCCCGAGAAATCGGGCCTTAGCGATTGGTCAGCCGAGTCGCAAGCTACTCCCCTAGCGCTGAACGTAGGCGCGAACCAGCTCGTAGGTATTGCGCACGCCGTCAATGTGGCTGCGCTCGTAGTTGTGGCTCGCGTACACGCCGGGGCCGATCAGACCATGGCGAATGTCGTAGCCGGCCGAGAGCGTGGCCTCGACGTCGGAGCCGTAGTGCGGGTACACGTCGATGGCGTAATCGAGCTCCAGCTCGCGCGCGATGTTGGACAGCGTGGTTACCAGATCGTAGTTGTACGGACCGCCCGAATCCTTGGCGCAAATCGAAACCATGCGCTCGGTGCAGCCCAGGTCGTCGCCCACGCAGCCCATGTCCACGCTGATCATCTCGCGCGTGTCGGCCGGTACAAAGGCACCGCCGTGGCCGACCTCCTCGTACACCGTAAAGAGCAGCGATACCTTGCGCGAAAGCGTCACCTCGCCGTCGGCGACGGCGCGGGCCAAACCCAGCAGAATCGACGCGGACAGCTTGTCGTCAAGGAAACGGCTCTTGATGTAGCCGCTCTCCGTCACCGTGGTGCGCGGGTCCATAGCGATGATATCGCCGGTCTGAATACCCAGCTCAAGCACATCGTCCTTGCTGTCAACGTTCTCGTCGAGCAGGATTTCCATGTTCTTCTCGATGGTCTTGACCGGCTCATCGGCCACATGCGCCGAAGGCTCGGTATTGAGGACCACGCCCGTGTAGACATTGCCATCGCGTGTGTAGACGGTACAGTTCTCGCCATCGGCCGTAGACCACTGATGCCCGCCGAGCGTCGTGGGACGCAAGCGACCATTGTCCTTAATGGAGCGTACCATGGCGCCCAGGGTATCGACATGGCTCGCCAGTACGAGCGGCTCACCCTCGCCACCAAGCTCAACGAGCACGTTGCCCTTATTAGAACGCTCGGGCCCAAACCCCATATCGCGCAGGGCCTCCATCAGATAATCAGTCGCCGCACGGGTATAGCCCGTAGGCGAAGCAATCGAGGTAAGCGCCTTCAACTGGTCAGTAATATAGGAGAGCGTAGAATCCATCTTGGACACCAAAGTCACCCTTTCATATCGAATTAAACCCACAGCAACAATACCACCGCGAGCCATCTTTTTACCTAGCGAGATGACCCATCGAGCTCGCCAGGACTGCGCCCGCCACGATAACGAGCCGGCGGCCCCTGCCGTTAGTCCCACAATCTTTCCGCAGGACGGAGGAAGCCCCCGCCGCACGAAGTGCGCAGCGGGGGCTTCCGACATGTCCGAGGACGATTGTGGGGCTAACGGGCAGGGGCCCGCCGAACCAAGTTAGGCAGCCGGGCAGATCTTCTTGAAGAGCTCGATGACGTCGTCGAGCGTCGCCTCGCGCGGGTTGCCCGGGAAGCAGGCGTCAGCCATGGCGTCCTTGGCCAGGACCTCGATCTCGTCGGCCTTCATGGCCTCACAGACATGCGGGATGTTGACGTCGGCGGAGAGCTGCTTGACGGCGGCGATGGCGGCGTCGGCAGCCTCGTCGGTGCTCATGCCCGTGGTGTCAACGCCCATGGCAACGGCAACCTTGGCCAGGCGCTCGGCGCAAACCGGCTTGTTGAACTCCATAGCGATCGGCAGCAGCATGGCGCAAGCGACGCCGTGCGGGGTGTCGTAGTGAGCGGACAGGGTGTGAGCCATGGCGTGGTCGATGCCCAGGCCGACATTGGAGAAGCCCATGCCGGCGACATACTGGCCAAGAGCCATACCCTCGCGGCCGGAGCCGGGCTGACCGGACTTGGCCTCGGCGACAGAGTCGCGCAGGTTCTCGCTGATCAGCTTAATAGCCTCAAAGTGGAACATGTCAGAAAGCTCCCAAGCACCCTTGGTGGTGTAGCCCTCGATGGCGTGGGTCAGAGCATCCATGCCGGTAGAAGCGGTCAG
Organism: uncultured Collinsella sp.; assembly: GCA_900546755.1. GTDB lineage: Bacteria > Actinomycetota > Coriobacteriia > Coriobacteriales > Coriobacteriaceae > Collinsella. Next base: position 41,187 of record UREC01000003.1, on the reverse strand, counting down.
GCCGGCGGGCATGGAAGCCATCATGTCGGGGTCGACGACGGCGACCTCAGGGGCGTCGTTGGTGTCGACGCACACGAACTTGCGGACCTTCTCGGGGTCGGTGATGACGTAGTTGATGGTCACCTCGGCAGCAGTACCGGCGGTCGTCGGCACGGCGATGGTGAACACGGCGTGGTTCTTAGTGGGAGCAACGCCCTCGAGGCTGCGGACATCGGCGAACTCGGGGTTGTTGATGATGATGCCAATGGCCTTGGCGGTGTCCATGGAGGAGCCGCCACCGATGGTCACGATAGCGTCAGCCTCGGCGGCCTTGAAGGCCTCGACGCCGTCCTTGACGTTCTGGATGGTGGGGTTGGGCTTAATCTCGGAGTAGAGGCTCCAAGCGATGCCGGCGGCGTCGAGCTCGTCGGTCACCTTGGCGGTAACGCCAAACTTGACCAGGTCGGGATCGGAGCAGACGAAGATCTTCTTGTAGCCGCGACGCTGGAGCTCGCCGGGGATCTCCTTGATGGCACCGGAACCATGATAAGAAATGGTGTTAAGAACGAAACGATTAGCCATTGATAGCCTCCCATCGTGTGCGGGGCACCCATTACGCCCCACGCTATGAGTCCCATCCTAACGCTTTTGAAACAAAAAACACGCGAGAACATCAAAAGTGTTAAAGCGTTTCAACATAATAATGGAGCCCTAGTCCTTCCCTCTCGACAGCAGCGAAGGCTAGATTATAGGAGCAATCGCCCAAAGAATACGACCAACTCAGCCTATAAATTGTTTCTGTTTTAGCAATATATGTTTGACAATAAGTTTATAAAAGGATACTTTATAAAAAACATCTTAGTTCACTAAATAACATTAGTGAAATGAAAGAGGCGGTAGAGATGTTAGTTCTACCCATAAAGACCCTCTTGGGCCACTACATTTATGATGCCAATCGAAACGAGATACTTGCAGTAAGCAAAGATCTATTCGATTACATCTCAGAAGTCAAAGCAGGAAAAGTTTGCCACGCTTCCTATAAATCAGACCAAGAATTCCAGTTACTACAATCATGTGGCTACTGCTGCGATTCGCCATTGCAGGATATCGCTTATCCATCAATTGACCTTTTGAAAGTTAAGCTGGAAAGAAATATACGGATGCTAACCCTTCAGCTGACTCAATCTTGTAACTTCCGATGTGATTACTGTATCTATTCCGGAAACTCCTCATACAACAGAGCCCACAGTCATAACTCCATGTCCATTTCGACGGCAAAACATGCAATCGAATTCTTTAAGATGCACTCGATCGACAACTCAAACCCGGTCGTAGCATTTTATGGAGGAGAACCTCTCCTTCGATTTAATGAAATTAAGCTAATTTCTCAATATGCAGAGCAGGTATTTGAAGGAAAACACATCTCATTTCGAATTACAACTAATTGCTCTCTTTTATCTGAAGAAATGGTTAAATTCTTCTTCGATTCTGGGCATGAATTCTATTTGTTAATCAGTCTTGACGGGCCGCAGCAAATCCATGATAAGTCTAGGCATTACGCTAATGGCAAGTCCTCATACCAAACAGTTATAGACAATGTTCATATGGTTTTAGACAGCCATCCTGAACGCAACAAATATGTTCATTTTAATGCCGTAGTCGACACGAACAACATCTATAAAACAGTCTCTTCCTTTATAAATGATAAAGATATCGAAGATTGCGATGTTCAATTCAACTACCTGGAACGCAACGGACGTATTGCCCCCTACAATGACGAGTTCTCAAGTCAGCTAAATTACGCCTTATTTAAAGCAAGAATTATGGATGAGCGCGAAATCGAAAAAGGAAACCGCAACGATAGGCTCGCTTCATATACGCTTGCAAACATCAACCAAAACATAAAGCGATTTGCACCTTCGAACATCCCAGCAAAAGCTATACCCGGTGGCCCATGCGAACCAGGGGTTACGCGTCTATTTGTGACAACAGCAGGAGCGCTTCTTCCTTGCGAAAGGGTCAGCGAAACAACGAAGGGAATGTATATCGGCACATTGGATTCAGGATTTGATTTAGGTCAAATTGAAAAGATAATCAATGTTTCAAAGCTGACCAGCGATTCATGTAAAAAATGTTGGGCATTTCAGCTGTGCACCCAATGCATAAAAAGCGCAGATTGCGAAGGAGTAATAAGCCCTGATTACAAGCGAACAGCATGCGACAATTCAAAACGAATTGCCTTTGACCGACTTAATCAGAAAATACTTCACTTTGAGCTTCATAGACATGAAGTGTCCATTGCAACAGCTCTAAAAAGGAACAAGCGATAAAAATCATGAAGACAATCGGACTTATATCTTTCACAAGAGCTGACTATCCTCTTCTGATTGGATTGCTAGGAAATGGCTACAATATCCGGGTATCAACGCCATGCGGCATTCTGCCGGACGGCCTAGATGTCGCCAACCTTGTTAATTGCAAAGAAATTGGCATAAGAAATCGAATTAACTATGTAACGACAATCGATGAATCAGACCTGGTTGTCGTTTTATCGACGAAAGAAAGCGCCGCAGGACTCGTAGAATTTAGTAAACACGCTGAAACCTACGCTCATTCTGTAAATAAGACGGTTGTCAGCCATCTCGCCGCTGAACAAATCGAGTCTAGCAAAAGCGACATGCAGGAATTAGCCCTGATACCAAAAATTGTTGTCGGGAATCTATATACACCCGCCAATTCAACAATAACGTTCAGTAGCATCGTTAGCGAGATGAGAAAGCACCATCCCAATCTATGCGCGTTGAGCTTCAATCCTTTAAATGAAATCTGGGGCTGCAACACCCTTAGTTTTGATGGTGGCCAATCTGCCGTCATCAAAATGAATGAGCAGATCAACCTCATCATTGAGAACGATAAATCCGACCTAGCTCTATTAGAGACGCCCAATGTGCTTATGAAATACAACGACCACATTTTCGGAGATTACGGATTGGGGTCGATTGCTGCATGTCGAGCTTTCTGCCCTGACTTAGCCATTATCAATATCCCATACACGATAGCCGACTACGACATAATGCTAGGGCTCATGCCCGTAATTGAAACGCTTGCGCAAGCAGAGAAAGTTCAATTTGAAATTACAAACGAAGTACTTGACGCCACAGAGGGGTTGGAGACGCATGAATTTCAAATAAGCTATTCATCTAGCGATAAAGCTATTCAAGCAGCAAGAGAACTTCGACTAAGAGGAATACCCAGTTTCTCAGCCAGCTTAGATCCAGAAGAATCATTACTATGCTGCAAGACAATCGAGGACGAGTTGTTTGATTTCGATCTTGGGGTACTGAAATGACAGCATATTGTAAAGATGAAACCATCTACGCAGAAATCGAAAAAGCAATAAGCAATATTAGAGATTTGGATTTGACTCAATTTGATCAAGATCTAAGAAATCAACGATTGACCAATTCCCCATTCAGCTTGTCCTCATCGGATCTAGTTCGACTGCTAATTTTTCTTGAAAGCAGGTTTTCTGTTTACGTTGAGTACTCGTCGATTGAAAACATAGGGTTCAACAGTGTTGAGGAGGTGAAGAAGGTAATAGAACAGTCAGAAACAATCGAACAATGAGAGGCAAATCATGAGAAGTATTCGACCATTTAACATGCATGCAGTAAATAGCGTCATTCATTTTATTAGAAATTGCCCATGCGGTTATTGCAGCTGCATGTACTGCAACGTACTGCGTAATTCTCCGCACGAAGCAGAAGTCGGTTCCAATGCGATTGAGGCGATGACGCGTGGTGGCTACTGGTCCTAAATCGAGCAAGACAGCTACAAACGAATATCGAATCTCAATTGAAGGTAACCCTTATCCGCATGCTCTAGCTCTCACCAACCCAGTGGGAGACAACCTCAACATCAAAAGACATGGGTTCACGGGTCCACTAGGACAGCTATTGAGTCTTAAATACACCGTTTATGACGATACAAATGAAAAGCTCTTTACTGTCGTCGACGGTGGCTTTAGTAACATGCCCAGGGTTGCGCTCGTCATCGAACACAAGGAAGTTGCGGTGTTCGATTATGGCCTAAACAGACTTGAGATGAAGTGCATAACGAACATACCGAATTACTCAATAAAAGGTAACTTCCTTTTTGGAGATTACGATATATTCAGCCAACGGGAAGTGAGGGTATCTTCAGTTACCGTTCTTCAATGTGATAAACAATCGTGCTTTAGCATACAGGTTTTGGATAAAGCCGAATTAGCTGCCGCAATTGGCATACCCACAGCCATTGCCCTTCTTAGAGCTCGCATTGAAGAGCATCTCGAATAACTCGCAAATAGCAGTTGGTAGCAACGTTCAGGAGCTAGATAGTTTTTCTGGCTCCTGAAACTGTATTACATAGTCTGCAAATTGTTCAAAACCATGTCCATGATCCGCAATGATGACGATACGCTCTTTCATCTCCTGTGCAACCACCGCCTTCAAAAAGGATATCGAAGCATTATCTAAATTGTTGCAAGGCTCATCCAAAATAATAATAGAATAGCTGCTCAAAAAGGCCCTACAAAGTAATAGAGAAGCCAGTTCTCCGCCAGACAAATTGTGTCCCCTAGTTCCAATGATGGGATTGGCTTCAAATAATTTATCGAGGCTAAAACCCTTCAAAAGATAGATGAGTTTTTCAGAGTCAATATCTACAAGACCATAGTAAAGAGCCTTCCTGAAAGTTCCCCCCATTATCAAATGTCTTTGCGGCATAGTTGCGCAGGGTAGCTGGATTAAAGTCAAGCCATCGAAAATGACAGTAGACTCATTAACACACAGTCTGCCGGCAACTGGCGACAATAATCCATTCAATACTTCCAGAAATGAAGATTTGCCACATGCATTAGGGCCGCTTACTAAAACCAGACAAGGTGCCTGTATCGTGCAATCTGGAATTGTTATCCTCTCATTAGTTTCGCTCGACGAAAACGAGAGACTGATTCCTTTCCAACTAATTCGATCAGCGTGATCGAAGCATATCAAATTAGGTTTTCCAGCTTCCAAAAGACGACGTAATTCCAAGACACGGCGCAACGACCTAAACGACGGTTGAAGCTGAGCCCAACAATTCAGAACAAGAGGAAAAGGAGAATAGCATAGAAGCACAAGTTGATAACTCTGCACCGCAATCCCGACCGTCAGCCCGCGCTTTAACACAAGGAAAATAAGCAGCAGAACTGAAAGCAAGCCAGTAATGATGTTGCCAGCGTTAACTATTTCAGTTGCCAATCTCGCAAAGACACTCTCCTCAACTCGAGAGTTCCTGCAGGCTTTAAGCATCTTTTTATAGCGAAGTAATTCCAAGTTAATTGAACGAGAAATTCGAATGTAAAGTCGACAATTTATTAGTTGGGCTAAATAAGCAGAACCCCTCGCCTGGGCCTCCAATGCCTTTTCGCTCTTAGTCGATAGCTTACTAAGAGCGAACGGATATAGAAGCGAAATAAACAATGCCGAAACACAAACAGGGATCAAAAGCAACAAAGAGATATTAGATAGCGCCACAAACGATGCCAAACCCGTCACTAAGCACGGAAGAAACGCAGTTGTAAATATTCCAATCATCGGCTGTAGGTTCCCAGCCTCTTCAATGCGCGATAACAGGTAGTCACTGTCTTTTGCTAAAACTAAGGGCCGCTCTAAAGCGCGGCGGGCAAGCAATCTATAGAAGCAGTTAGCGCCATCGGAAGCCAATTGCTCCGCATATTTTGATCTGAACAGGTTTGTCACCAGCTCAACTGAGAGCAATACTAGCAGGCCTAACCCAATGTATAAAACGTTACGATAATTAGAGCGAAGCAGGCCATAGTCTATAATCAACGATTCAGCTTTAACAACAGACAGCTCTACCAGGGCAGATAAAATGCAGAGCACCATCAACTTGATTACTGTCGTCTTATTTTGAATAAAAAGCTCTGGCATATGTCCATCCCCTCAACTAATAATTATAGCTAGAAAGATGGCATTTTTATTCTATAGCCTCAAGCAGCACGCTTTGCTGACGTCAAATCTTGTCATTACGAACATGCACCTTAGCGCTTAAGACTCGTGGTCTGCCAGTCAGCTACGATGCGGGCCCATTTCCTGTGCAAATCGCGTTCACGGTCGATGAACATGATGGCAAACGCGATAAACAGCAGCACGCTCGCCACCGCAATGGCGTGCAGGCCCATGCGCTCAATACACCAGTTGCCCAGCACGGCGCCAAACACAAAGGTGAAGATCACGCCAAAGTACAGTACGCCGTTTTCCAAAAAGCCGCGCTTGTGGGTGATGATATAGTCGTCCACGTTTTGCAGGGCGTTGCGCAAGTTGCCGATGCACATGGTCGTGGCGATGCCGTGACCGTGGATCTTGCGGAAGCTCTCGACCTGCATACCGCAGGCAAATGAGGTAAGGCAGTTGGCAAGCAGGTTGAAATCGCCGCCCGGGATAAAGCTCACGCCCAGCAAGATGACGGCTTCAAAGAACACCGTCACCTGACGCCAGTGGATCACGCTGCCAAAACGCTCGTGTACCAGGTCGGCAAGCATAATGCCCACAGCAAACGAAACCACGGGGAAGAAGTAGCGCCCCGCCAGCGCCCAGTTGCCCTCCGAGATGCTTACACCCACGAGCAGGATGTTGCCCGTCTGCGCGTTGGCGAAAACATGATCGCGCCCAATGTACGAATACACGTCCATAAAGCCACCGGCGAGCGCCAAGATAATGCCCAGCTCAATGGACTCCGATATCTGTTTGGCACGCTGCATCGTCGTGCATCCTCCTTGTTGACGACCCTCTCGTGCGTTGGCGGAAACATAGCCGCCGTTCATACTGTAACCCATTGACAACATGGCGTGCGCGCGAGACGGGTTCTTCGACACGGGGATACACAGTCTGGAAACAAACGGCTCCCGCATCGACACGCCGATCCGCCAGCCCATGTACTCCACCAGTCTTTTTAGCCCCGTCCCAAAAAGACTGGTTACAATTACGTGCAGCATACAAACACCGGGAGGGATCGTGGCAAAAAAGCCTCAGCACGCTCAGAACAACCAGCGCAGTCAGCAGGGCAAACAGGGCCAGCAGCAAAGGCGCGGCGGTAAGGCGCAGGGTGGGCACACCACGCACACCCAGGCAGCGCCCTCACGCCCCTGGCGTCCGGGTCGCGATAAGTTCCTCCCCGTCAGCCGCGCCGACATGAACGCGCGCGGCTGGGACCAGTGCGACTTCGTCTACATCTGCGGCGACGCCTACGTGGACCATCCCAGCTTTGGCATGGCCATCGTCAGCCGCGTCCTTGATGCACACGGTTACAAGGTGGGCATTATCTGCCAACCCGACTGGACCGACCCCGCCAGCATCACGGTGCTCGGCGAGCCGCGCCTGGGCTTTCTCGTCAGCGCCGGCAACATGGACTCCATGGTCAACCACTATTCGGTGACCAAGCACCGCCGCCACACCGACGCCTATACCCCTGGTGGCGAGGAGGGGCACCGCCCCAATCGTGCCGTCACGGTCTACGGTAACCTCATCCGCCAGACGTTTAAGGACGCTCCCATCATTATCGGCGGCATCGAGGCGAGCCTGCGTCGCTTGGCCCACTATGACTACTGGCAGGACAAGCTCAAGCGCTCGGTACTGCTCGACTCGGGCGCCGACATCCTCATCTACGGCATGGGCGAGCACGCGATCGTCGATATCGCCGACGCGCTCGATGCGGGACTGCCCGTCGACCAGATCACCTATATCAATGGTACCGTCTACCGCACCAGCTCGCTCGACGAGGTCTACGACTACGACCTGCTGCCCAGCTGGGAAGACCTTACCGCCGACAAGCTCAACTACGCGCGCAGCTTTAACGTACAGCAGCAGAATATGGACCCCATCACCGGGCATCGCCTGGTAGAGCCCTACCCCAACAGCGTCTATGTGGTGCAAAACCCGCCGTCGGCGACGCTCACCACCGACGAGATGGACGAGGTGGCAGAACTCCCCTACGCACGCGATTGGCATCCCGACTACGATGCGGCGGGCGGCGTGCCGGCCTTTGCCGAGATCAAGTTTTCCATTAGCTCCAACCGCGGCTGTTTTGGTGAGTGCTCGTTTTGCGCCCTCACCTTCCACCAGGGCCGCGTGCTGCAGATGCGCAGCCACGACTCGATCATGCGCGAGGCCGAGCTGCTCACGCGCGATCCCGAGTTTAAGGGCTACATTAACGACGTGGGAGGACCGACGGCCAACTTTAGCCGTCCCGCCTGCGACAAGCAGCTCAAGCACGGCGTATGCAAGAACAAACGCTGCCTGTGGCCGAGCGTGTGCAAGAACATGGTGGTCGACGAGAGCGGCTACACGCAGCTGCTGCGCGACCTGCGCCAGCTGCCGGGCGTCAAAAAGGTCTTCGTGCGCAGCGGCATCCGCTTCGACTACACCATGGCCGATGCCTCGGACGAGTTTTTACGCGAGCTGTTGGAGTACCATGTCTCGGGCCAGCTGCGCGTAGCGCCCGAGCACGTGAGCGACGCAGTGCTGTCCGTGATGGGCAAGCCGAGTCGCGCCGTCTACGATGCGTTCTGCCGTAAATTTGAGCGCTTGAATCGCGAATACGGTCTTAAACAATATGTGGTGCCGTATCTGATCTCGAGCCACCCCGGCTCGACCATGAAGGAAGCCGTGGACCTTGCCGAGGCCGTGCGAGACATGGGCTACATGCCCGAACAGGTGCAGGACTTCTACCCCACGCCGTCCACCATGTCGACGTGCATGTACTACACCGGCGTGGACCCGCGCACCATGGAACCGATCTATGTGGCGCGCGACCCGCACGAAAAGGCCATGCAGCGCGCGCTCATCCAGTATCGCAAGCCCGAGAACTACAAGCTCGTGCGCGAAGCACTGGAAAAGGCCGGGCGTCGTGACCTGATCGGCTATACAAAGCATTGTCTGATTCGCCCCGTGCCGCCACGCCCGGGCGAGACGTCTGCTGGCGGTGGGCATGGCACCGGCAAGAAGGGCGGCAAGCCGCACGGTGGCGCCGCCGGCAAGGGGCCCAAGGGCAGCAAGGGCCACGGCGGCATGTCGCGCGCACAGAACACCGCGGGCCGCAACCGTGCGGCCCAGGGGCGTCAGGGCGCCAACGGCGGCGGACGCCGCAACTAGCGTGGCGAGGGCCAGCCGGCGTCTCTTGGCCAGCCGGCGCCCCTTCATCGGCCCAGGCGTGTTTTCCCTAGGGGGAACACACTTAGGCTGTCTCTAGTCGTGATTTCCCTAGGGGAAACACGCTCAGACGCACCTAACCGTGTTTTCCTTAGGGGAATCACATTTACTGACGGGAGCGAGCCAGCTGGCACGTCAGCTTGAGCGAGCGCATCGCCTCTACCAGTACAAAGCCGGCGATCGCGACCGTAATTGCCACGTCGAACGGCGTGTTCACAAACCAGAGCAACGTCATGAGATATGACCCAGCGTTAAAGGCAAAATGCAGCAGGATCGTGTAGCGGAGCTTTCCGGTCGTCACGAGCACCCAACCAAAGATGAGGCCGGCGGCGCCGGCGTAGCAGCCCTGGACCCAGTTCATATGCATAAAACCGAAGATTGCCGCCTGCAGCACAATCGCCGCGGCGATGCCCCAGGTACTCGGGGCCGCCCAGGGCACCATGGCGCCGTCTTGCGCGTTCGCGCGGCGCCGGCGCTTCCAGAGCGGACGGCACTGTGGATTAAACGCACGCAGCGAAAACTCAAAAATGATACCGCGCACCAGCAGTTCCTCGCAAAACGGGGCGCCGAGCACCGTAGTCAGGACGGCGAGATAGCTGGTGTCGCCCATGCCCGTTTCCTCGACAAGCTCGCTGTAGTCGGCCGCAGCCTCGGGCAACAGCGACAGCACGGCGTCGGTCACGTAGCCAACGACCACCTGCAGGGCAAGGCCAATCACGACAACGCAAGCGATGCGCTTCCATGCAGCACTTGCTCCCCCGCCGAGCGGACGTTCACCTTGCCGGCGCGCCATGAAGGAGCGGGGCCACAGATAACGCCACCACAGCAGCGCCATCAAAAACGACGCCGTCTGAGCGGCAGCCTGGAACCATTGGATATCGAGATTGTCGATCGGATAGCCCGTCAGCACCGATACGGCATCGAGAACCGAAAACAGAACCACGCTCAGGGCTATATCGGCAGCGACAACGCCAAAACATGCAAGCGCCCACGCCATCGCATTGAGCATGCCAACCTCCTCAAAACCGTTCCCTAGTTCTACCACAACTCGGCAGAGAGCTGATCCCATGGGGACGGAGGAAAACGGATCACTTATTGATGAGAATCGGGCACAGTGCCAAAGGCCCCGCTGGGCGAAATGTCGAACGGAAAGGTGCCGCAGCGATTGAAGGCGGCGATGAACATGCGGATGGCGTTGGACGGCGTGGTGCCTACGAGCTGGGTTGCCGCCGCGAAGGCCGCCTTTTCCTCAGGCAAGACCTTCGCTACAACCGGGGTCATGTGTTCTGCCATGGCGCTTCCTTTTTGAAACGACGGTGGTGCGGATAGATGCGGGCCACGCGGCTGGGCGACGGGCTGTGAAGGCAACCCGATTGGCCCGCATCTGGAGTTTGTTTCTACGGCGTTGGTATTACTTGGTATTCCTAAGTATTACCCCGCAGATAGAATAGCACACCTGATCCCTTGGGGACGGAGGAAAACGGATCATTTTGTTGCTGAGCTAGAACTTAGAACGTGATGGTATCCGAGATATCGAGGGCATGAGCGTCGGTGGCGTCGTGCGCGGCGAGAAGGAGCGTGCGGCCATCGAGCAAGTCGAGCACGACCTCGGCGCACGCATCGCGCGCAGCGGCATCCAAGCCGGTAAAGGGCTCGTCCAGAATCACCGCGCCGCCCGGGCACAGCAGGGCCCGAGCGATCTCGACGCGACGGCGCTGCCCACCCCCATATCAACCCTTCGCACCAAACGGCAATGCCCCGTCCGCGCAAATACGCGAACGGGGCATTGCTCAAGCTATGCAGCCAGCGGCCTTTTACGCCAGTGACTTTCTGTCTTTACTTAAGCTCAGGCCAGTAACCCTTGTTGGCCTCGATCATGTCGTCGAGAACCTCCTTGGCGACCTTCATCGAAGGCACGGTCTTGTTCAGCGTAAAGGCCTTGAGCGCCTTCTCGTACGAACCCTCGATCGTAGCCTCGACCACGAGCTTCTCAGAGTTCAGCTGCTGCATCATGAGGCCCTGCTGGAACAGAGGAATGTTGTCGCGGCTGATGACCTCGGGGCCGTTCTTGCCAATGTAGGCAGGCAGCTCGACCATAGCGTCATAGGGCATGTTGGGGATAGCGCCCTTGTTCTCGCAAATGACCAGGAAGCGCTGCTTGGTGTCGTTCTTCAGAGCGATAGCCAGATCGGCAATCCAGTCGCCGTGGCTGCCCGCGTAGAACGTGCTCTCGTCGATCTCGCCCGTCTTCTCGTAATGGTCGATGCCGTCGAAGAGGTTCTTCTCGCGCGTCTCCTCGACCTCGTTAGCACGGGTGCGCTCGGGGTTGGAATGCTCGACGAACTCCTTCTGCTGCAGGTAGTAGTTCAGATACGTGTTGGGCAGGTACTCCGGGAAGCACTCCATGATCTCGTACTCGCCCTTCCAGACGTAGTACCAGCTGCCCTTGGTGTGACGGTTCTGCTCGGGGTGCTCGTCGGCGGTCTCCTCGGGCTTCTTTGCCATGAGCGAGCCCATGCCCTTGAGGTAAGAATCGGGCAGCAGAATCTCATGCTCCTTGATGTACTCGCGCAGCTGCGGGAGCACCTCCTCGCCCTTGTGGCGGATCGAGGTGAACCAACCAAAGTGGTTGAGGCCAAAGTAATCGTACTCGACATCCTTCTTGTCGATATCGAGCGCGGCGCATACCACGTCGATAATCGCGATCGGCATGTCGCAGATGTTGATGATGCGAGCGTTGGGGCGCAGGACGCGGCAGCCCTCGGAGACGATGGCGGCAGGGTTGGAGTAGTTGAGAATCCAGTAATCCTTCTTGGCGTACTTCTCAACGTCATCGATCAGCTCGACCATGGGGAAGATGGTGCGCATGCCGTAGGCAAGGCCGCCGCAACCGCAGGTCTCCTGGCCCACGCAGCCGTGACGCAGCGGAATCTTCTCGTCCTGCTCGCGCATGGCGTAGCCGCCCACGCGCATCTGGGCAAACACGAAGCTCGCGTCCGTAAAGGCGGTCTCCTTGTCGGTGGTCACCGTGAGCTTGATGTCCAGGCCAAGGTCCTCGTGCAGAATCCAGTCCACGAGCACGCCGATCTTGCGCTGGCGCTCCTCGTTGATGTCGTACAGGCGAATCTCGTCAACGTCGAGCTCGTCCTTGCGCAGAGCGATGGACTTGACGATGCCGGGGGTAAAGGTGGATCCGCCACCACACAGAGTAATGATCATTGTTTACTGCTCCTTCTCAATTGCGTTTTCGACCTTGTCGCGCATCTCGGCGACCTTCATGCCAAAGATGATCTGGATATTGTTGCCGTTGCGGTTGATGCCGCTGTTGGGCACGTGGTTGATGAGGTCCTCATTGATGAGGTCCGGGTTCTTAACGTTCACGCGGAGACGCGTAAAGCAGTTCTCGAGCTCCTCGATGTTGTCCTTGCCACCAAGACCTGCGACCAGGTCGGCAATACCTGCATCGACGCCCTCTGCGGGGGCCGCGGCAACAGCGCCCTGCTTCACCGCGACAGACGCGGCGGCCTCGCCCTCGGCAACGGACTCAGCAAGCTCGGACTCTTCCTCGCGACCAGGCGTGTGGAGGTTGAGCTTCTTAATAAGGAAGGTGAAGAGGAAGAAGTACAGGGCGGCGTTGAGAACTCCAAGCACCAGCATAACCGGCCAGTTGGTCTTATCGACACCAAGAACCAGGTTGGAAACCACGATGTTGATGATGCCGCCTGCAGTCGAAGCGGGCACGGAGAGAACCTTAAGAAGAACCAGGAAGATGCCGGAAAGAATCGAGTGAACGACAAAGAGCACGGGAGCGGCAAAGACAAAGAGGAAGTCCATGGGCTCGGTCACGCAGGAAAGCACGGCGGTGATGATCAGCGGGATGATGACAGCCTTGGTCTTGTCCTTGTTCTGCTTGTAGGCGGTGAAGATAAAGGCGAGACCGATACCGATGTAGGGCCACAAGTTGTTGAAGGTGTAGCTGTTGAAATACGTGCTATCGGAGAAAGGCTGGCCCGTCATTGCCATCTCGGCAACACGGATGGGATAGGCGCCGGCGATAACCTGATCGCCCAGCGTAAGGGTGCCACCCACATCGGAGAACTGGAACGGGGTGTAGATGAGGTGATGCAGACCGGTGGGAACGAGCAGTTTGTTGAGCATGCCGTAGATAAACAGACCGATGTTGCCGGATTCCTTAATAATGCCGGCGACGGAGGAAATGGCACCCTGAACCGGAGGCCAAACGATGCAGAAGCCAGCGCCCATGATCCAGGAGATGATGATCATGATCAGGAACGGGAAGCGAACGCCCGAGAACATCGAAAGAGCAATGGGGAACTGCTTGTTCGAGTACTTGTTGAACACGGCGCCGGTGATGCAACCAAGAATGATGCCGCCAAACACGCCGGTATCGAGCACCTGAATGCCCATAACGGTGCTCTGGCCGGTTCCGGTAAGGCCGAGCATGCCGCTCGCCTCGGCAAGAGAGCCGGTGGCGTTGAGCACGATGTTATTGGCCTGCAGGAACAGGAAGAACGACATCAGGGCGATCAGCGAAGCGTGGCCCTTGTTCTTCTTTGCCATGGCACCGGCGATACCCACGCAGAACAGAATCGAAAGGTTGTTGATGATAAACATCAGCGACTGATAGACAACGGCGCCCACAAGCTGGAACGGACCGGAGCCCAGCACAGGGATCACGGCGCAGATGGTCTTGTTGGTCAGAATGATGCCCACGATGAGCAGGATGCCGGCAACCGAGAGATACATCATCGGCTGAACGATCGACTTCGCGAACACCTCCAACGGCGCTTTGAAATTGAACTTCTTTTTTGCGGTCATAGCGGTACTCCCCTTCCTTTTCCGCAAATTGAGATAGGTGTGCCCTGGACAAGACCGTGAGCCTTGCCTTATATCAATCGATGTGTGGGCACGTTATGCCTAGAGACCAGGTTCTCCAAGCAGGTTAACAATGTGATATGCGAGATAACTCTTCTCGGCATCGGTAACGACAACGTTATAGGTAGACGACAAGTGGGCGGCTATGGCGTCCGCGCACGAGAATGCGCACGGATACGCCGTTTCATCGATTCGGAAAAGCGCATCGCCATTGATTTGCCCGGCCGCAGGATCGAGCGCTCGCTGCGCGAAAAACTGCAGGTGACGAACGAAACGTTCGTAAGGCAGCGAGGTGTTATCGAGGGTCGTAGAATAGCGCTCGGAAACAATCGCAAGCACGTCGCGAACAAGCTGGACCGAAACGATCAGGCGGTCAGAGCGCTGCGGCATGGTGGCGTTGACGATATGCAGCGTAATGAAGCCCTGCTCTTCTTCGCTCATCTGGATGCCCATATACTCCTTGATAATCTGCAGCGCACGGCCCGCAAGTGCATACTCCTTGCGATAGAACTGCTGGATCTCGAGCAGCAACGGATTCTCACAGGAGACGCCCTTGCGCTCACGCTCCAAAGCAAGGCTGATATGGTCTGCGAGAGCAATGAGAATCTTGTCGTTGATATCAACATTGAGCTCTCGACGGAGCATCTGAACAATGTCCTCGGCAATCACGAGGTTGACGGTGGGGATGGACTCCAAAAGATGTGCCAAGCGGTCAATCGTACGCGAATCCTGAGAAGTTCCCTCCTGCAACGCGTAGGTCTTTTCGATCGACGCCTCGTCGATGGCATCGCCGGCATGACGGCCAAAGCAGAGGCCTCGACCGATGACGATGAGCTCGGAGCCATCGTCCGAAGTGACCATTGCGACGTTGTTGTTAAAAACTCGCTTGATAACCACGGTACCCACCACAAGAATTTACTCGGAAAGCCAGACGACAGGCTCTTTAACAGCAACAGGGCCGGAAGCATGCTCACGAAGAGTCGAGTTCTCCGAGCGCTCGCACACGATAACGAAGACCGTGGGATCGAAGCCGGCGGCGCGGACCGCGTCGAAATCGACCTCGACGAGGGGCTGGCCCGCGTCGACATGGTCACCCTGGGCAACGAGCGCATGGAAGCCCTTGCCCTCAAGCTTAACAGTGTCAATTCCGATATGCAGCATCACCTGAGCAGAGCTGTCGTCGGACATGATGCCCAGCGCGTGCTCAGTCGGAAACAGCGCCGCGACGGTGCCGGAAACAGGAGCGCACACCGTTCCCTCTTGGGGAACCACGGCAATGCCATCGCCCACGGCACGGCTGCTAAAAGCGGGGTCATTGGTATTTTCTAGATGAACAAGCTCGCCGGAAACGGGAGCGAGGATTTCGAACTCGGAAGTCGCAGTCGCCTGCTTGTCCGAGCCGCCCATAAGGCGAGAAAAGAAACCCATGGTGGCATGTCCCTTCATAAATATAGCCCAACTAAAATCAAACGAATGCATCCATAGAGACACACCCGTTCAAAGACTTTGGTTAGGCCCACGTCCGAGGGACTCGGTAACCTTCCGCATTTCTTTTTACGGGAGCTATTGTAGACAAGCCCAAAGCCGGAACAACCATTATGACCGATGAACGGTATTTTTTCTTCGATAAACGGTATTTAGGCGGCACTTAGGGACGTTCCTTGTTTGGTGCATTGGGGACAGGTTACTTTGCGCCAATCATAAGTTGCGGTGGAATAGGGACTGAAAAGCCGCTCAAAAGGCCAAAACAGTCCGTATTCCACCGCAACTTAAGGACGTTGGTGCAAACCAACCTGTCCCCAATGCACTAAAAAGGGCCCCGAGCGTAGTTGCTCGGGGCCCTTAGTTCGCCTCGCTCTAGCGTGCGACGCGTATGTTACTTGCGCTTGCCGCCGCCGTCGCCGGGGCGACGGGAGCTACCGCCGCGCTTGCCGCCACGATTGTTGCCATAGCTGCCACGGTTATCGCGACCGCCGGCACGACCGCCGCGGGAGCCGGCCTGGTTGCCGCCGCGCCCACCGCGATAGCCGCCACGGCGCTCCTCGCGGGTGTCGTCGTAGTTGCGCCAGTCATCGCGACGATCGCGGCTGGCACGCGAGTCGCGACGATCGCGCGACTCATTCGAACGACCGGCGCCGCTGCGGCCGCCGTTGCCACGAGCGCCCTCGCGACGCTCACCACCGCGGGCGCCCTCGCGGCCTCCGCGCTCGTCAAAGCGCTTGCCGCCGCGGGGCTCGCCGCCGCGGGTACCACGCTCGTCACGCGAGCCACGGCCTTCGCCGCCACGGCGCTCATCGCGCCCGCCGCGCTCGCCATCGCGACCGGAGCGACGACGGTCACCCGAGCCACGCTTGCCGCCACGCGAGCCACGGCCCTCGTCCTCGCGCTCAACACGGCGACGACCACCGCGGTCCTCGTCCTCGCGGCGACGGCGATGCGCCTCGCCCTGGAACTGCTTGGCACGGCGCTCGGCACGGTTGCCGCGCGGGGCCTGCTCGATGGCACCAGCACCGCCGCGCTCCTCGGCAGCCACCTCGCGGGCCACGCTCTCCACGGCCTCGTCCACGCGAGCCTGAACGCCCTCGCGCACGCGGGTCTTGCCGCCACGCTTGGGACGACTCGGACGCTCGCCGTCGCCGCGACGCTCGCCGCGACCGCGGTTGGAACGACCGGCAACATCGCCGTAATCGTCGCCGTTGCGTTTGCCGTCGCGACGCGCCTGCTCAAGCTTCTTCTTGCTCTTGGACTTGCCGCGCTTGGTCTTCTTCTTCACCTTAAAGGCCGCAGGGTCGCGCTCGGGATCAACTGCAGGCGGATTGGGACCCACATGCAGGTCGCCGGCGTCATAAATGTCGGCCGTCTTGTCCATGAGCTTCTCGATCTCGTAGAACTCATCGACGTCCTGCTCGGTCACAAACGTAATGGCCCAGCCCAGCTCGCCGGCGCGGCCCGTGCGGCCGATGCGGTGGATGTAGTCGGTCGGCTCGGCCGGCACGTCAAAGTTCACGACGTAGCGCACGTCGCTAATGTCGATGCCGCGGGCAAGCACATCGGTTGCCACCAGCACGTCGACGGTGCCGTCGCGGAAGGCCGAGAGCGCGCGCTCGCGCTGGGCCTGGCTGCGGTTGCCGTGGATCGCGGCGGCCTTGATGCCCTTGCGCTCCAGACGACGGCAGCAGCTGTCGGCGCGGTGCTTGGTGCGCATAAAGACGATAGTGCGCTCCGGGCCCTCCTTTTTGAGGAACTCGGGCAGCAGGTTGTTCTTGGCCTCGATGGACACCGGGAACACAAACTGGTCGACGGTGTCGGCGGTCGACGTGGCAGGCGCGATCTCCACGCGGGCCGGGTCGCTCACCAGATCGGTGATCTCGCCCACGGCCTCCTCGTCGAGCGTGGCCGAGAACAGCAGCGTCTGGCGCTCGGCCGGCGTCTCGCGCACAATACGGCGAACGGCAGGCAAAAAGCCCATGTCGAGCATGCGGTCGGCCTCGTCGAGCACCAGCACCTTGACCTCGTCCAGGTGGCAAGCGCCCTGCTCGATCAAATCGACCAGACGGCCTGGCGTGGCGACCAGAATGTCGCAGCCGTACTTGAGCGCCGCGGTCTGGGGCTTGTAGCTCACGCCGCCCACGACGGTTACGGCGACATGGCCGGTGACGTCGGCAATCTTGCCGGCAACCTCATCGATCTGCTGTGCGAGCTCGCGCGTGGGGGTGATGACGAGCATCGCGGGGCCGCGGCCGTTGCCCTCGGGCTTCTTGGCGCCGCGACGGCGGTTGCGGCCGCCACGCTCGCGCACGGGCTTGGGCGGAGCAATGTGCTCCAGATTGTTCATGGTCGGCAGCAAGAAGGCGGCCGTCTTGCCGGTGCCGGTCTGAGCGGCGGCAAGCAGGTCACGGCCCTCAAGCACCACGGGAATCGAGCCGGCCTGGACAGGCGTGGGCGCCGTGTAGCCTAGGTTCTCGATGGCACGAAGCATCTCGTCCGAAAGTCCCAGCTCGTCAAAGGCGGGCAGGTTCTCAGTCGCGGACTCGACGGTCTCGGCGGCGCTGGCCTCGTCGGCAGCATCGAAGGCAGCCTGGGCCATGGCCTCGCGGGTCTCGTCCAGAATCTCGGCGTCCGTGACGTCGGATACAGAATTACGCATATGTTGTTGTTCCTTATCTGCACGCGTTATGAGCACGGCATGCGGCCGCGCGGGGCGTGCTTGGTAGTGCGCTAATACATACAAAAACAGGTGCGCACAGAGAGGACGTTGCTCAGCACGCTGGCGATCGCTTTGGCAGCCATATCACGCGCCGTCCAGACGCAGCGGCCCTAAGCGATGGAGCAGATTCGCCGCCGGTTAGTATACCCGCGCTTCGCATGCCCCCACGTAAACCACAGATGACGAGGCGGGCCCGGCTGATTGTCTCAATCTGTAACGGCTGCGAAGCAAAACCGGCCCTAAATGTTACAGAACAAGACAGAGGGGGATTTCCGTCCAGTCCAAACCAAATCTCTCAGTCTTCCTGCAATTTCGAACATGTGGCCTATAATGTTGCTTTGGTTACGCTATATATTGCGCAGCCATTTAATACGTCGCCCACCGGGGGCCATTAATTCCTATCGCCATATTGGCTAGGAAGCAATCAAAGGAGGTATCCGTGGCAGCAGAGACGCCTTGCTCGGTCCTCTATAACGATATTCGCTCGTTCGGCGGTCTTAAACATCTCGAGATTGCCCGAATGCTCATCAATGGAAACTCTTATCTCGGCAGTACCCTGCTCGAGAAATGCTCTTCCAACCGCTCGTATCTCACCCGTTACATCGTCCATCGCGAGCCTGACCAGTGCGCGCCCGCCATCTACAGCGACTTTGCCGTCACCACGCTCAATCTTTCCGCGGCAATCTGCAGCAAGCTCGGCGGCGGCGAGTCCGCCTATCAGGCAATCGCCGAGCACTATCGCGGCCCGGCCGCCAACGAAATGATGTCGGCTCTCGCCAGCTACAAGCTGGACAGCCGCCTATATGCAAATGCCCTCAATCACATCGACAACTTTGGCGGCAATGCCGTGCGCGAGAAGAGTACGCTTTACCTTATGCTCTTTGTGGCAACGGGGGCGCTCGCTGACCCCATCCAAGGCGTGGCCACCGTCGAGCGCTTTTGCGACAGCAAGACAGGCGGGCACTTTGGCACCACCGAAACTACCGTCGGACGTGGCTTTATGAGCAGCCTGGAGCAGCCGCGCACTGTCGCCCCCAACCTCGGTCTGCTCAGAACCCATGCCGACAACTGCGCCGACATGCAAATCCATCCCCTCACACGCGATCCGCGCGGCACGGTAATTGGGTCCTTGCCCAAAACCTCGCCCAGCATCACCGATGTGGGCGCCGACGTATCGCGCGAGCATCTTCGCATTTGGCTCGAGGGTGGGCACTGGTACGCCCAGGGCCTTGGATCGACCAACGGCACGGTACTCGAATCGGGCGCGGGCGACGGCGATATTGTGATTGAGCCGCCGCGCGACCAACGCGAGCCCGGCAAGATCTATCCCCCAGTGGAAATCGAAAACAGCGACAGGCTCCATCTGGGTCTCTACACGACATTCCTTGTCATTGTGGACTAGCGCGGACGGCGATCGAAAGACGGTCGCCGTCCGTC
The DNA here is from genome assembly GCA_900546755.1 of uncultured Collinsella sp. Taxonomy (GTDB): domain Bacteria; phylum Actinomycetota; class Coriobacteriia; order Coriobacteriales; family Coriobacteriaceae; genus Collinsella. The sequence goes on along the minus strand of UREC01000003.1, from coordinate 21,417 downwards.
TTTCGTCTTCTACCTTCTGCATCGTAAACGACAACACTCAACGGTATACGTGGGCAGTGTGGCTATCATGGTATTTTACCGATATCCGCACTGCCCACGTATACGCGCGGCAACCCATGTCAGACAAAGGAACGCCTTGGATACCACCAACACCGCCTCTGGCGACAAACTCATCCGTCTCGACACGTTCGATACCGCCGTGGCGGTCGACCCCAGCGCCAAGGACGACGCCAAGCGTCGGTTTATGACGCTTATTCTCCAGACGGCCCACCGCAACAACGGCAACATCGGGCACGTGCTGCGCGCGACCAACACGAGCGGCGAGGTCTTTGCCGTCAAGCTGCTCAAGGACAACGCCATCCTTACCCCCCCCCCGCGCCCCAATCGCTCTGCCGAGCAATCGGCAGAGCACCTGGCCAACACCGCCGCGCTGTTCGAGGAGTACCGTCATCTGTGTACCGTCTCGCACCTGCGCGGATTTCCGCGTGTCTATGGCTACGGTTCATGCGAGGACGACCCGCTCATCCTCATGGAGTGGGTCGAGGGCACCTCACTCAAGCAGGCGCTGCCCCTGCTTCCGCACGACGCCTTAGGCGGGCTGACCACCCAGATGGTCGCCGCTGTCGGAAACGCCGTGCTTCGCGCGCTCTTGATGACCCAAAGCCTCGTGAATCCGGTCGTCCATCGCGACCTGTCGCCTGCCAATATCATGTTCCGTACCACCAGCCGAACGCTCGAGCAGCAGATTGCCGATTGTTCCTTTGACCCCTGCCTCATCGATATGGGCTCCGCGACCATGGCTCTCGGCGACGACACGATCACCCGGCGCGCCGACATCTGGCGCTTTGCCACGCCCGCATACGCCGCGCCCGAGATGCTCACGCAGGATATCGAAGGCATCACGGCCCTCCGCCGTTCGCCGGCAATCGACGTCTATGCGCTTTCGAGCATTCTGTACCAGCTCTACAGCGGTCGCAAACCGTTTGACTTTGAGTCGACGGACGCCGCTGCAACCGGCTCGTTCTATCTCGTAAAGACCAAGACCAAGCCGGCACCGCTCGAGCCGCGCTGCGAGGGCGATGAAGCGCTCGTCCAGATCATCATGAAAGGCATCTCGGTCGAACAGGGCGATCGCCCTACCGAGCAGCAGATGCTCGAGGTGCTCTCGGCATACCTCACCGACGCCGAATCCGAGGGCCGCGAAGGCACAGGAGACGAGGCTGCAATTGATATCGATTCCGGCACGCACCTTAAGGTCGACGTCGCCGGCGAGCGAGCGCGAGAGATTCTGGAGCAGGCCCGGCACGATGCCATGACCCGCCGCCGCTTTATTATCGGTGGCGTTGTCGCAGCCGTTGCGGGGCTCGGCGTTATCGGAGCCGCAACCCATGGCTTCGGCATCCCCGACTACCTGGACGGCATCCGCGGTTCACTTGATGACTACACCTGGGATCAGCTGCAGGAGATTTCGCTCAAAATTAAGGCGGCGAAGAGCAACGCCGAAGCTCGCAAGATCGCCAAGCGTTATCATCTGCTCGACGACGACGGCCGTATTCCCTACCCGAGCACCAAGCGCGTTACGCTCGCCAACGGGCTGGAGGTCGGGGCGCAACTCGTGGGCATTCTTCACGACGACCTGGCGGATACCAACGGCAAGGCCGGTCTGTCATTTATCTTTGACGCAGGTATTGCCGAGCGCGATGCCTCAGAGCACCCGCTCAACGGTGGCTGGGAAGACTGCGAGCTGCGCACATGGCTCGATGAGGACGGCATTAAGCTGCTTCCCAAGGAACTGCAATCGGTTATCAGTCCGGTCAAGAAGATCTCGAACAACGTCGGCGCCACCAAAAGCACTTCGTGCCTGAGCGAGCTGCCCGCGACCCTTTGGCTGCCCGCCATGGTCGAGCTCTGCGGCGGACAGGCACCCAAGGACTTTAGCGAGGACTGCCATTACCTATCCGGCATCTACAACGGCGAGGGCAAGGAATACCAGCTGTTCCGCGAGCTTAAGGTGAGCCCCTTTACCACGAACAGCATGATGATTCGCCAGTGGAAGGGCAAGGATGTCTGTTGGTGGGAGCGTACGGCAAGCCCCGACACGTCGGAGAACGAGGGCACGCTCTATATGAACCGCGTGGGCGACGACGGCGACGTCTTTAATTACGCCACGCCTGCAAGCAAGCCCGATAAGCGAACCTGCGTGATCCCCGGGTTCTGTATCTAGGCGGCGGGCGTCTTGCCGTGACGAGACCCCTCCCCGGCAATTGTCTCGATCTGTAGCACTAGCTCGGCAGATACAGGTTTAGATGTTACAGAACGAGACAAACCCCAGTCCCGCGAGACAACATCTCAATCTGTAACAGTAAGGGGTTAAAAACCTCTCTAGATGTTACAGATTGAGACATTTGAGCTGACCCCGGGCAGTCTGTCTCGATCTGTAACAGTTAGAGGTCATTTTCCCTGCCAGATGTTACAGATTGAGACATTGAGTTTCCTGCCAACTGTTTGTCTTGATCTGTAACAAATACTCGGTAAAACGGGGTCTAGTTGTTACAGATCGAGACGTTAGTTTTCGGCTGAAATGTTTGTCTCAATCTGTAACAGCTATGGTTCAAAAACCGGTCCAGACGTTACAGATTGAGATGTTTGGCAGGGACGGCCACCGATTGAGCAGCCACCCTCATCTGTAATGAAAAGTCATACATTCCAACTATTACTAGACACCCCCAGGGGGTATGGGTGTATAGTATCGGCAGGTTAACAATTCCAACACCGAACTGCAGAAAGGAGAAGCCATGGCTCAAGATAAGTTCGACGTGGGCGGCATGACATGCGCCGCCTGCCAGGCGCATGTGGACCGTGCCGTGAGCAAGCTCGACGGCGTCCAGAGCGTCGCGGTCAATCTGCTCGCCGGTTCCATGATGGTCGACTATGACCCCGCGCAGGTCTCCCCCGACGATATCTGCACCGCCGTCGACCGCGCGGGCTATTCGGCCTCGCCCGTCAGCACGGGCACCGATGCCACCAACTCAAGCGGCAACGCGCAAGCCAGATCCGGCGCCGCCCATATGGAGTCGCCGACCAAAAAGCTGGAGGCCACCGCCTCCGCCATGCGCACCCGGCTCATCATCTCGATTGTCTTCCTTATCCCACTGTTCTACATCGGCATGGGGCACATGCTCGGCTGGCCGCTGCCCGGCATTTTCACGGACCATACCCACAGCATGACGCTCGCCCTCACCGAGCTCGTCCTGCTTATCCCCATCGTCTACGTCAACGATGCGTACTTTATCAACGGCTTCAAGTCGCTCGTGCACGGCGCGCCCACCATGGACGCCCTCATCGCCGTCGGCGCCACCGCCTCCATCGCCTGGTCGCTCTACGCCATGTTCATCATGGCCGACCAACTAGCCGCGGGTCAGGTCCACGAGGCCATGATGACGAGCATGGACAATCTGTATTTTGAAAGCGCCGGCACGATCTTGTCGCTCGTCACCGTGGGCAAATACCTCGAGACGCGCAGCAAGTCCAAAACCGGCGGCGCCATCGAGGCGCTGATCGACCTGGCGCCCAAGACCGCGACCGTCGTGGCAGAGGACGGCAGCGAGACCACCGTCGACGTCGACAGCATCCTTCCCGGCCAGGTCCTGCGCGTGCGCCCCGGCGAGTCCATCCCCGTCGATGGCGTGGTGCTCGAAGGCAGCTCGGCCGTGGACGAGAGTGCGCTCACCGGCGAGTCTATCCCCGTGGAAAAGGTCGCCGGCGACACCGTCAACGCCGCCACGGTCAACCGCACCGGATCGTTTACCTTCCGTGCCACGCGCGTGGGCGCCGACACGTCGCTTGCCAAGATCATCCAGCTCGTCGAGGACGCCAATGCCACCAAGGCGCCTATCGCCCGCCTGGCCGACAAGGTCGCCGGTGTGTTTGTGCCTGCGGTGTTTGTGATCTCGGCCGTGACCTTTGCGGTGTGGATGGCACTGACCGGCAGCATAAACGAAGCGCTCACCTCCGCTGTGGCCGTGCTGGTGATCAGCTGCCCGTGCGCACTGGGCCTGGCCACGCCCGTCGCCATTATGGTTGGCACCGGCAAGGGCGCCGAGATGGGCATTCTGTTTAAGAGCGCCGAGGCGCTGGAGAACCTGCGCAACGTGGGCACCGTGGTGCTCGATAAGACCGGCACCGTCACCCGCGGCAAGCCGGCCGTGACCGATATCATGGTGGCCACGCGCGCTGACGGCTCGCCCGCCATGAGCGAAAAGGCGCTGCTCAAGCTGGCTGCCGCGCTGGAGCGCTCGAGCGAGCACCCGCTGGCCGAGGCGATTATGGCCGAGTGCGAGACGCGCGGAATCGCCGCACGCATGGTCGAGGACTTTGCCGCCGTGCCCGGGCGAGGCGTCACGGCGCGCGAGGGACAAAACGTCATCGCTGCCGGCAACGTGCGCCTGATGGTCGAGCTGGGCGCGAAGGTGCCCGCGGGTCTTACCGAGCAATTTGCCGCCGAGGGCAAAACACCGCTGTTCTTTGCCAAGAACGGCGAGCTTGTCGGCACCATCGCCGTGGCTGACGAGGTCAAAGAGACGAGCGCCGGGGCCATCGCCGCGCTCCGCAAGCTCGGCGTCGATGTGCGCATGCTCACTGGCGACAACCGCGTGACGGCCGAGGCCATCGCCCGCCGCGTGGGACTGAGCAGCGAGCAGGTCATCGCCGACGTCCTCCCCGCCGACAAGGAACGCCACGTGCGCGAACTGCAGGATGCGGGCGGCAAGGTCGCCATGGTGGGCGACGGCATCAACGACTCCCCCGCCCTGGCGCGCGCCGACGTGGGCCTTGCGATCGGCACCGGCGCCGACATCGCCAAAGAAGGGGCAGATGTGGTGCTCATGCGCAGCGACCTCATGGATGTTGCGCGCGCCATCGAGCTTTCGCGCGCCACGATCCGCAACATCAAGCAGGACCTGTTCTGGGCGCTGTTCTACAACGGCATCGGCATTCCGCTGGCGGCAGGCGTGTTCTTCCCCCTCACCGGTTGGCAGCTCTCGCCGATGTTTGGCGCCGCGGCCATGAGCCTGTCGAGCGTGTGCGTCGTAAGCAATGCGCTGCGCCTACGAACCTTTAAGCCTAAAGTGGCAAAATAGGTTCACCCTTAAGTCCATTTAGAACGGGTTTTCCAGGTGCCCGAGATTGACCTGAAAGAGGAGCGACGCGTACTTTGGTACGCGAGCGACGGCTTGAAGGTCAAGGTCGGGTGCCTGGGAAAGCCGACACAACAGAGAGGAATACCCATGCGTTACACAATCAAGACTTCCGGCCTCATGTGCGGCCACTGCGACGCTACTGTCGAGATGGCACTGCTCAACGTGGCCGGCGTGACCGACGCCGACGCCGATCACGAGACCCAGACCGTCCAGGTGGAGTGCGCCGACACCGTGACCGCCGAGCAGCTCGCCGCCGCCGTCGAGGGCGCCGGCGAGAAGTTCCACGCCCTGTCCGTAACCGCCGCGTAACGACCCACGCGCACCCCGACCAGAAACGAGGGCCCGCCATGATGGCAGACCATAAATCGGTGACCCGCATGCTCAAGACGGCACGCGGTCAGATCGACGGCATCCTGCGGATGGTCGAGGAGGACCGCTACTGCGTCGATATTTCCACGCAGCTTATGGCAACGCAGGCGCTCATTGCGCGCATCAACGCCGACGTGCTCAAGGCGCATATCGAGGGCTGCGTGACTTCGGCAATCGAATCGGGCGACGAAGACCTCAAGGCCGCCAAGCTCGCCGAGATCGAACGCGTCGTCGACAAGCTCTCCAAGTGATTGGGGCATTGGGGACAGACTGCTTTGCACCTTCTTGGTGCATCGGGGACAGGTACGTTTGCACCACCTTGGTGCAGATTAACCTGTCCCCCTTGCTCTAAATCGGGTATAAAGGCGAGCAGCATATCGAACGAAAGGCAATTTGCATGAATGACTTTATGAAGGGTCGCAATGGTGCCGATGAGCTCACCGTCGTGTTGGGCTTCGCAGGCATTATCATCGCGATGATCGGGTCGATGGCCCGTATCCAGTGGCTCAGCTGGATCGCCATCGCCGTGATCGCGCTCGGCGTGCTGCGCGGTCTGTCCAAAAACATCGACGCGCGCCGCAAGGAGAACGATGCCTTTGTCACGGCGACCGCAAACGTCCCCGGCCTAGGTAAGTTCGTCGCCAGCTTGGGTGGCGGCGCCGCGGCTGCCAACGCCTCGCGCGCGGCCGGCACCAGCAAGGAAGACTTTGAGCGCGCCAAGCGAACGGCCAAGAAGATGTGGAAGGGCCGCAAGACCACGGCATACCTCAAGTGCCCTAACTGCGGCCAGATGCTCTCCGTCCCCAAGGGCAAAGGCAAGATCCGCGTCACCTGCCCCAAGTGCCACGCCAAGATGGAAACCCGCTCCTAGCGCCCGCACGCGGGACAAATTAATCAGGTTTGTTTGTCCCAAATCTTAAGTATTTGTTCGATACAAAAGCCGAGGCCTCGTGTTGAGACCTCGGCTTTTGTATGCGGCAACGGGGTTGTCCCTTTGTCACATCTACGCCACACCGTCGCGGGCAAGCTCCTCGGCCAACGCCTCGGCAGGCATGGCCATAATCGCGTCGAGCTCGGCGTCCACCTCGGGAATACGCTTCACCTTGAGTTTGCGCACCAGATCACCACGGCACATCACGTACGTCGGCTCACGCAGTGCGCACAGATCATCGAGCGGGTTCTTGCGCGTTACCAAGATATCGGCAGCCTTGCCGCACTCGATCGTACCGGTCTCGCCGCCCAGCCCCAGCAGCTCGGCATTGATCTGCGTAGCCGTATGCAGCGCAAAGGCGTTGCTCACGCCCACGTACTTGGCAAAATAGGCAACCTCACGCCACATGTCGTACTGCGTCACAAACGGGCAGCTCGAGTCCGTGCCCAGGCCCACCTTAACGCCAGCTTCCAGTGCGGCACGGGCGCTCTCGATGATGCCCGAACACACGATGTCGCCGCTCTTCTTTTGTGTATCGGTCGAATGGGTCTTCTCCGGGTCGAGCAGCACAAACGGCAGCGCCGGGCTGATAGTGCAGGTAACGCTGGGCGCACGATCCTCAAGCTGAGTGCCCGCGGCGCCGCGGTACAGTTCCAAGATCTCGGGCGTCATCGGGGCACCGTGCTCGATCGTATCGACGCCGGCCTGAAGCGCAGCCTTCACGCCCTCGGTGCTCTCGACATGGGCCATGACCGGAAGGCCAACCTCGTGCGCAGCCTTGCACGCCGCCGCGGCAACCTCGACCGGCATGCGCAGCACGCCCGGCTCGCCCACCTCGGTCGCATCGAACACGCCGCCCGTCACGAACAGCTTGATGACGTCGGCACCACGCGCGTACAAGTCGTGCACTTGTTCGGCCGCCTCATCGGGGGTATCGGCGACCTGCGCGAACAGCCCCGCGCCATGGCCGCCCGGCACCGTGACACCCGTTCCCGGCGCCACCAGACGCGGGCCCTGATACTTGCCGGCATCGATAGCATCGCGCACGGCAAGATCGGCAAACAGCGGGTCGCCCGCGCCGCGCACCGTGGTCACGCCGCTTGCCAGCTGCTGCTGGGCGCTGCCCTTAAGAATGTGGCGCACGATGGCGCGCCCCACGGGATTATCGAGCTTCTTCATCAGCGCGCCCGCATCGCCCGCCGAAACCGGTTTGCCCGAGCCGCACAGATGCACATGCATATTGATGAGGCCGGGCATGAGATACGCCCCTGCCAGATCGATGACCTCGGCACCTGCAGGCGCCTGCGCCACAGCACTCGGCCCCATCCACGTGATGAGACCGCGCTCAACTGCCACGGCCATGTCGGGCTGCGGCTCCATATGTTCCGAACCATCCAGGACGGTCGCATTGATAAACAACGTGGAACGATCGGCAGATGCCATATCGAGCTCCTCCCCCTCAGAAAACTTGAACATTTGTCCATTATTACCCAGTGCAGCGAGATTGCTGCGGACATATCGGTTAACGGAGAAAGGAGGAGATGCGGGGAACGGAATGCGTTGCAGTCCCACCCCAGCGACATCCGGGAAATGTCTCGATCTGTAACAGGCACAGGGTTATTGGGCCCCTTCCCGTTACAGATCGAGATCTTTCGGCAGCCGCCAACCTTCCGTCTCAATCTGTAACAGTTACGGACCCAAACAGCCGCCAAACGTTACAGATCGAGACGAAACCTCTCAGCGCCCATACCACTGGCGTCTCCATTCCTCAGCCAAATCGGCCCGCTGTGGAATTCCCGCCAGTCTCATCTTTTCAGCCAGCTTCCCCGGATTCTTGAGCTCATCAAACGTAAACCTCAGTACTTTATGTCCGAGCATCGTCAGATGGGACTCTCGCTGACGTTCTGCCACGAATGGGTCGACCGACCCCCGATCCCCACCATCCTGCAGGGTATACTTTCCCTTCCCGTCGAGCTCGCCGATGACACATGTCCCGTCCTCGAGCCTCCAGAAATAATCAACCCGAAACACCTGGCTCGAATCGAGCGGATCGCGAAACTCCACCTGCAACTCCGGAACCGGAAAACCGTATGCAATAAAGAACGCTCGGAACCGTGACTCGCCGCCGTTTTCGGACAGCCCGTCCGCATACGACGCGATCACCTGCGCCCTGCGATACCCGCGCCTGCCCTCGCAATCGGCGCGGAGGCGCTCGCACAAATCCCCACGTGATACACCTTTCGCCCTCAGTGCAGAATCGGCAATCGCCAACCCGTAGGAGAACGGCGCACGCAGCAAGCAATCCTCCACCGTGCGCCAAAACGACGTCACCCGCACGCCGTCGACTTGTTCAAGTGCGCCCGCCGCTTGCGGACGCAACAGCCGACATCCTGCGCTCAGCGGCACCGAGCAACCTGTCTTAACAAGATATCGTGGCCCAAGCAGATCATTCGGCACCTCCAAGCCCCACAAAAGTGCCGCGTCATAACCCCAAAACGCCCAATCGGGATGAAACTCCGCAAGCCCTTTGATGGTACGCAGCGTTCGCTCCGCCGGCGTCAGTACACCCCAATCATGTTGAAAGCAGAACAGGTACGGCTCGGGCTCCACAATATCATCGGTTCCCACATGACGCCGCAGCCACATGAGCTCGGCATTGTCGTGCGTCGCAAACAGCACGCCTTGTTCAGCCGCCTCCGTGAGCCTGGCAAGTATCCTATTCCGCGCCAAGGTGTTACGTGTTGCATGCCTGTATTTGAAAACGGTATTAGGCACTTCCATCACCACCACGTCAGACAAATGGACCATCGTCACCGTTGTCTCCGTTGACAAATGTCTTGATCTGTAACAGGAGGACCGATTTTTGGCCGCTAGATGTTACAGATTGAGACATTCCCCCAACCAGGTGCCAAACGTCTCGATCTGTAACAGTTAGACGTTCTCCAGGCCCCTAAACGTTACAGATTTAGACAAATCAGCAGCGCCCAAGCATTCGTCTTGATCTGTAACAGGTAGACCGGTTTTTTGTCCCTAAACGTTACAGATCGAGACATAAAGACAGAAGGCAAGGCAGGACAACGCCAGGTCCATCCCCTACTCCCATTCCTGTTCGTAGATGTTGAGCGACTTTACGTACCGCCCCTGGGCGCCCATGATGTCGCGGACCAGACGCAAGAAGAAGCTGATGCACGAGGTGTCAAAGCCGTCCTGCAGATCCTCGGGATGCACCGCACCCGGTCCGTCGACCGCCGTGTCGTTCAGGCGCGCGATGTCATACAGGTAGAGCTGTCCCGCCGTAAGCCAGACATCGTCGACGCAGGCGAGGCGCACCGCAATCGCGCCGTCGTTCCAATGCTCCTTCTGCACGATATGCGGGTCGTAGACATCAAAGCGATGATCGGTGCGCGTGTCCTTCAGCACGACCATGCCGGACGCAGGATTCTTGTCCAAAATGCCAAAGCGCGAGAAATACTGCGTGTCGCGTACCCGCTCGAGCCGCTTGAGCGAGGCAGGCGAAAGCGATGCCGGCGGCTCGTCAACATATAGCTCGAGCAGCGTTTTGCCATGGCGATAGGGGCGCTCGAAGAGCAGCCAATCGGTAAACGCCATGTTGTAGGCCATGATTTCGTTTTGAGAAGGTTCCTCGCAATAGCTGAGCCACGGGTCGACGATAATCTCGAACTGTTCGCGTGCCGGCTCCAGGAATTGAAACTTCCGCAGCATCCAAAAGTGAGCCATGTCGGCAATATCGTTGCCGACGGCTTCAGCCAGCTCTGCTCGGTCAAAAGCGTGGTCAGTCATGGCATCCTCCTCAAACTGATGGACCTCAATTTGAGCTTACGAGGAGGGTGGGCAGCCACGACCAGCGCGGGCAAAATAGGCCTCCGACTGCAAACCAGATGCTGACCAAACACTTGACGAAAAGCTTGACCGAAAATGTGCACCGCAACAAAACCGCAGGCAAACATAGACGGCCAACCCGCCCTTTTGAGCCAGATGCCTGCAGCCACCACAGAAACAACAGGTGACCACAGCCCAAGAAGTCGACAAATGAACACCCGCACGTCGACAAACGCGCAAACTGCTCGCAAATCCGCAAGGAGTGTCCCCGAATGCCGGCACAAAAGGAACGTCCCTAACTGTCGGCACTTAGGGACGTTCCTTTTCTGCCGGCAGTTAGGGACAGCCCTTGCCGATTCGATTGTTGAATATCTCCGTGACTACTTTACAGTTCCAGTGCCTCGGCGACTTCGGCTGCGCAGGCGAGGGCATCGGCCATGGCACTCACCACGAGCGAGCTGCCGTTGCGGGCATCACCCGCCACATACACCGGCGCGGCATCCGCGGCGACGCCCTCCGTGCGAGCCGCGAGATGCGAGCCCTCGGCAGCCATCACCGGCAGCGGACGACCAGCGGTGGCAACAGGCACGCTCACCGCATCGAACACACCGTACTCCGGACCCGTAAAGCCGCAGGCGATGAGCACCAGCTGCGCTGGCACCTCGTGCTCGGAGCCCGCGATGCGCTCGGGCTTTCCCGCCGACCAGTCCAGATCGACCACGCGCAGACCCGCAGCCGCACCCTTCTTGTCCAGCAGCACCTCGAGTGTATCCACGGCCCAGGCACGCATCTCGCCACCCATCGCAGCGATAGCCTCCTGCTGGCCGTAATCGGTCTTCTTAACGTTGGGCCACTGCGGCCAGGGGTTGCCTGCCGCGCGCTTATCGGGCGCAGCCGGCAAGAACTCAAACTGGCGCACGCTGCGCGCGCCCTGACGCACCGCGGTACCCACGCAGTCGTTGCCGGTATCGCCACCGCCAATGACCACGACGTCCAGGCCGCGTGCGTCAATAGCAGGCTCACCGCCATCGAGCACCGAGACGGTCGAAGCCGTCAGGTAGTCCACGGCATACACCACGCCCGGGGCATCAATGTTCGCAGCCGAAAGTCCACGCGGAGCACGGGCGCCGGCAGCCACCACGGCGGCGTCAAAGTCGTCGAGCCTGGCGGTAACCTTGGGATCGCTCACGTCGGCGCCCAGCTCGAACACAATACCCAGCTCGCGCATGAGCGCCACACGACGCTCGACCACAGACTTCTCGAGCTTCATGTTGGGAATGCCGTACATGAGTAGGCCGCCGGGGCGGTCGTCGCGCTCAAACACCGTCACGCGGGCACCGCGACGTGCAAGCTCCCATGCTGCCACCAGGCCAGCCGGGCCGGAACCAACCACGGCGACCGAGGGCGCGTCCTCCCCTGCCGGCTCAAAGCGACGTGGGCCGCCGTTGGCCCACTCATGGTCGCTGATCGCACGCTCGTTATCGTGAATCGTCGTGGGTTGGCCGTCGACCGAGCCCAGGTTGCACGCGGCCTCGCACAGTGCCGGGCACACGCGGCTCGTGAACTCAGGCATGGGCGAGGTGAGCGACAGGCGCTCGGCAGCCTCATCCCAGCGGCCGCGGTACACCAGCTCGTTCCACTCGGGAATCAAGTTGTGCAGCGGGCAGCCGCTCGGACGTGCCTTGCCAAAGCTCGCGCCCATCTGGCAAAACGCCACGCCGCACATCATGCAGCGGCTCGCCTGGGCGCGACGTGCGTCGTCGTCGAGCTCCACGTACAGCGGATCAAAATCGCGGCTGCGCTCCTCCACGGGGCGAAGCTCGTGGGTCACGCGATCGATATCAAGAAAAGCACCGGGCTTACCCATGGCACTTACGCCTCCTTCTTGGTCGAAGCAACAGAGCTGGCGGCCGCGGACGCAGCACCCGCAGCACCGCCCGCAATATCGAAGCGAGCGACATCCGCGGCGCTCGCGCGACCGGTCACAATGTCAAACGCCAGTTCCTCTGCCTGCGCATGTGTCTTGCCGGCAGCCTCGCTCGCAGCGACAATCGCCAGCACACGCTCGTACTCGGTCGGAATGACCTTCACAAAGTGCTTGCTCATCGTCTCAAAGCTGTAGAGCAGCTTGATGCCGCGCGGGCTCTGCGTCGCGTCCACGTGCTCCTGGATGAGCTCGCGAATCTGCGCCAGCTCGCCGGCAGTCGGGGCCTTGAGCTCAACGCTCTCGTGGTTCACGCGGGCATCGAGCGTGCCGTACTGGTCAAAGACATAAGCCACGCCACCCGTCATGCCGGCAGCGAAGTTCTGCCCGACCTCGCCCAGGATGAGCGCCAGGCCACCCGTCATGTACTCGCAACCGTGGTTGCCGCAACCCTCGACCACCACGGTGGCACCGGAGTTGCGTACGCCAAAGCGCTGGCCGGCCAGGCCGTTGATGAAGCCACGGCCGCTCGTGGCGCCAAAGAACGCAACGTTGCCCACGATGATGTTTTCGTCGAACTTGTAGGTCGCATGCGGGTTGGGGCGCACCGACACCTCGCCGCCCGAAAGGCCCTTACCAAAGTAGTCGTTGGCGTCGCCGCACACGTTGAGCGTAATGCCGCGCGGCAGGAAGGCGCCAAAGCTCTGACCGGCCGAACCATCGCAATCGATGGTGATGGAGCCAGCGGGCAGACCCTCGGGATGCGCCTTGGTCACCGCGTTGCCCAGGATGGTGCCCACGCAGCGGTTGACGTTGGCGATGTCGGCGCGGAAGCGAATCGGGCGCAGGTGCGCACGGGCATCGGCCGTATAGGGCACAAACAACGTGGAGTCGAGCGTCTTGTCGAGCTCGCTGTCTGCGGCCATCTGCGGCAGGAAGTGGCGGCCGTCGGCGCCCGGGATATGGGCACCGAACTCACAGGTCGCGCTTGCCAGCACGGGCGACAGATCCAGCAGGTTGGCCTTGTGGTTGCCCGGTACCTCGATCTGGCGCAGGCACTCGGGATGGCCGACCATCTCGTCGATGGTGCGGAAGCCCAGGCGTGCCATAATCTCGCGCAGCTGCTCGGCCACAAAGAGCATAAAGTGCTCAACGTGCTCGGGCTTACCGCGGAAGCCGTGACGCAGGCGGCAGTTTTGCGTCGCGATGCCGGCCGGGCAGGTATCCTGCTGACAGTCACGCTGCATGAGGCAACCCATGGAGATGAGCGGCATGGTCGCAAAGCCAAACTCCTCGGCACCCAGCAAGCAGGCGACGGCGACGTCGGTGCCGTCCATAAGCTTGCCATCGGCCTCGAGCACCACGCGCGAGCGCAGGCCGTTTTGCAGCAATGTCTGCTGAGCCTCGGCAAGGCCAAGCTCCAGCGGCAGACCCGCATGCCAGATAGAGTCGCGCGCAGCGGCACCCGAGCCGCCATTGTGGCCGCTGATCAAGATCTTGTCGGCAGCACCCTTGGCCACACCGGTGGCGATGGTGCCGACGCCGGCTTCGCTGACCAGCTTGACCGACACGCGCGCGCCGGGGTTGGCGTTCTTAAGGTCAAAGATCAGCTCTGCCAGGTCCTCGATAGAGTAAATATCGTGGTGCGGCGGAGGCGAAATCAGGCCGATGCCGGGCGTGGACTGACGGACCTCGGCGATCCAGGGGTAGACCTTCTTGCCGGGCAGGTGGCCACCCTCGCCGGGCTTGGCGCCCTGTGCCATCTTGATCTGAATCTCGAAGGCGCTGCACAGGTAGCGGCTCGTCACGCCAAAGCGCGCGCTTGCCACCTGCTTGATGGCAGAGTTCTTGGAGTCGCCGTTAGCCAGCGGGGTCTCGCGACGCGGGTCCTCGCCGCCCTCGCCCGAGCTGGAGCGTCCATGCAGGCGATTCATGGCGATGGCCATGCACTCATGCGCCTCTTTACTGATGGAGCCATACGACATGGCGCCGGTGTTAAAGCGGCGGACGATGTTGAGTGCGGGCTCGACCTCGTCAAGCGGCACCGGCGTGCGGCCGCCGGCATCAAAGTCCAGCAAGTCGCGCAGGCGCACGGCACGGCCGGTGCGGCGCAGGCGGCTGCTGTACTCCTTAAAGGTGTCGTAGCTATCCTCACGGCAGGCGGTCTGAAGCAGGTAAACAGTCTGCGGATCGATGAGGTGATCCTCGCCGCCGAGCGGGCGCCACTTGGTCAGACCCAACGTGGGCAGCTGATCGGGAGCCGGGCTCTTAAGGATAGCGAGCGCGGCGTCGTAGCGCTCGTTTTGCTCGCGCTCGACGTCCTCGACACCCATACCGCCCACACGGCTCACCGTGCCGGCGAAATACGCGTTGACGAACTCCGGCGTAAAGCCCACGGCCTCGAAGATCTGCGCCGAATGGTAGCTCTGCACCGTGGAGATACCCATCTTGGACATGATGGAGACGATGCCCGCCGTCGCGGCCTTGTTGTAGTTGGCGATACCCTGCTCGGCCGTCACGTCCAGGTCGCCGCGTGCCGCCAGATCGCGGATGCACGCATGTGCGTTGTACGGATAGATGCCGCTCGCGGAGTAGCCCACCAGTGCCGCAAAGTCGTGCGGGGACACGGCGTCGCCGCACTCCACCACGATGTCGGCAAAGGTACGCACACCGGCGCGGATCAGGTGATTGTGCACGCAGCCCACGGCGAGCAGCGACGGCACGGGCGCCTCGCCCGCAGCGGCACGATCGCTCAACACCACGATGTTCACGCCGTCGCGGACCGCAGCTTCAACGTCCTCTGCAAGCTGCTTGAGCGCAGCCTGCAGCGCGCCCTCGCCGGCATCGCGGCGGTACACGGCACGGAAGCGGCGGGTCTTAAAGCCCACGCGGTCGATGGCGCAAATGCGGTCGAACTCCTCCTCGCTCAGCAGTGGGCGCTCCAAGCGCACCAGTTGACAGGCCGTGCGGGAATCCTCGAGCAGGTTGCCGTGGTTGCCCAGGTAGAGCGTGGTCGAAGTCACCATGTGCTCGCGCAGGGCATCGATCGGAGGATTCGTGACCTGGGCGAACAGCTGATAGAAGTAATCAAAGAACGAACGCGTCTTCTTGGACAAGCAGGCCAGAGGGGCGTCGATGCCCATCGAGGCGAGCGGGGCCTTGCCCTGCCGGGCCATGGGGCGCACGACCTCGTCGACGTCATCCCAGTGATAGCCGAGCTTGGCCATGCGCACGGCGGCAGGCACCTCGACGTCCTCGGCGGGCGCGGGCGCGGCGGGCTTGTCGAGCGCGTCGACCGTCAGCGTCTCCTCGGCGATCCAGTCGCGGTAGGGCTTTTCCTTGGCATAGCGGGCTCGCAGCTCGTCGTTGTAGATGACGCGCCCGCGGGCAAAGTCGACCTCGAGCATCTGGCCCGGCCCCAGACAGCCGCTCGTCAGGATGTTCTCGGGGCTCACCTCGATGGTGCCCACTTCGCTTGCCAGCATAAAGCGACCGTCGCGCGTCACGTAGTAACGAGCGGGGCGCAGGCCGTTGCGGTCGAGGGCGGCGCCCAGCGTGCGGCCGTCGGTAAAGGCGATGGCAGCCGGGCCATCCCAGGGCTCCATGAGCATGGACTGGTAGGCATCGTAGGCGCGGCGCTCCTCACTCAGGCTGTCGTTGTGGTCCCACGGCTCGGGCAGCAACATGGATGCGGCGCGCGTAAGCGGGCGACCGTTCATGACCAGGAACTCGAGCACATTGTCCAGAATCGCGGAGTCGGAACCCTCGCGGTTGATGATGGGCATCACGCGCTCAAGATCGTGCTGCAGCACGGGGCTGTACAGGTTGGGCTCGCGGGCGCGAATCCAGTTGACGTTGCCCTTGAGGGTATTGATCTCGCCGTTGTGGATGATAAAGCGGTTGGGGTGCGCACGCTCCCAGCTGGGCGTGGTGTTGGTGGAGTAGCGCGAGTGGACGAGCGCCACGGCCGTCTTGACGGCGGCGTCGTTGAGGTCGATGAAGAAGCGGCGCATCTGCGTGGCGACCAGCATGCCCTTGTACACGATGGTGCGCGAGCTCATAGAGCACACGTAGAAGATCTTGTCGCGCAGGGCAAACTCGGTGTCGGCCTTCTTTTCGATGGTGCGACGGCACACGTACAGGCGACGCTCAAAGGTATCGCCGGCGGGTGTGTCGTCCGGACGGCCCAGGAAGGCCTGCAAGATGGTGGGCATGCAGGCGCGCGCCGTCTCGCCCAGGTCGTGCGGGTCGACCGGCACCTCGCGCCAAAAGAGCAGCGGCACGCCGGCCTCGGCGCAGCCCTCCTCGAACACGCGACGGGCATCCTCTACGCCCTTGTCGTCCTGCGGGAAGAACAGCATTGCCACGCCATAGTCGCCCTCTGCCGGCAGAATCTGGCCGCACTTTTGAGCCTCTTTACGGAAAAAGTGATGCGGAACCTGGAACAGGATGCCAGCGCCGTCGCCGGTGTTCTTCTCGAGTCCCGTGCCGCCGCGGTGCTCCAAGTTGACCAGAATGGACAGTGCATCGTCCAGAATCTGGTGATGGCGCTCACCGTTGATATCGGCAAGCGCGCCGATGCCACAAGCATCGTGGTCGAATTCGGGGCGATAAAGGCCCTGCTGCTGAGCGGAATCTGCCTGCATCGCGATCCTCCCCTAGATATTTAGACAGTCAGTTGACTAGGCATACTATGAGCATCGCCGACCCGTTGTGTTTCCCACCCGTTTCGAAACAATCGCGTAACGCACGCCCTACGAGTGGACACCGCCGACCTCAAGGGCGACAACATAGGCCCCAAGTTCGGCCTGTTAGCTCACCACTTCAAACATCTCAATCTGTAACAGGAAGGCCCAATTACGACGACTAACTGTTACAGATTGAGATGTTATCGAGAGACAGTTCCGAATGTCTCGATCTGTAACACGAAGGGCCGGTTTTGGCGGTCAGCTGTTACAGATCGAGATTTTCCATAGGACCATTTCTTCCTGTCTTGATCTGTAACACCTAGACCCAATTTCCATCCCTAGTTGTTACAGATCGAGACATTTCGGCAGCCCCCTTTCACCATCCCATTCAAATACAACAATTTTGTTAGTCTTGGTTAACTTTTAAGCTTAAAACGGGTATCCTTTGCGGCGTCAAGCAAACGGCACACAGGAGCGCACCATGCTCAACCATCTCAAACAACACTTTGGCTCCCGACGCACCGGCGGTCACGGAGGTCTAGACATCGCGCGGCATATCGGCCCCGGGCTGCTCGTGACCGTCGGCTTTATCGACCCGGGCAACTGGGCCTCCAATATGGCCGCGGGCTCGCAGTTTGGCTACGCGCTGCTGTGGATCGTCACGCTGTCCACGATTATGCTCATTGTGCTGCAGCACAACGCGGCGCACCTGGGTATCGCCACGGGCACCTGCCTTGCCGAGGCCACGACACGTTACCTCCCCCGCTTCGTTGGACGCACGGTACTCGCCAGTGCCTATCTCGCGACTGTCGCCACCGCCATGGCCGAAGTCCTGGGTGGCGCGATTGCCCTTCAAATGCTCTTTGGGCTGCCCGTGCGCGCGGGTTGCGTCATCGTGGCGGCAGTATCGATGGCGATGCTCATGACGAGCTCCTACAAGCGCGCCGAACGCTGGATCATCGCCTTCGTGGGTGTGGTAGGACTCTCGTTTTTAGCAGAGCTCGCGCTGGTCAAAGTCGACTGGCCGCAAGCAACCGCAAGCTGGATCACGCCCAGTATGCCCACTGGCTCTGCCGCGATCATCGTGAGTGTCCTGGGTGCGGTCGTTATGCCACACAATCTCTTCCTGCACTCCGAGGTCATCCAATCCATGCACTTCGAAGGCCAAGGCGAGCAGGTTATCGAAGAACGTCTGCGCTACGAGCTCTTCGACACGATCTTTTCGATGGGCGTGGGCTGGGCAATCAACTCGGCCATGGTCATCCTTGCCGCAACGACCTTCTTTGCGCACGGCATGGTCGTAGACGACCTCGCCGTCGCAGCGGCCACGCTCTCCCCCATCTTGGGCCCGGCGAGCTCGACCATCTTTGCGGTAGCGCTGCTGTTTGCGGGCCTCTCGAGTAGTGTGACGGCGGGCATGGCGGCGGGCACCATCACCGCGGGCATGTTCGACGAGGAATACGACATCCACGACCGACATTCCTCGATCGGGGTGGCGGCCTGTTTCGTCGGCGCAGTGACGGCGTGCCTGGTCGTCCCAAATCCTTTTGAAGGTCTCATCTGGAGTCAGGCGCTGCTGTCGCTTCAGCTGCCGATTACGGTCTTTGTGCTCATACGGCTCACCAGCTCACGCCGCGTCATGGGCAAATATGCCAATTCGCGCCCGCTCAACGCGCTGCTCGTAGGGATCGGTGCCATCGTGACGATTCTCGATGTCGTGTTGTTGACAGGGATGTAATGGGACGGGGCACCTACCCAGGCAAACGTCTCGATCTGTAACAGGAAGACCCGTTTCGAGCCGTTAGATGTTACAGATCGAGATCATTCCGAGGGACAGCTCCGTTTGTCTCAATCTGTAACAAGTGGACCCAATTTCCACCGTTAGATGTTACAGATTGAGACAAAAGGTCGGCCGGACTCACAACAGACAGGATCGGCCAACAGCAACCGTGATCCCTTGGGGGCGGAGGAAAAGGGTCCCGGCCGGGATATCCGACCGGGACCCTTGGACAGAGCTATGTGTTGCCGTGAGCCGCGTGCCGACGAGCTACTCCTCGACGAGCTCAAACTGATCGGGACCGACGCCGCAGACCGGGCACACGTAGTCCTCGGGCAGCTCGGGCGTGTCGACCTCAACCTCGTAGCCACAAACGATGCACACGAACTTATACGTCTTCTTCTCCTCAGCCATGATGTTCTCCTCTCGAACGCGACTGGTGATGTACTTCATCTATTAGTATAGATTCTCAATAATATAATGCAAGTATTTTTAAAACATTTCTAGCCTTGATACGAGGACGCCTTCGGAGGCGTCTTGCCCTTCAGGACCTTATGGTAGTAATCGTAGGTGAGCGGCGTCTCGTCGCTCAGGCGCTCGGCATCCTCGACCTCGCCGATAAACAGTAGATGCGTGCCCACATCCACAGTGTCGATCAAACGGCAGCTAAACAGGGCCGTCGCGTGCTCGGGCACATAGGGCATGCCCAGAGCCGTCTCGCGGGTCTCGTATTTGGCAAACTTGTCATAATCGCTGCTGGTGCGAAATCCAAAGTTGCCAATGTAGAGCATATCCGCCGTCTGGTCGATCACGGTCAGCGCAAAGGCCTTGGCAGTCTCGATCACGCCAGCGGTCACATTTTCCTTGTTTACGGAAACCGAGATGCGAGGTGGTGCTGCCGTCACCTGCACCGCCGTGTTGATGACGCAGCCGGCGCGCAGCCCGTCTGCCGCGGCGCTCACCACATACAGACCGCTCGGCATGGTAAAGAATGCAGTTTTGTCCATAACAAGTACTCCCCTAACCCGGGATTGAACCTTAAGGCTGTATGTACCCATAAAAAGCGGCGCCCATAACGGACGCCGTTTTTTGGAAATATATGGCAAAACAGCAAGGAAGACGGGGCGGGCGCGGTAGGGCACCTTCCCGTGAACTCGCTCCTAGCGGTTGCGTTCTTTAAGAGCGCGGTCGATCTCGCGCTGGACATCGCGCTTGGCCATATCCTCGCGCTTGTCGTAAAGCTTCTTGCCGCGGCCTAGGCCCAGCAGCAGCTTTACGCGGCCGTCGGTATTAAAGTAGAGCTCCAGCGGCACCAGCGCATAGCCGCGGTTGCGAAGTTTGCCGTCAAGAAAGTCGATCTCCTTGCGGTGCAGCAGCAGACGGCGCCGACGGTCGGGATCGCGATTCCACACGCCACCATGGCTATAAGGGTGGATATGCAGGCCGACGAGCCAGCACTCCCCGCCACGAATCAGTGCGAAGGTATCGGTAATCTGGCACGCGCGCTCGCGAATCGACTTGACCTCGGTACCGCTCAGCTCAATACCGCACTCAAACGTCTCATCGATAAAGTACTCGTGATGTGCCGAGCGATTCTTGGAAATGAGCTTGCGCTCGCGCTTACTGGGCATCGCCGGCCTCCTTGGCGCCATCGGCGTTTGAGCCCGCAGCCTCGCGCTTTGCCTTGCGCTCGGCGTTAAGCTCGGCATCACTCTCGCGCACCAGCTTGATAATCGCCGCGCACGCCTCTTCGCCCACCAGGTCGCGGGCACGGACCGTCAGGCGCGTAGCCTCCTGCTTGTCGCCGTCGCTCGCAGCGTCGGTCGCACACATGATCAGGCAGATGGCAATCTCGGCCGAAGGCGAGGTCGGCACGCCCTGCAGGGCGAGCTCACCCATCACATGGTCGTCACTCTCGTCCGCGGCATCCGGATAGGTGGTATGGATCTTGTTGAGCAGGCGCGTCGTATGCGCATCGTTGGGCGCCAGGCGCAGCGCCAGACGCGCGCAGCCCACGGCAGCCGAAATGTTCTCGGTCTCGGGCTCCAAGAAGTACTGACCCAAGTTGGTGTAGGCGCGTGCGGCGCACTTACCGTCGCTCGCGCGCTCCAGCACCGAGAACGAGAGCGATGCCCACTCCTGCTTGTCCTCGAGCGCGCGGAACAGCTCGGCCAAGTCCAAGCGATAGTTGCAGTTCATGGGATCCCAACGCACGGCCTGCATCAGGGCATTCCGAGCACTCACATAATCCTGCTGGCGGATGTAGGCAAACGCCATGTCGGAGTACAGGCGGTCAAAGGGAACCTCGACCTGCACCAGCTCGCGCGGATCCTTCTCCACGCGGCGATAGGCCAGGCGCTCAAACTTGCTGTCGAAGCTAAAGTACTGGCGCTTCTCCTCCGTCTTGCACTCAGCGTCGATATACTCCTCGGCGAGCTCCACCAGACGCTCAAGCAGCGGCGTCGCCGTAGCCAGGTCGCCCTGCGCCAGATAGTTCTCGGCATACGTGATGTCTTCCAAGCTGATAGGCAGGTCCATGACAACTCCTCGGTCCGGGCGGCAGACTCAACGCGCGCCTTAAATATCGGTCAATACACAAAACCCGGGTCTCTTACGAGGCCCGGGCGTTCAATTTTGGTAGCCCGTACCAGATTCGAACTGGTGATCTCCGCCTTGAGAGGGCGGCGTCC
>UREC01000002.1:0-90471 GCA_900546755.1 uncultured Collinsella sp. | reverse complement strand
TGTAGGCTTTCTTTAAGCGGCTTCAGCTCATGTGCATAGCCCCGGTTTCTAGATGATTTAAAGAATCTGCTAATTCGTCTTCAAACACTCCGGTAAGACTTTCGATACGGCATTCATTGCCTGCGGCTTTAGGTACTGCTCGTTGAGTCGTGCCTTTTTGTAAGCGTAGCGAGTGTCTGCTGAGTATTTGACCAGCACATCGGTGAAGAACCGCTCCCAGCTTAAATAATCGCGACTTTCGATATAGCTTGAGGGATCTTCGAGGATCTTGGGAATGTCGCCGCTGGGTATGAGCCCGGAGCGCAGAAGTGTCCACTCAAATGATTCCGGGAGGAACAAGCGAACGTTCTTGTAAACGCGCTGTCCCAGCACCTTTTCGATGTAGGGACCAAACGCTGCGCCGTCTCCTATAGCAAGGATGTTATGCTCGGGACATTCGTGAATTGTTCGTTTTAGATTCGCAACGCCGGTGGCGGTATAGCAGGGGATCCCGAGTCGGTTGCAAAGAGCGTTGTAGAATTGATAACCCGATTTGCTGTCCTCGACAACTGCGGCGTCGGGTATCTCGAATCCAACATTTAGATCCTGATACAACATGCTTGCCGTGTGGTCATATAGCGGCTTGGTCACCGAGTAGAAGCGTCTGTCGCTCTTGCGGCCATTAATTGTCTTGCTTGTGGTGTTGACTAGCTTTAGGATCTCGTCGACGCTGTAGGGGAGCTCGTTGGCATCGCGACGAGATATCAGAACAAAATAGTTGGACGAGCCGTTTACGGCTTTGGCGAAGTCCTTTGAGTAGATAAACTCGTTGCCCTCATCTAGAAAGACGATTGAATCTTCGATGATCGACAGCTCGCGCTCCCAGCGTCTGCCGGAAAGCGTTTCGCAAGGTACGTCGCAGCTGAGCGCAACGCCGCTTTCCGGTCCTCGGTCGTTGTAGTCGCGAATCATCGAGATGAGCGTCGTTTTGCCCGTGCCGCTGTTGCCGCGTATAAAGGAAATATTGCGCTTAAACGTGAGTGTGTATTTGACCTTTGCACGCTCTACGACAACGGTATGCGTTCCCTTCATTACTCATCAACATCCAAAAAGTCATTCGTGGCACCGACAAACTCCTGCATGTTCCTGACGATGCGGCCATCGTTTTCAATGCGGATTTCAAAGCTCTTCCAGGGGAATTTCATGATGTGGTATAAGGTCACCAGCACATCCTGCTCTTTGCCGATCTTGAGTAGCCAGCGGGCACAGTTGTCTCCGCAGGTGGATGCGTTGAACACCATATTTGGGAGATTGCGCACCAGCAGCAGCGTCTTAACGCCGCCGGACAGTTCGAGTGGGGTGATCGAGCCCAGCTGTTTGCTTACGATGTTGTGGGGACCGATGAGCTCTGATCCGTCTACGCTTTTAATAATCTGTGCGGCCATAGGGTCTTCGAACCATGAGTCCAAGTATGAGTTCCTAAAATAGGTTTCGGTATCGTAGATGGAACCGGGGTAATCCCCCAGGTGAATGCTCAGCATGTGGGTCTCCAGACGTAGTGTGACTGCAACGATTATATGCCAGTAACAAAATGCCGGCAGCAGCGAGGTGCTGCTGCCGGCGCTGGAGTTTTGTTCGTGTGAATCGGTGTTAATGAATCGATCCGCGAGGCTACTTTTCGAGACGCTCCCTCAACAGCTCCAGCGCGTGGGCGTAGCCCATCAGGCCTTCGCCCGTAATGGTGGCGAAGCAGGCCAGGCGCGCATAGCTAATCTGGCGGAAGTCTTCGCGCGTCTCGACGGCGCTGATGTGGACCTCGACGGCAGGGATGGCGACGGCCTTGAGGGCGTCCAGGATCGCCACGCTCGTGTGCGTGTAAGCCGCCGGGTTGATGACGATGCCGTCGGCCTTGCCGTAGGCCTCCTGGATCTTGTCGACGATGCTGCCCTCGTGGTTGGACTGGAAGACCTCGACGTCGTCGAAGCCCTGTGCAGCGCCCGCTTCCTGGCAAATCTGCACTAAGCGGTCGTAGTTGTCGCTGCCATAGATGCCCGGCTCGCGAATGCCGAGCATGTTGAGGTTGGGACCGTTGATGACGAGTGCTTTCATGGTAGCTTCCTTTGCAGTCGAGAAACCACCACAAAGGTGCCCGTCCCCTTTGCGGTGGTTTTGATTAGAGAGCGGATGGGAGGGTGTCGAGGAGGGCTTGGGCGGTGTTGGCGGCGCAGTCGCGTGAGTCGATGATGTAGTCGGCCCAAGCGCGGTAGCGCGGCATGCGCTGCTCGGCCAGCTTGTCGATGCCATCGCGGGCGGTGATGGGGCGACCCTTGTGGGCGAGTTCGTCGAGCTTACGGTTGAGCATCACGATCTGGCTGTTCTGGTGCAGTAGCGGGTAGTTCTCGTCGCGCGTGACCACGCCGCCGCCCGTGGAAAGCACCAGGCCGCTGCGCTTGGAGATGCCGGCCAGCGCCGCCGTCTCCTGCTCGCGGAAGGCCGCCTCGCCGCGCTCGACGATAAAGTCGGCGCAGGGCATGCCCAGGCGCTCCTCGAGGGCGCGGTCCAGGTCGATGTGCTCTCGCCCCGTGAGCAGGGCAATCTGCTCGCCCACGCGGGTCTTGCCCGAGCCCGGCATACCGATCAGCGCGATGTTCTGTTCGCGGCGTGACAGGCGCTCCGTTACGTCCAGAATGCGCTCACGCGGAGTGACCTGGCCGGTGTAGCGCTCAACGGCTTGCGCCGCCTGGGCCACGAGCATCAGCAGGCCGCCGATGCAGGGGATGCCGCGGCGCTCGGCCTCGAGCATCAGGCCCGTGCGTGCAGGGTTGTAGACAATGTCGATGACGCCCTCGAGCGCATCGAGCCCCTCGAGCGTGCAGGGGGCATCGGGACAGTGGGGGAACATGCCGGCGGGCGTGCAGTTGACGAGCAGTGCGGCGTCGGACTGCTGCGCGATGTTGTCGTAGTTGACTTCGCTCGTACGGCCGACCGGCACGACGATGGCGCTCAGGTCGCCGAGCACCATGCTGGCAGTGGTGCCGGCGCCACCGGTGGCACCGAGCACGAGGGCCTTCTTGCCGGCGACCTCAACGCCCAGCTCCTCGACTAGGCACTGAAAACCAAAGTAGTCGGTGTTGTCGCCGCGCAGGCGGCCGTCGGGCAGGCGCGTGATGGTGTTGACGTTTCCCATACGCTCGGCGAGTGGACTCAGCTCGTCCAGGTATTCCATGACGGCGCGCTTGTAGGGGATGGTCACGTTGGTGCCCTCCCATTCGTCACCCGTCATAAAAGCCTGGAGGTCCTCGGGCTCGCGCTCAAAACGCACATACTCGAGCCCCGCGAGCTCCTTGTAGATGGTCGGGGTGTAGCTGTGGCCCAGCACGCGGCCCAGCACGCCGTAGGGGCGGGTTGCGGCGACATCGTTCATCTAGAGCACCTCCGTGTAACTGCCAAAGTAGGTGAAGCTCTCGCACACGTCATCGATGGAGTCGAGCAAGTCGTCGAGGGCCTTGCTACCAAAGGGGCAGTCCAGGTCAAAGTAGAACATAAACTCAAAGTCATGCCCGGGGATGGGACGGCTCTCGAGCTTGATGAGGTTGATATTGAGCGCGTAGAAACGCTCGAGTACGCGATAGAGCGCGCCCGGCTCGTTGGCCGTGGTAATCATGAGCGAGGTGCGGTTGGCGCCGGGGTAGACGCGTGGCTCGCGGCTGATGACGACAAAGCGCGTGTAGTTGTTGTCCGAGTCCTGGATGTTGGGCTCCAGTACCTCCAGGCCGTAGAGTGCGGCGCAGCTGCGCGATGCGATGGCGGCAACATCGGTGCGCTCGGAGCTGGCGACCATCTCGGCCGACATGGCGGTGTTGGGGTACTTGGTGGCGTGCAGGCCGTGCGCCTCGATAAAGCCAGCGCACTGCGCGATGGCCTGACCGTGGCTGTAGACCTCGCGTATGCCCGCGAGCTTGGTGCCGGGCTTGACGAGCAAGTTGTGGTCGATCTTGAGGCGCAGCGAGCGCACGATGTGGAAGTCGAACTGGGCGAGCAGGTCGTAGACGGCGTTGACTGAGCCGGCGGTGGAGTTCTCGATGGGCAGCACGCCAAACTCGCAGAAGCCGTCGCGCACGGCGCGCATAACGCCCTCGAAGGTCTCGAAAAACGCGATGTCGGGCACGTCGAAGAGTTTGCACGCGGCGATTTGACTGTAAGCGCCCTCGACGCCCTGGCAGGCGACGGTGGCCGTTTGAGGGAAGGGCGTGTCGGAGGCTGCAGCCGTGGCATGGGCCTTTTGCGACACCGTGATGCCCTTGAGCTCGTTGATATAGCGCTGCTGCTCGGCCTTGCTCATGCTCATGAGGAGGCGGAACAGGGTGATGGCTTGGGCCTCGTAGCGCTCGGGTGCGCGGCTGGCGAGGTTGTTGAGCTTGGAGCGCTCACGGGCGGGGTCGAAGACGGCCTTGCCCATCTCGATTTTTGACTTGGCGACTTCGGTGGCAATGTCCATGCGCTCAACAAAGCTGTTGAGGAGCGTGGTGTCGATGCCATCGATGGCCTGGCGGATGTCAGCAAGGTCCATGAAGACCCCTTTCACGTGTTGGGGGATGTTGAGGGGTGGGTAGTTAGCGCTGGGCGGCGTCTTCGAGGAGGGCGTCCCAGATGGCAAGGGCGGCGGCTGCCTCGGCTACGGGGACAGCTCGGGGGACGATGCAGGGATCGTGGCGGCCGTGGACCGAGAGCTCGGCATTTTCCATAGCGTCCATGTCCACCGTCTGCTGCTCGCGGCCAATGGAGGGCGTCGGCTTTACAGCCATGCGCCACATGACGGGCGCGCCGGTCGAAATACCGCCCAGGATGCCGCCGGCGTTGTTGGACTCGACCTCGATCTCGCCGGTCTCGGCATCGATGCGATACGGATCATTGTTCTCGCTGCCGCGCATGGCGGCCACGGCAAAGCCCATGCCAAACTCCACGCCCTTTACGGCGGGAATGCCAAACGCGATCTGCGCGATGCGGTTCTCGATGCCGTCGAACATGGGGTCGCCGATGCCCGCGGGAAGCCCGTAAATGCCGCACTCCACGATGCCGCCGATGCTGTCGAGTTCGTCGCGCGCGGCTAGGATCTCCTCGCGCATGCGGCCGGCTGCGGCGGCGTCAATGCACGGCAGATCGTTCGTAAGGATCGCCTTGCGGTCGGCCTCGCGATAGACCATGTCGTCCATCGGCAGGTCGGAGATGCCGCCGATCTGCGCGACGTGCGCCATCACGTTAATGCCGCGGGCCTCGAGTGCCTGCAGCGCAATGCCGCCGGCAATGCACAGGGGTGCCGTTAGGCGGCCAGAGAAATGCCCACCGCCGGCGACGTCGTGCATGTTGTGATACTTCACGCGCGCCGGAAAATCCGCGTGTCCGGGGCGGGGCTTGCGGCGCAGCTCGGAATAGTCCTTTGAGCGCGTGTTGGTGTTCTCGATAATCGCGGCGATGGGTGCTCCCGTGGTATGTCCATCGACCACACCGGCGATGATGTGGGCGGCGTCGGCCTCGCGGCGTTTGGTCGCGGTCTCGTCGCGACCGGGGGCACGACGGTCAAGGAAGGCCTGCAGCCGCTCCTGGTCAACAGCGATGCCCGCCGGGATGCCATCGAGGGAGCAGCCGATGGCGGGGGAGTGCGACTGGCCGAAGATGCTTAAGTGCAAGACGTTGCCAAAGGTCGAGGACATGCTATTCCTCCTCGAGTGTGACCTTGCCGCCCAGCAGGCGGTAGTGGTCGAAGAAATCGGGATAGGACTTGTTGACGGCCTCGGCGCCGTGGATCACGACCTCGCCGGTGGCGCGGCTCGCGGCGATCGCGGCCATCATGGCGATGCGATGGTCGTTGTGCGAATCGACTTCGCCGCCGGTGAAGGCATCGACACCCTTGATGATGAGGTCATCGCTGGCAATGCGCACCTGCGCGCCCAGCGCGGTGAGCTCGCGGGTGGTCGTGACCAGGCGGTCGGATTCCTTGATGCGCAGACGGGCGCAATCGCGGATAAAGGTGCGGCCCTGCGCCAGCGAGGCTACGGCCGAGATGACGGGCACCAGGTCAGGAATGTCGTGGGCGCTCATCTCAAAGCCGGCGAGCTTGTCGGACTTCACGGTGGCGGCGTTGGTGGAGCGCACGATGCGGGCGCCAAAGCGCGAAAGCGCGGCGAGCACGTTTCGGTCGCCCTGCGCGGAGCTCAGGGATACGCCCTCCACGGTGATGGGGTCGGCGCCGATAGCGCCGGCGCACAGCCAAAAGGCGGCGTTGGACCAGTCGCCCTCGACGGCTACGCTGCCGGGCGTGCGGTACGAGCCGCTGCTCACGCGGAAGTTCGTGACTTCGGGCTGGCCGTCCTTGGCCGGAATACGCTCGACGTTGACCTCGACGCCAAAGGCCTTCATGGCCTGGATCGTCAGGTTGATGTAGGGACGGCTCTCAATGAGGCCGGTTACCTGCACGCAGGAGGGCTGGGCCAGCAGCGGGGCTGCCAGCAGCAGGCCGGAGATATACTGCGAGCTCACGTTGCCCGGAAGCACAAAGGTGCCCGGGCGCATGCGTCCGCTCGTCTTGAGCGGAAAACCGCCCAGACCCTGTAGGTCGCAGCCGGCGGCGATGATCTCGTCCGAGAGCGGGGAGAGCGGGCGGGCGCCCAGGCGGCCCTGGCCTACGAAGGTGGCATCCGCACCCAGCGCGCAGGCGACAGGCAGCATAAAGCGGAGCGTGGATCCACTTTCGCCGCAGTCAAGCGTGCCGCCGGCAAGGGCCTTGAGCAGGCCAAACTCAACACTCTTCATGGTGGGGTGGACCTGGAAGCCGTCCTCGACGGTCTCGATGCGAGCACCCAGGGCCGTAAGGCAACGCACCGTAGCCTCGATGTCGGCGCAGGTGGTATTGCAGGTGACGTGTGTCTCGCCGTTGGCAAGCGCAGCGCAGATGATGAGGCGATGCGCCATCGACTTGGACGCGATGGCGGGAACGGTGCCCTTGAGCGGGGACGGGGTGATGCGGGCTAGCATGCGGAAGCGTCTCCCTTCTGGCCGAGGCCCTCGGCAATTAAATCGTGGAAGGTGGAAAGCGGCGTGCGGTCGATGCTGCAACGGCCAATGCCGTGCGGAATTACCAGGTCAATCGTGTCACCGGCGCGCTTTTTATCGTGCAGTGCTTCGGCAAAGACGGCGTCGGCCGAAAGCTCGCAGCGGGTCTTGAGACCGTGGCGTGCGCAGAGCTCCTCGATGCGGCCCGGCAGCTCGGCGTCGCAGATGCCGTGCAGGGCCGCGGCGCGCGTGATGATGCCCATGCCGATTGAAACGCAGTTGCCGTGTCCGAGCTCAAAGTGCTCGCAGGCCTCGACGGCGTGCCCGGCGCTATGTCCAAAATTGAGGAGCTTACGCTGGTTGGTTTCGCGCTCGTCGGCGACGACCACGGCGCGCTTGATGTCGATATTGCGGGCGATGATGAGCGCTACGCGGGCCACATCGCGGTTGAGCAGCTCCAGCGTGAGCGGGGTCTTCTCCAGTTCGGCGAAAAGCTCCGGGTCGGCGATCACGGCGTGCTTGACGACCTCGCCGCAGCCATCGGCGAACTGCTCGGGCGTGAGGGTGGCCAGGCACCCCACGTCGGCGATAACCACGCTCGGCTGCCAAAAGGCGCCGGCCAGGTTCTTGCCGGCAGCCAGGTCTATGGCGGTCTTGCCGCCCGCCGACGAATCCACCATGGCGAGCAGGCTCGTCGGGATCTGCACAAACTTGCAGCCGCGCATGTAGGTGGCGGCCACAAAGCCCGCCATGTCGCCCACGACACCGCCGCCGAGTGCCACGATCACGTCGGAGCGCGAAAGCTCGCGCTCGGCCACAAACTCCAAAATGGCAACGTAGGTCTCAGCGCGCTTATGGGCCTCGCCGGCCTCGAAGGTGCAGATGCTCACCTCGTAGCCTGACGCCTCCAGGCTCTGCTTAACGGGCATCTGGTAGAGCGGGCCCACGTTGGTGTCCGTCACGATGACGGCCTTGGTGCCGCCGGCGGTGGCGCGCACGAGCGGCCCCGCCTGCTCCAGCAAAAACGTGCCAACATGCACCTGGTAGGGGCGTGCAGTGTCGATATCGATGGTAATCGCCATAAGCTTCGGTCCTTTCGACCTGGCGTGATGGGTGGTCTAGTGGGAGGCCTCGTCGTCGAGTGCGCGCTTAATGCGGTCGCCCTCGGCAAGGAGATTCTCCAGATAGCGCTGGTCGCGGTCCTTGAGCGCGCGGCTGTAGGCGCCAAGCGATTCGATCAGATGGTCGATCTCGAAGGCGAGCGCGTCGGCGTCGTCGATCATGAGCTCGGACCACATTTGCGGGTTGAGGTGCGCCACGCGGGTGAGATCGCGGTAGCTACCGGCCGAAAAGCCGTGGTGGACCTGAGCGGTCGGGCTCTTAACATAGGCGTTGGAGACGACGTGCGCGAGCTGGCTCGTAAAGGCGATGACGCGGTCGTGCTCGGCGGCGCTGGTCACGCTGAACTTGCCAAAGCCCAAGGGGCGTACCATCTCGCGCACCTGGCCCAAAAGCTCCAGTTTGAGCGCATCGTCCACCGCGGGCGGTACGAGCACGAGCGGGGCGCCCTGGAACAGGTCGGCGCGGGAGTGCGCATAGCCCGAGTACTGCGTGCCCGCCATGGGGTGCGCGCCCACAAAGTAAAAGCCGTGCTCGCGGGCTAGCTCAAAGGCGCGCTCGCACACGATGCCCTTGACGCCCACCGTGTCGATCACCACGGGGCCCATGATGGCCTCGGTGTCGGTGGCGTCGGCGAGCGCCTGGGCGTGCGCCTCGAGCCACTCGATGCATGCCTCGGGATAGCAGGCAAGGACGATGATGTCGCATTCGCCGAGCGTCTTGTCGTTAAGCTCTCCGGCGACAGTGCCCATGCTGGCGGCCGTCATGACATCGTCATCGGGGTCCCAGGCCAGCACGCGGACGCCCGCCTGCGCATAGCCGCGGGCAAAGCTGCCGCCGATGAGGCCCAGGCCGACGATGCCGGCGCACTTGGGGCCGCCCTGGTTAACGCGCGCGTTTCTCACTGTACCCATGGGCTACTCCATGGTCTCATGGCAGACAACCTCGCGAATGGCTCGGATGCGGCGCATGGTGTCGTCGAACTGATCGGGGGTGAGGGCCTGAGCGCCGTCGGACCATGCGCGGCTGGGCTCGTCGTGGACCTCGATCTCTAGGCCGTTGGCACCGCAGGCGGTCGCGGCGAGCGCCATGGGCTCAACGTAGCGGGTGTAGCCGGTGGCGTGGCTGGGGTCGGCGACGACGGGCAGGTGCGACAGGTGGTGCAGCACCGGCACGGCATTGAGGTCGAAGGTGTTGCGGGTGCGGGTCTCGAAGGTGCGGATGCCGCGCTCGCACAGGATGACGTTGTCGTTGCCCTCGCTCATGATGTACTCGGCGGCCATGAGCAGCTCATCGATCGTGCCGGACATGCCGCGCTTAAGCAAGATCGGAGTCTTGGTCTTGCCGACCTCTTTGAGCAGAGGGAAGTTCTGGGCGTTGCGGGCGCCGATCTGCATGACGTCGATCTTCTTGTCCAGGAAGACCTGCACGTCGCGCGGGTCCATGATCTCGGTGACGATCGGCATGTCGAGCTCGGCAGACGCCTCGCACAGCAGGTCCAGACCGGCGGGGCCCATGCCCTGGTAGGCGTACGGGGAAGTGCGGGGCTTGTAGGCACCGCCGCGCAGCATCGTGGCACCGGCGGCCTTCACGCGGCGGGCGATGCGGATGAGGTTCTCGCCCTCGACGGAGCACGGGCCGGCGATGACCTGGAACTGATCGCCGCCGATCTTGACGCCGTGGCCGCAGTCGATGACGGAGTCCTCGGGGTGGAACTTGCGGTTGGCGCGCTTGAACGGCTCGGAGACGCGCTGCACGCGCTCGACGACATCCATGGACTCGAGCAGGAATGGGTCGATCTTGGTCGTATCGCCCACCAGGCCGATGATCGTCTCATTCTCGCCGCGCGAGACATCGGTCTTCAGGCCCTTTTTCTCAATCCAGCTGACGATATGGCTGACGGCCTCGTCGCTGGCGCTCTCTTTTAAAATTGCAATCATGGTGTGCCTCTCACCTCGATGGATAGTCCTTGCAAAAACGGCCCGCATTGCGAGCCGTTTTATATGGTGCATGAGAGTTTATACTATCTGACTCGCTTTTGCCGCCTAAAGCGCGCCGTCGCGGCGCGTCTCCCACGTAATTGCAAAGCTTTTTTCTATTTTTTTGTTAGCCCGTGGCGCACTTGGGTATAATGCCAACCGTTCGCCCTATTAGCTCAGGGGATTAGAGCGTCTGCCTCCGGAGCAGAAGGCCGTTGGTTCGAATCCAACATGGGGCACCATCGAACGTAAGACCGTCCGAACCTCGCATGGTCCGGGCGGTTTTCTTATACCGGCGCGACGTGATGGGACGTGGTATGGCAGCAACGGATATCGAGCGCGGACTCTCGACCGCCGAGGTCGAGGAGCGCATCGCCGCTGGTAAGATCAACCGCAACATGGAGCTCAAGACCAAGTCGGTCAAAGAGCTCATCATCGAGAACCTCTGCACGCTGTTCAATTTGATCAACGTGATCTTGGCGTTCCTGGTCATTTTGACCGGTTCGTTTAAGAATCTGACGTTCCTGTTCGTGGTGTTCCTCAATACCGCTATTGGCGTCATTCAGTCCATGCGTTCCAAGAAGATGGTCGATAAGCTCACGCTGCTGACCTCCAAGAAGGCCATCGCGGTGCGCGACGGCTCCGAGGTGGAGCTCGACCTGGACCAGATCGTGCTCGACGACATCATCCGCCTGGGGCGCGGCGACCAGATCCCCGCTGACGCCGTGGTGGTTTCGGGCGAGGCGCTCGTGAACGAGAGCCTGCTGACGGGCGAGAGCGATCTTATTAAGAAACAGCCCGGTTCCGAGCTCATGAGCGGCAGCTTTATCGACTCGGGTCTGCTGCGCGCCCGCGTGATCCATGTCGGCGCCGACAACTACGTGGCCAAAATTAATAACGAGGCCAAGTACGTCAAAAAGGTCAATTCCGAGATCATGAACGCGCTTAACGCCATCGTGCGCTTTGCGAGCATCATCATGATCCCGCTCGGTTTGGCGTTGTTTGCCTCGAGCGTGAGCGAGCTGTGGGATGCCGCGGGAACCCCAGGCAATAGCGCGCTTTCGTGGTGCTTCTCCGAGCTGTTGGCTGGTCATGTGCCTTCGTCGGCGCTGCTGTCCACGGTGGGCGCCCTGCTGGGCATGATCCCGCAAGGCCTGGTGCTGCTGACCTCGTCGGTGCTCGCCATCGCCACGGTGCGCCTGGCCCGCCGCAAGGTACTCGCGCAGCAGCTCTACTGCATTGAGACGCTCGCGCGCGTCGACGTGCTGTGCCTGGACAAGACGGGCACCATCACGTCGGGCCGCATGGAGGTCGAGGGTACCTATCCGCTGCCGGTCGAGGGTATGGGTGCGGGGGAGGGCGACGCCGCCGTTCCCGTCGATACCACGGTGCTCGATTTTGCGCTGGCTAACGTCGCACGTGCGACCTCGGCCGATGCCAACGAGACCTGTCAGGCGCTGCTCAACTATTACGCCGACCGTCCGGTCGAGGTGTCCGAGCCGCTGTCGGTCATTCCGTTCTCGTCTTCCAAAAAGTGGAGCGGCGCGTCGTTTGCACAGGGCTCATATGTGATGGGTGCGGCGCAGTTTGTGCTCTCTGATCGTGCGTTTGCCCAGGTCGAGAACCGTGTCGCCGAGCTTGCCGATACCTGCCGCGTGCTCGTGGTGGCGCGCGTTGACGGCTTTACGCCCGATGGCGATATGGTGGGCGAGGCCGAGCCCGTGGGCTTTGTGACCATACGCGACGAGATCCGTACCTCGGCGGCCGAGACCATCGGCTACTTTAACGAGCAGGGCGTGACCCTCAACGTGATCAGTGGAGACGACCCGCGTACGGTGTCGTCGATCGCGCGTGTGGTGGGCGTGCCGGGGGCGGACGCTTATGTGGACGCCACGACGCTCGATACGCCGGCCAAGCTCGATGCCGCAGTGGACCGCTACCATGTCTTTGGTCGTGTGACCCCGCAGCAGAAGCGCGAGCTCGTGCAAGCGCTCAAGCGCCGCGAGCACACCGTGGCCATGACGGGCGACGGCGTCAACGACGTGCTGGCGCTCAAGGAGGCCGACTGCTCCGTGGCCATGGCAGCCGGCTCCGATGCCGCGCGCAACGTGGCCGAGATCGTACTCGTTGACAACGACTTTGCCTCGATGCCCGCCGTGGTGGCCGAGGGCCGTCGCTCCATCAACAACCTGCAGCGTTCGGCCTCGCTGTTCCTGACCAAGACGCTGTTCTCGATGGGCCTGGCGGCGCTGTGCATCGCGCTGCCGCCGTACCCCTTCGAGCCCATCCAGATGACGCTCATTAACTTCTTCTGCATCGGCGCGCCGGGCTTTGTGTTGGGCTTGGAGCCCAACAATGCTCGCGTGAAGGGGTCGTTCCTGACGAACGTGCTCAAGCGGGCACTGCCGGCGTCGATTGCGGTCATTTTGGCCGCGGCGCTCGATATCTTTGTGGCGCGCGTGTTTGGCTTTAACCAGCTCACGCTGTCTACGATGTGCCTGCTTACGTCGTGCGCGGCGAGCGTCAGCCTGATCTGGCGCATCTCGCAGCCTCTCACGCCCTTGCGCGTGGTGCTCTTTGTGTTTGTAGTCGCTGGCATCTTGGTGGGCGTTATCGGATTCCCGGAGCTGCTGTCTATTGCTAACCTGTCGATGGGCCAGATGGTTATCTTGGCTGTCATCGTGGTCTTTACCTGCTCGGTGTTTTTTAAGCTCGCCACGATGATGGATTCGCTCAAGCCGCGTCGTCGTCATGCCGCAACTGGTTTTGGCCGCGGTGTTCGCGTCCGCCTGGGTCGCGGTGGCGGCAAGGTGAGCTCGACGGGTTCGACGGCGGAGCGTTTTGCCAAGCGCGTCGCCGCCGACATGGCGCAGCGCCGCGAAGCTCGCACCGTTCGTGAGGCCGAGGCCCGCGCACTCGAGGGCGTGGCCCAGGCCCAGCCCAAGAAAAAGAAGCCCACGGGCGCCAAGCGCTCCCGCGTAACCAAGTCCGCCCAAGGCATCAAAGTTTCGATGCCAAGCAAAAAGAAGAAGTAGCTACGCGCCCTGGCGATGTTGAATTGGTGCCTTGCTCCTGTGGGGCCGTGGCGATGTTATGCTCTAACCTCGATTGTTTGAATTGCTTCGAAAAGAGGATGCCGTGATCTGCCCGCATTGCCTTAAGACTATCGAGGACGGCGCCTCGTTCTGCCTCTACTGCAACGCCTATGTGGGTCCGGGCGATGGTCCCGAGCACACCGAGTTTGTGTTCTGTGAGGGCTGCGGTGCCCGTCTTTCTCCGCATGATCGTACGTGCCCCAAATGCGGACGCCCCGCTCCGGGTATCCTCTCCGAGGACACGGCCGCATCCGACCTGGCAGCGGGCCGCACGGCGGGCTTTCCGCGCCTAACGCAAGAGCAGATCGATACCGAGGTGCCGCATGCGCCAGCCTCTGCCGCCGCGGTGCTTTCAGACGCCGCCGACCCCAATGAGACCTGCGTGCTGCCGGCTTTCGATAAGGAGTTCGGTATCCCCAAGGTCGTTATTCCCACGCCGGTTTCCCTGCACGACGATCCTCAAAAACCCAAGCGTAAGGTGCATCCCGACGAGGACGCCTATCACAAGCATAAGCGTCATATTCCTAAGCCGCTCATTATCATCGCGGTCCTTGCCGTCGTGTGCGGTGGTGCCTATTGGTTCGTGACGACCGATCCCATGGGTGTTATGCCCGGCTTCTACGACCAGTTTGGCCAAGCTGCACAAACCACCTTCCCCACGCGTCAAAAGGGCGAGGCGATTGAGGACGATACCAAGCAGGACGATTCTGCCGAGGTGGTCCAGGAAGAAACCGTGCTCACCGATGATCAGCTCTATACCAGGCTCGACGGTCTGTATCAGACCATCGTGTCCTACGCTGACGAGGACCAGATTGGCGAGGTCATCGATTCCTTTAACAATGGTTATCTCCGAACGCCGCTGTCCACCCGTCAGGAGCTGTCGCAGAGTGCCTACGCCCTGCGCGACCAGATCAAAAAGACGCAAGATGAGCTCAACAATCTTAAGTATCAGGACAATACGGTCTATGCGGACGACATCGCCCACTTAAAGCAGCTTGCCGAGTGGATGTATGAGCGCGTCGACGTGATCTGCCAGAGCTGGGATATCTCGCTGGCCATTCCCGATGGCGAGTCGATGAGTTCCCACCAAAGCGAGATCCTGGCGCCCATCGCGCAGGGTGGCAACAGCGCGCTGAACCAGTACGACGCCAATTTGGGTTCCTGGAAGCCGCAGCAGCGTTCCTAAAATTAGTTCGCCATAGTCGGCATAACCTACGTGCGCAATTGATGTAAGCCCGTGCTTATTGCTACAATTCGTACAAATATGCTTTAAACGCACGAGGAAGGAACCACATGTTTGGTTTTAAGAAAGAGCTCTACACGCCCGAGTATCAGCTTGTCGGCGACGAGTGTGCCGTAATCGAGACGTCGAAGGGTACCATCAAGGTCAAGTTTGACGGCGAGGGCGCTCCCATTCATGTCGCGAACTTCTGCGAGCTTTCCACGATGGGCTTCTATGATGGCCTTAAGTTCCATCGCTATGTGCCCGGTTTTGTTATCCAGGGCGGGGACCCCAATACCCGCGACATGTCCGGCGCCGACGTCGCTGCCGGTCTTGAGGGCCCCGACGGCATGCCCGGTACCGGTGGCCCCGGCTACTGCATCAAGGGCGAGTTTGCCACCAATCCGCGCAACAGCCATGTCGATGGCGCCCTTGCCATGGCACGCTCCATGGACCCCGATTCCGCGGGTTCGCAGTTCTACTTCTGCCTGGGTGCCCAGCATAATCTCGATTCCGGTTACACCGTCTTTGGTACCACGGTCGAGGGTCTCGATGTGATTTCGCAGCTGCGTGCCGGCGACGAGATCGTTCATGTCGAGATCGTTCACGAGTAAAGGGGACTTCCTTGAATAGCCAGCTGATCCAACAGGGCCGCGCCGCTTACCGCGCGGGTGATTTTTCCGCTGCAGCCCAGATGCTTGGGGCGGCAAAGACTCCCGATGAGATTATGGGCGAGGCCGATCACCTTCGTGGCAACGCCTTGATGCACCTTGGCATGTATGCCGAGGCCGCCGAGGCCTATGCCGCCGCCCTCAACGACGGTACCTACGGCAAGCGCGGCGCGCTGCTCACCAACCGCGGCAAGGCGCTCGCCGCCGTGGGCGACTACACGACGGCCGCTCAGGCTTTCTCTGCCGCTACGCAGGATGCTTCCTATGCCACGCCGTTCAAGGCCTATCTGGGCCTGGGCAATGCGCTGTTCCAGTCGGGCGACTATGCCAACGCGGGAACCGCCTTCCGTCAGGCTGCCATCGACGGCGCCAATCCGGCTCCTGCCGCCGCACTCGGCGAGCTCGGTCGTTGCTTCATTAAGCTCGGCCGTCCGGCGGATGCCGTGGAGACTTATCGCACGGCTATCGACTTTGCCGGCCCCCGCGACGACACGCGTGCGCTCAACGCCGGCATGGGTCAGGCGCTTTCTGCCGCCGGCCGTCCCTCCGACGCACTCGACGCCTTTAATGCCGCTACTGCCGATGGCATCTACCAGCTCACCTCCGAGCAGGCCGATGAGCTTGCCCGCGTGCAGGATTCGCTTGCCGCGCTGTCTGCCCAGACGGCTATGGCCACGGCTCCGGCGCCCGCGATGGACGCTCCTGCCGTCGATCCGCTCGATCCTACGGGCGCGACCGGTCAGTTTATGCCTGATCCCTCGGACACCGGCTTCTTTACGCTGTCCGAGTCCGAGATGGTCCAGCAGGACCGTCAGGATCGCAAGCAGGCCAAGGTCCGTCGTCGCCATCGCCATACGGGTCTCAAAGTCTTCATCGTGCTGCTTCTGCTCATTTTGATCGCCGCGGGCGGTCTGGGCTTTGCCTACACGCGCGGCTTTGGCTTCCCGTCTCAGGAGTCTGTCGTTACCGATCTGTTCCAGGCTGCCGGCGACGGTGACGCCGCAAAGGCCGAGTCTTGCCTGGCCTCGAGCCTGTCCGAGGACGCTAAGTCGATGATCATCTCCTCGATTCCGCAGGGTGCCACCGTGTCCGTCGAGGGCATGGATCAGTCCATGACCGAGACGACCGCCAAGGTGAAGGCATCGCTGTCCAAGGGCGGCGAGCAGGAGTACACCGTCAAATTCGTGCGCTCCGACAACCATATCGGCTGGGCCGTTTCTTCGCTCGATATGGATTTCTCGGCTGCTGACAACCAGTAGTGACCTTATGGGATTTAGCTTTGCCCGGCGCTTCACCGCAAGTGAGGTGCCGGGCTTGCGCTAGTATGATGAGCTAGTAGTTTTCCAGCAATCATCCAACACATCAGGAGTTGCGTTGTTTTCTTTGATGGATATGTTCTTCGGTAGCTATGCGGGCGATCTTGCCATCGACCTCGGCACCGCAAATACGCTTGTCTCCGTGCGCGGCAAGGGCATCGTTATTCGCGAGCCCTCTGTTGTTGCCATCGACAAGAACGACGAGCGCATCCTGGCGGTCGGTATCGAGGCAAAGCGCATGCTCGGCCGTACGCCCGGCAACATCGTGGCCGTTCGTCCCCTGAAGGACGGCGTCATCGCCGACTTCGATGTTACCGAGGCCATGCTTCGCTACTTTATCGACAAGGCGTCCGAGAAGCGCTATCCGTGGACTCCGCGTCCGCGTGTTGTCGTCTGCGTTCCCTCCGGTGTCACGTCGGTCGAGAAGCGCGCTGTCTTTGAGGCCACGATCCAGGCCGGCGCCCGCC
The DNA here is from genome assembly GCA_900546755.1 of uncultured Collinsella sp. GTDB lineage: Bacteria > Actinomycetota > Coriobacteriia > Coriobacteriales > Coriobacteriaceae > Collinsella. The sequence continues at coordinate 73,573 of UREC01000002.1, read as the reverse complement.
AGGCCTATCTGATCGAAGAGCCTATGGCAGCTGCTATCGGCGCCGACCTGCCCGTCGAGGAACCCACCGGCTCCATGGTCATCGACATCGGCGGCGGTACCACCGAGGTTGCCGTTATCGCTATGGGCGGCATTGTCGTTTCGCAGTCCATTCGTATTGCCGGTGACGAGTTCGATCAGGCCATCCTCACGCACGTTCGCGATGCCTACAACCTGGCCATCGGCGAGCGTACGGCAGAGGACATCAAGATCAAGGTCGGCTCCGCCGTGCCGCTCAAGGATGAGCTCGACGTCGAGGTCAACGGCCGCGACGTGATCACCGGTCTGCCCAAGACCGTGCGCATCGAGAGCGAGGAGATTCGTCGCGCACTCAACAAGCCGCTCGACGAGATGGCCAAGGCCGTCAAGGACGCACTCGACGCTACGCCTCCCGATCTTGCCTCGGACCTTATGTACTACGGCATTTTGCTGACTGGTGGCGGCGCGCTGCTGCGCGGTCTCGACGTGCGCCTGCGCGATGAGACCGGCGTTTCGGTCAATGTTAGCCCTACGGCGCTCGATAACGTTGTTAACGGCTGTGCCCGCGTGCTCGAGGCCAATGCGTTTGATGGCGGCTTCGTCCAGACCAATGCTTAATTTCCAAAAGGTGGATTCCATTTGGCACGATCTTCGGGTTTCTCCACAAATCTGAATACCAAGCGACGATCAACGGGTATGCGCCCGTTGATTGTTTTCAGCCTGATTTCGGTGTTGCTGCTCACGTTTTATATTCGTGAGGGCGAGGCAGGACCGATTCATGCCGTGCGCTCGGGCGTGACGACGATTACCTCGCCGGTGCGCTTTGTGGGCTCGGCTGTGGCGGCTCCCTTCAATGCGATCGGTAACGTGTTCTCTAACCTTACGGCGTCGCAGGACACGCTTGACGAGCTTAAGAAGCAAAACGAGGAACTGACCTCTAAGGTTGCTGAGCTCTCCGAGGCTCAAAAGACCGCCGAGCGTCTGGAGGGGCTGGTCGGCCTGCAGTCGACCTATAACCTCAAATCGACCGCTGCTCGTATCGTTGGTGCCTCCGGCGATGCCTGGACCTCGACCGTTACCATCGACAAGGGCTCTGCCGACGGCCTTGCCATCAACATGCCCGTGACGAGTTCTGCCGGTGTTATCGGCCAGATTATCGAGGTATCGGCCAAGACCTCTACCGTGCGCCTGATTGGCGACGAGAACTCCGGCGTATCCGCCATGGTGCAGGACACGCGCGCCCAGGGTATGCTGCAGGGTCAGGCTGACGGCACGCTGCGTCTTGAGTACGTGAGCGTCGACTCCGATGTTAAGGTTGGCGACATCATCGTGACCTCGGGCATTGGCGGTGTGTTCCCCAAGGGTCTACCGCTCGGCACCGTCTCGTCGGTTGAAAAATCCGCAAACGACGTGTACTACACCATTGTGGTGCGCGCCCAGACGACGGCCGAGAACAACGAGGAAGTGCTGGTCATCACCTCGCTGACCGACGAACAGTCGGCCTCGGATGAGGACGTGAGCACCGCTAATAGCACGCCGCAGGGAACGTCGCGCGATGCTGCGACCAAGACGAAGGACGAGAGCTCGGATGACGGTTCCGACACGTCCGAGACGACCGATTCCGGCTCGAGCGAATAAGGGGCATGTCCATGGATCTACACGAGCAGGGGATGAGCTCCCGCACGTTTGTAATCGCCGCCATCGTGTGCGTGCTGCTGCAGGCAGGCCTGGCACCGCAGATCTCCATTGCGGGCGGTCGCGTCAACTTTATGATTATCCTGGTGTGCATAAGCGTGTTCTCGGGCGACCCGACCCGTGCCGTCGTGTGCGGTTTTTGCAGCGGCTTGTTCTATGACCTTTCCGCTGCCGTGCCGGTGGGCGTTATGTCGCTCCTGCTGACCGTGGGTTCTTTTGCCCTGGTGCATAGCGCCGCCGGTCAGACGGGCGGTACCCCGAGTGCGCGCGGCATCACGGTGGGTGCCTTCGCGCTCGTCATTAATGTGATCTACAGCATCATCTTGCTGTTTATGGGTTTGGAGACGAGCTTTGTCGTGGCGATCTTCGGCCATGCGCTGCCGTCTTCGATCCTGACGGGTTTGGTTGCCATTCCGTTTTTGATGTCCGGCGTCGTGCCGCAGTCCGGTTATGGATTCTCCGCACGTGGCGGACGCCAGACGGGCATGCGCTTTAAGCCCAAGACCCGTAAGCTCAAATAGGGGAGGCTCGTAGATGTCTTCCCAGATGACGGTTATTATCGCCGGTATCGTGCTGGTTGTGGCCATCGTGGTCGCGCTGGTCATCATGCGTCGCGGCGATTCCCGTTTTACCTACGATACGCAGCATGGAACGGCCCCGCGCGCCACCGAGGGCGAGGGCAATACCGCGGCGACCGCCTTTAAGGGCCGCTTCTCCATCCTCACCACGGGTGTGGGCGCGATGTTCGCGGCGCTTGCCGTCAAGCTGTGGGGCATGCAGATGGTCTCGTCGGACTATTACGAAAAGCAGGCTAATAGCAATCAGACGCGCACCATTACCACACCCGCTGTGCGCGGCCGCATCCTCGACCGCAATGGCGTGGCACTTGTCCAGAACCGTCCCTCACTTGCTGTCGTGGCCTACCGCGACCTTGCCGAGGATGAGGTTCTGGTTCGCCATCTTGCCAACGTGCTCGGTATGCCCTACGTGGCGGTTCTGCGCAATATTCAGGACAATTCCGAGGGCGCCCAGAGCCTGCATACCATCGCGACGGACGTCCGTCGTTCCACGGTTGCCTATATCAAGGAGCACGCAGGCGAGTTCCCGGGCGTCAAGATTGCCGAGCGTACCGAGCGCCAGTACCCGTACGGCGAGACGGCCTGTCACATTTTGGGCTATACCGGCACCATTACCTCCGAGCAGCTCGAGGCCCAGAATAAGAAACCCTCTGGCGATGATGATGCTTCTGCTGGCAAGATTACGTACCAGTCGGGCGATATCGTGGGCCAGGCGGGTGTTGAGAGCTACTACGAAAACCTGCTGCAGGGTATTCGTGGCGAGCAGACCGTCAAGGTCGATGCCTCGGGCAATGTGACCGGTCAGGCCGGCGCCGTGCCCGCCAAGGCCGGCTCCGACATTAAGCTCACGCTCGACCTTAAGATCCAACAGGCCTGTGAGACGGCGCTGGCGAGCGCCATCGAGCTTGCCAAGACCACCGGCTACAGCAATGCCGGCAACGGCGCTGTGGTGTGCCTCGATCCCAACAATGGTGAGATCCTGGGCATGGCGAGCGAGCCCAAGTTCGATCCGTCCGTCTTTATCGGCGGCGTCTCAAATGACGTGTGGACCGAGCTCAATGATGACAAGGGTTCGCACCCGCTGCTCAACCGCGCCATTAGCGGACAGTACATGTCGGCCTCGACCATCAAGCCGCTCTCGGCACTGGCCGGTCTTGAGTTTGGAACCTACACTTCAACGCAGACAACCAACTGCACGGGCTATTGGACGGGCTTGGGCAAGGCTTGGGGCAAGCGCTGCTGGCTGACGTCTGGACACGGCACCATGACGCTGCAGTCGGGTATTGCCAACTCGTGCGACCCCGTCTTCTACGATATGGGCAAGGCGTTCTTTTATGACGAGCAACATTCCGAGGGCCTGCAGGAGGTCTTTCGTCGCTGGGGCCTAGGCAAGACCTGCGGTATCGATTTGCCGAGTGAGGGCGCGGGCCGTATTCCCGATGCCGAGTGGAAAGAGTCGTACTTTACCGACGCCTCTGCCGAGGACCGCAAGTGGAATGCCGGCGATATGACCAACATTGCCATCGGCCAGGGCGACATTTTGGTGACGCCTTTGCAGATGGCATGCGCCTACATGGGCCTTGCCAACGGCGGTAAGCAGTACGTGCCTCACGTGTTTTTGTCTGCCGTGTCGCGCGATGGCGACGGCGATGCCTATAAGTACAACGGCAAAGGCAAGAAGAAGCGCCTGGAGGCCAAGATCAACAGCGATTCGGATTTGGCTCTTGTTCGCAACGGCATGCACGACGTGATTTACACGGCATCGACGTCCCTGGCGGCTCACTTTGGCACCCTGACGCCGCAGGTATACGGCAAGTCGGGCACGGGCGAGAAAAGCGGCGAGGACGAATACGCGTGGTTCTGCGCCTATGCGCCGGCCGATGATCCCAAGTATGTCATCGCTACTGTCCTGGAGCAGGGCGGCGGTGGCTCAGATACCGCGATGCATGTCGTGCGCGACGTGCTCGGCGCGATTTATGACGAGCCCGATACCTCTTCGGCCTCGGGCGATTCTTCGGTTCGATAGGAGGTTGCGATGGATTTTTCTCCGGCGGATCTGTTCCGTTCAACCAAGACCGGCTCTCGCAGCAGCCTGGACCGCGTCAACAAGCAACTTTCGGCCTCGCGCGGTACGTTTCGCCAAAAGGTGCATATCGGTGTGCTGCTGGCTACCGTCGCGCTCGTTGCCTATGGCGCCATCATTATTTGGTCGGCGTCACAGTTTAAGGCCGACGCCTCATTCTCGCGCCACCTGCTGGGCATTGGCATTGGCGCGGTGCTTGCGGTGCTCGTCTGGCGTACCGATCTGCGCGGCATCTCTAACTTCTCGACGGCGCTGCTCGTCATTGACCTTATTGTGATCTTCTCGCCCAAGATTCCGGGCCTGTCCTATACGGGCGGTCTGGGCATGACGGGCTGGATCAAGATTCCCGGTATCGGCTTGACATTCCAGCCGGTTGAGCTTGCCAAGCTCATCACCATCTTCTTTATCACCACGCTTGGCTCGCAGTATAACGGCCGCATCGATACCGTTCGCGACTACGTCAAGCTCTGCGGCATGCTGTCCATTCCGTTTTTGGCCGTCGTCGCCATGGGCGACCTGGGCTCGGGCCTGGTCGTGCTGGTCTCGGGCGCCATCGTCATCTGCATGAGCGGTGCACGCCGCGAATGGGTGTTGTCGACCCTGGCCCTGCTCGTGGGCCTGGTGGCCCTCGTCCTGGCGCTCGATTCGGTCTTTGATTCGTTGCTCGGCCACGATGTGCTCATCAAGCAGTATCAGATGAACCGTCTGACGGTCTTTATCGACCCCGATAATGCCGATTCGGACGATGCCTACAACCTGCAGCAGTCGCTTATCGCCGTTGGCTCGGGCGGCTTCTTTGGTAAGGGTTTGGGCCATGCGACGCAGTCGGCCGGCGGCTTTCTGCCCGAGTTCCACACCGACTTCGTCTTCGCCTTCCTGTCCGAGACCTTTGGCTTTTGCGGTTCCTTTTTGCTCCTGTGCCTCTACGTGCTGCTGATCTTTTCGACGATTCGCGTCGCCTTTAAGTGTGAGTCGCTGTTCTTGCGCCTATCGTGTGTGGGCATCGTTGGCATGTGGGCGTTCCAGACCTTCGAAAACATCGGCATGTGCATCGGCATGATGCCGATTACCGGTATTCCGCTACCGTTTATTAGCTTCGGTTCGTCTTCGATGATGATTCAGCTGCTGACGGTGGGTATCGTACAATCCATATGGCGGCATCGTTCGGGCGCCGCGTAACCGCTGGAGGGGTTTGCTATGAAAATTCCCGTAGATAAGCTGACCCGCGCTTTTAAGATGGGCGCGTCCGTTAAGAAGGATTCCGATACGCCGGTGCGCGTCTCGGTCTATTTGGATTCGTCCGCCTCGCGCTTTCTGGCCGAGACGGTGCGTGACGCCTTTGTACCGCAGACGACCTCGGGCATTGTGCGCGTCGAGCGTCTGGGGGAGGAGCGAATTGCTCCAAAGACCGATACCGATGTGGTACTGGTGCTCTCGTGCGGCTCCGACCGCTTGGAGAGTGCCGTGCAGGAGCTCGTGATCGCCGGCGCGCCCGTGTGCGTGCTTGCCGAGTCTGCTGTGGAGGTGCCGTTTATCGAGGAGTCCACGCCTATGCTCGGCGTGGTAGCGGCAACCGATAAGACGTATCTGCTCGAGACGCTTGCCCGCTGGATTCTCGATCGCACCGACAAGGAAACGGCTTTTGCGGCGAACTTTGCCTTCATGCGCATCGCGGCGGCCAATCGTATCATCACCTCGTGCGCGCTCACCAATATGGCGACCGGTGCGCTGGTGTTTTTGCCGGGCGCCGATTATCCCGTGATGGCGCTGGCGCAGGTGGGCATGCTCTTTGAGCTCGCTGCCGTCTTTGGACGCGGCATTAAGCCTGAGCGCGGCTACGAGGTCGCGGGCGTGCTTGCCGGCGGTCTTGTGATCCGCGCGTTCACCCGCGCGCTCGTCAAGCAGACGCCGCATATTGGGTTTGCCGTCAAGGCGCTTACTGCCGCCGCGGGCACCTATGGCATGGGCCGTGCGCTCGTTTCGCTCTACGAGCGCGATGTCGACTACAGCCGTGCCAACGAGGTGGTCACTGCCACGTTCTCCCGCGTTCGCGATCTGGTGACCACGGTCGCGGGCGCTACCCGTCCTATGGCGTCCTACGAGGACTCATCCGATCTCGCTGCTTAGGGGTTTTCCGTTGCGCGTTCCGTATCAAGACTGTTTTCATTTAATTGAGCCGCTGCTCGCCAAGGTCGAAAAGCCGAGTCGCTATATCGATCACGAGTGGGGCACGCTTTCAAAGGCCGATGCCGACTACCGTTGCTGCCTGATCTACCCGGATGTGTACGAGGTCGGTCTGCCCAACCAGGGTATCGCCATCCTCTACAACATTCTTAACCAGGCCGAGGGCATCTCCTGCGAACGCGGCTATGTGCCGTGGCCCGATATGGGTGACGCCATGCGCGAGGCGGGTATTCCGCTGCTGTCGCTCGAAGGTGCAGCGCCGGTCGCTTCGTTTGATATTGTCGGCCTACATGTGCCGCACGAGATGGCGGTGACGAACTTCCTCGAGGCTCTCGACCTCGCTGGCATTCCGCTGTTAGCGGCCGACCGCACTGAGGACGATCCCATTATCATCGCCGGTGGTCCTTCGGTGTACAACCCCGAGCCGTACGCGGCCTTCTTCGATGCCATCCTCATCGGCGAGGGCGAGGAATCGCTGCTCGAGACCTGCCAGCTGCATCGCCGCCTGCGTGACGAAGGGGTCCCGCGCGCGCAGATTGTTGAGCAGCTTGCATCCATTGCCGGCAACTACGTGCCGTCGCTCTATGAGGTTCGTCACGACGAGCCCTGCTCGCCGCATGGCTACACCGTGCCGCGTGAAGGCAAGGATGCGCCGACCGTGGTCTACAAGCGCGTCGTCGAGGATTTCGGCGCCACGAATCCGCTGTCGCAGTCGTGCGTACCCTATGCGCAGCTGGTTCACGACCGCCTGTCTATCGAGATCCTGCGCGGCTGCGCCCGCGGCTGTCGTTTTTGTCAGGCCGGCATGACGTATCGCCCGGTGCGCGAGCGCTCGGCCGACCAGATCGTCTCGTCGGTGATTCAGGGTCTGGAAAAGACCGGCTATGACGAGGTGTCGCTGACCTCGCTCTCCACGACTGACCACTCCTGCATTCGCGACGTGCTCGGCAGGCTCAACCGTCGCCTGGAGGATACGGGTATTCGCGTATCTATTCCGTCGCAGCGCCTGGATTCGTTTGGCGTGGATATGGCCGAGTCGGTCGCCGGCGAAAAGAAGGGCGGACTGACGTTCGCGCCCGAGGCCGGCAGCCAGCGCATGCGCGACATCATTAACAAGAACGTGACCGAGGAGGACCTGGACCGTGCGGCCAAGGCGGCCTTCGAGGCCGGCTGGAACCGCATGAAGCTCTACTTTATGATGGGCCTTCCCGGCGAGCGCGACGAGGACATCGTGGCCATCGCCAATCTGGCCGATCACGTGCTGGAGCTCGGTCGTTCCGTGGTGCCCAAGGCTCGTCGCGGCTCGATCTCGGTGTCGATCTCGGTTTCGGTCTTTATCCCCAAGGCTGCCACGCCGTTCCAGTGGTGCCCGCAGCTCGACTACGACGACGTCAAGCGTCGCCAGAAGCTGCTTGTCACGAGCGTTCGCAACCGTGCCGTCCGTGTGCATTACCACGATGCCGAGACTTCGCTCATCGAGGCCGCGCTGTCCCGCGCCGGTCGCGACATGACGCCCGTCATCATCGATGCTTGGCACGCGGGCTCTCGCTTTGACGCCTGGGTAGAGCATTTCTCGCTCGATAACTGGAAGGAAGCTGCTGCCAAAAACGGCATCGACCTCAATGAGCTCGTGCACCTGCCCTACGAGTTGAACTGGCGCCTGCCGTGGGAGCACGTGAGCCCCGGCTGCACGCGCGGCTTCCTCGAGCGCGAGTACCGTCGCTCGCTCGAGGGCGTCACGACTCCCGACTGCACCCGCACGTCGTGCACCGGCTGCGGGATCTGCCCCACGCTCCACGCCAAGAATGTATTGATGGGTGATCGCGCATGAGTGAGCGCCTGACCGACAACCCCTCGCTCTTTAGGCTTCGTGTTCGCTATGGCAAGCGCGACCGCCTTAAGTACCTGGGCCATCTCGAAGTGATCCATACCATTGAGCGCATCGTGCGCCGTGCGGGACTTCCCTATGCCGTCACGCAGGGCTTCTCTCCGCACATGCGCGTGGGCTTCTCTTCGGCGCTACCGGTTGGTACGTCGTCGACCTGCGAGTGGTATGACCTGTTTATGACCGAGTTCGTGGCGCTCGACGAGGCGTTTGAGCGCCTGTCTGCGGCGTCTCCGGCCGATCTGGCGCCCATCGAGGCGGCGTACATCGACGTGCGCACGCCGGCATTGACGGCGCAGCTCACGCGCCTGTCGTATCGCATCGACCTGTACTTGGATCCCGAGACGCCCGTAAGCGCCGACGAGGTGCGTCGTGCGATCGACACGCTGCGCGCGGACCATGGCATCGACTACGCGCGTGGCAAAAAGAGCAAGCGCTTGGATTTGGATCACACGCTCGTGGGCTATGGGCTCACGGCGGGGGAGCGCCCGGATCATCTGGTGCTTATGCTCGACACCCATGCCGACAACGAGGGTTCCATGCGTCCGGAAATTTTGCTTTCTGCTGCTGATGTTTTGTTGCAGGGCTTGACCCCGGGCGTGGATGCACCTATTGTTTCCACCGGTATGCAAGACCTCGTGACCATCTGCTCCTACGATGTCGAGCGTCAGAATCAAGCATGCGAGGACGACGAGGGCCGACTCGTCAGCCCCATACCTGTGCGAACTTGTGGATTTGCTCCACATACTCGTTGACGGGGGTATTTTCGCCTGCTACTATATTCGGCTGTTGCACTAACTGATGCATGAAGGGCAAGTAAACATGTACGCAATCGTTAACACGGGCGGCAAGCAGTACAAGGTCGCCACCGACGATGTCATCACCGTCGAGAAGATCGAGGGCAATGAGGGCGACAAGGTCACCCTGCCGGTTATCTTCCTCAACGATGGTAAGAAGATCGTCACCGATCCCGACAAGCTGGCCAAGGCCAAGGTTACCGCTCAGATCGTTGAGCAGTTCAAGGGCGAGAAGCAGCTGGTCTTCAAGTTCCACAAGCGTAAGCGCTATCGTCGTCTGAAGGGTCACCGTCAGCAGCTCACCAAGCTGAAGATCGTGAAGGTCCAGGCTACGTCCCGCGCCAAGAAGGCTGTCAAGGCAGAGGCCGAGGCTGTTGCCGAGGCTCCCGTCGCCGAGTAGATTACACTCGTAACGAAAGAGTAGGTATACACAATGGCACACAAAAAAGGACTCGGTTCCTCCCGTAATGGCCGTGACTCCCGCGGTCAGCGCCTTGGCACGAAGCGCTATGCCGGCCAGACGGTAACCACGGGCACGATTCTCGTCCGTCAGCACGGCACTCACATCCACCCGGGTGAGAACGTTGGCCGTGGCAAGGACGACACGCTGTTCGCGCTGGTCGACGGTACCGTTGAGTTCCACAAGGGTATCAAGCACAGGGTCAGCGTACGCCCGCTCGCGAACGCGTAATTCACCCTTCATAGAGCACATATGTGGGAGGCACTTGAGTTTTAGGATTCAAGGGTCTCCTTCTTTTTTGTAGGAGGCGATTCTGTTGTCACAGTTCACCGATATCAGCCGCATTAACGTGTGCGGCGGCGACGGCGGAGCCGGATGCATGTCGTTTAGGCGCGAGGCATTTGTCCCCAAGGGCGGCCCCGATGGCGGCGACGGCGGTCGTGGCGGCAACGTCGTCATCCAGGCCGACGCTCAGCTGTCTTCGCTGATCGATTACCGCTTTAAGCATCATTTTCGTGCCGAGCGCGGAACGCACGGTCAGGGCGCCCGCCGCAACGGAAAGAGCGGCGAGGACCTTATCTTGAAGGTTCCCATGGGCACCGTGGTGCGCGAGCTCGACCCCGAGACGCAGACCCCGATGTTCGAGATTGCCGACTTGGTTCACGACGGCGAGCGCGTTGTCGTGGCTCCCGGCGGTGCCGGCGGCCTGGGCAACACGCACTTTGTGACGTCGGTGCGCCGCGCGCCCGCGTTTGCTCAGCTGGGCGAACCGGCCGAGGAGCACTGGATTGAGCTCGAGATGAAGCTTATGGCCGATGCCGCGCTCGTGGGCTTTCCCTCGGTTGGCAAGTCCTCTCTCATCGCGCGTATGAGTGCCGCCCGTCCCAAGATTGCCGACTATCCGTTTACCACGCTTGTGCCGAACCTCGGCATGGTGCGTGCCGGTGAGTATTCTTACGTCGTTGCCGACGTTCCTGGTTTGATCGAGGGCGCGAGCGAGGGCAAGGGCCTGGGCCACCAGTTCCTGCGCCACATTGAGCGTACGGCCCTGATCATGCATGTCGTCGACATGACGGGCGGTTTTGAGGATCGCGACCCGGTTGAGGATTACCGCATCATCAACCGTGAGCTCGAGCAGTATGGCGCCGAGCTTTCGGAGCGTCCGCAGATCGTTGTCGCCAACAAGTGCGATGCGCCGGGCACGGCCGACAAGATTGCCGACCTTAAGCGTGCAGCGCTCGACGATGGCCATATGTTCTTTGCCGTGTCCGCCGTGACTGGCGCCGGCCTCAACACGCTGATGCTTGCCGTGGGCGAGCAGGTGGCTAAGCTTCGCGCCGAGCTGGCGGTCTCCGATGAGCCGGTCGTTCTGCGCGACGATGAGTGGGAGCGCCGCCGCCTGCAGCGTGAGAAGCGGTTCCGCATTGTCCAGGAAGAGCCCGGTGCCTTCCGTGTGGTTGGTCGCGCGATTGAGCGCATGGTCATCCAGACCGACTGGGAAAACGAGGAAGCCGTCATTTACCTGCAGCATAAGTTTGCGCGTATGGGTGTCGACGACGCGCTCGAGAAGGCCGGTTGCCGTGCGGGCGATGAGGTCCGTATTTGCCAGCGTGCCTTTGACTTTGAGGGCGCCGAGGACTTCTCGGAGTACGAGGAGCTCGATGATGCTGGCGAGGACGTTGCCGTTGAGGCCCTTGACGTGACCGATGCTCCGGATGAGGGCGTCGAGGTTGTCGATGTGGCAGACCTCGCGGACGATGTCGAGACCCCGGAGGGCGAGTAAGCCATGTCGCTGCGCGGTGGAATCGGTCTGCCCGAGCTTCCTCTAGAGGACGGGCAGGAGTTTAGGCTTGGCATTATGGGTGGCACCTTTGATCCCATCCATTACGGACACCTGGTGACCGCTGAGCAGGCGCGCGAGTCCCTCGACTTGGATGCCGTGCTCTTTATGCCGGCGGGCACGCCTGCTTTTAAGCTTGACAAGCCGGTGACGCCTGCCGAGGACCGTTATGCCATGACGGTTCTCGCCACCGCCGCGAACCCGGCCTTTTTGGCGAGCCGGTTCGAGATCGACCGTCCGGGCGTAACCTATACGGCCGATACGCTTCATGCCCTTCGCGACTTTTACCCGCCGCAGGTAAAGCTCTACTTCATTACGGGCGCCGACGCGATTATCGATATTGTGACCTGGCATGATGCCGAACGAATCGCTGAGCTTGCTACCTTTATTGCGGCGACGCGACCGGGCTTTGATATCGATACGGCGCGTGCCCGCATCAAAGAGTCGGGCCTGCCGTTTGACGTGCGCTATATTCAGATTCCGGCGCTGGCGATCAGCTCGACGAACATTCGCAAGCGTGTTGCTCGCGGTATGAGTGTGCGCTATCTTACGAGCGAGTCCGTGCTCGGCTACATTCGCAAACGCAGGCTATATGCCGATTTGGGCCAAGAAGATTTTGAGTGATGGGGGTCTATGTTGTCGGTAGAGGATCTGTTTGAGGGCGATGAGCGCGCGCTGCTCAAGCGCATTCAAGAGTTGCTCGATGTTCGCATGAAGGATAAGCGCAAGCGCTATGTGCATTCGCTTGGTGTTGCCGAGACCGCACTTCATCTGGCCGAGGTCTATGGCGTTGACCGCTTTAATGCTGCTGCCGCCGGCTTGATCCACGACTGGGACAAGGTGCTTTCCGATGACGAGCTCGTGGCCCGCGCGCTTCATTATGGCATCAAGGTTGCCGGCTCTCCTTCCGCTGCGACGCCGCTTTTGCATGGCCCTGTTGCCGCCTATGAGCTTCCGCAGCTTTTTCCCGAGCTGTCGCCGGCCGTTTTCCAGGCTGTCGACCGTCACACCGTAGGCGCTTGCGACATGACGCCGCTCGATATGGTGGTCTTTGTGGCCGATGCCATCGAGCCCAACCGTCACGGCGACTATGCCCATGCGCTGCGCAAGATGGTGGGGAAGTCGACGCTTGACGAGTTGTTCTTCTCCTGTTTTGCGCAGGGTCTGGTCTATGTGATCCAGACCGGGCGTTATCTTTATCCCACAGCTATTACGATTTACAACCATTACGCCCAGCTGCGCTAGCTCGGGCTGTCTAGAAAGAGGTATTCCATGGCCGACGAGACCATGACCGACGAGCAGATTTTTGAAGGTGTGGAGCACAAGAGTTTCGCTGCCACGTCCGACCGCACTGCCGCCTCGCTGTCCGCGAGCGGTGTTGCCGCCGAGGATGTCGCCCGCGCCGCCGCGCAGGCCGCCTACGACAAGAAAGGCGAGGACGTTCAGGTGCTCGACCTGACCGAGCTTTCCGATGTGTGCGACTACTTTGTGCTCGCCACCGGTACCAACAACCGCCAGGTCGATTCGATCGTCGACGAGATCGAGGAGAAGGTCGCCGAGGCTTGCGGCGAGCATCCGTTCTCCATCGAGGGCCGTGAGCAGAAGACCTGGATGCTCATGGACTACGGTTCGGTTGTCGTCCACGTCTTCACTCCCGAAGCCCGCGACTTCTACCGCCTAGAAAAGCTCTGGGGCGACGCCCCCCAGCTCCCCCTCGACCTCCTCTAGTGGCTCATTTGATACAGGGCTTTTAGTTGGCCTCGCGCATTTTGCCGGGCAGTTGCGGTTTTCCGTACCTGCCCGGCTTTCTTTTTGCCCAAAGGCGGTTAATCGTTGAAGCGGGATTGGCGGCCGAAGGATAGGGCGGTGTCGCCGAACTTGTCTCGGACGGCGTCGATAGCAACCGAGAGGTCGCGTCGGTCGCTGGATTGGGCTCCGCGGTCGTCGACTTCGCAGAACAGGTCGGTCTGGATGCCGCCTTGGTGGTCGAAGTCGCTCATGCCGATGCCCGCTAAGCGAACATGCATGCCTTCCTGCCAGATGTTGTCGAGCAGTTCGAGCGCAACCGCCACAAAGATGTTCTCATCGTCGGTCGGATGAGGCAGCCGGCGCTGTGCCGTACGCCCGCTGCCATACGAATACTTGAGCTTGAGCGTTACCGTGCCGCCCGTCAGTCCCTGACGGCGCAGGCGGCGTCCAACTGACTCGCCCAACAGTGCAATCGCCGCTTCGATGTCTCCGCGCTCAGTTAAATCTTTCGCAAAGGTGCGTTCATTGCTGACCGACTTGATCTTGCGCTCTTCATCGAGACTCGTGACTTCGGAGATTTCAAGTCCCAGCGCACGCTGACGCATACGTTCGCCGTTGACGCCAAAAATAGAGGCCAAGGTGGATTCCGGCGCGCGTGACAGCTCGCCGAGCGTGTAGATGCGCATACGGCGCAGTCGCTCCTCGGCCGAGCGCCCGATGCCGCTCATGGCAGATACCGGCAGCGCGGCCAAAAAGCGCTGCTCGGTTCCGGGGCGCACAATCGTCAATCCAAACGGCTTGTCACGCTCGCTTGCGATCTTTGCGACCGTCTTGTTGCAGCCCACGCCAATGGAGCACGTCACTCCCAGCGCTGCCACACGGTCGCTTATACGCCGTGCAACCAGCAGTGGGTCCTCGGGCGCAAAGCGACCCGGTGTGATATCGATAAAGGCTTCGTCGATGGATACGCGCTCAACGCGCGGCGTCTCCTCGGCAAGAATCGCCATGACCTGCGCGCTCACCTCGCGGTAGCGATCAAAGTGCCCGTGCGTCCAAATGGCTTGCGGGCACAAGCGCCGCGCCTCGGCCGAGGCCATGGCAGAGTGCACGCCAAAGCGGCGCGCCTCATACGAACACGTGGACACGACGCCACGCGAATCGGCGTCTCCGCCCACGATGAGCGGCTTTCCGCGCCATTCGGGATGATCGAGCATCTCCACGCTCGCAAAAAACGCATCGAGGTCCATGAGGCCCACCGCCGGACCCGTCCAGGGAGGCGGCGTGACGCCCATGGCATCCTCATAACCGTATGTATGTTCGCGTCTTTCCATGTCATGAGTATACCGCGCAGCTCATGTGGGGTGCGTGTATGTGCTTGCAAATCCCGAATTCTTGTCTAAGATATGGATTTGCCCTCGACTACACCGAAGAAGTTGGTCTCACGGACTTCACCTGCCCGCGTCGATGGCGTATTATGTTCAACTGTTTGTTTGTAGTTGCAGCCTAAAGCTGCTTGGTTGGAGGAGTTTCCTTTGGCAGTCAAGATTCGCCTTGCTCGTCACGGCGCTAAGAAGCGTCCGTACTACCGTGTCGTCGTCGCCGATTCCCGCGCCCCGCGTGACGGTCGTATCATCGAGGAGGTTGGCCGCTACAACCCGATGACCGCCCCCAAGACCATCAACCTCGACCTCGAGAAGATCGCCGACTGGCAGTCCAAGGGCGCTCAGCTCACCGACGCCGTCGCCGCTCTGGTCAAGGCCGCCAACGAGGGCGAGAAGACCGAGACCGTCGTCAAGAAGTCCAAGAAGCAGCTCGCCAAAGAGGCCGAGGCCGCTAAGGCTGCCGCTGAGGCCGCTGAGGGCGCCGAGGAGTAAATCGTGCCTGAGGTTGACGCTGCACAGCTCGAGGGTGAGGCAATGCTCTCAGATCGCATCGCCGATCTCGTCGAATATCTCGTTGTTCAGATCGTCGACGACCCGGATTCCGTGAGCCTTGAGGTCATTGATGGTGATGACGCCTCTATGATTGAGGTTTCTGTCGCCGAGGATGACGTCGCTAAGGTCATCGGCCGTCGTGGCCGTACCATCAAGGCCATTCGCACGCTCGCCCGTGCACTGGCCGCTCGCCTCGACACTGCTGTCGAGGTAGAGGTTCTGGGCTAGGACCTTGAGGTCCCAGTACAAAAACATCGCCCGTGTGGTCAAGCCGCACGGAAGGAAGGGGGAGGTCCTCGCGCAGCCGCTGCGGGGGCTTCCTTCTGTATTAGAGCCGGGTATGCGCGTCGCCCTGACGCCGCCGGCGCTCAAGCGCGACCGCTTTTGCACGGTCGTGTCCGTCACCGATACGGGCGATGGCGATCTGGTCTCGTTTGAGGGCATTGACGACTTGACGGCCGCCGAGGGCATCACGGGATGCTATGTGCTGGCAAATCGTGACGACTTTGAGCTCGATTCGCTCGACGCCGCCTATACCGACCTGATGGGTCGCGAGGTGGTCGACGAGCGCTTCGGTTCGCTCGGCACGATTGTCGAGATCATGTCGACGCCTGCCAACGATGTTTGGGTTGTCGAAGGCGATCGGTACGGCGAGGTACTGATTCCCGTGATCGAGCAGGTCGTGCTCGATCTTCCCGATGCAGGAACAATTTCCGTCCACGTGATGGATGGCTTGATCGATATGGACAAGTAGGGAGGACAACATGCTGATTGAGACCCTTTCGGTCTTTCCCGAGATGTTTGAGCCCGTTATGTCCACGTCGATCTTGGGCCGCGCCCGCAAGGCCGGCCTTTTTGATTTTAAGGCGTATAACCTGCGTGACTGGACGCACGACCGCCATCGTACCGTCGATGACGAGCCGTACGGCGGCGGGCAGGGCATGCTCATGAAGGTCGAGCCTATCGCCGAGGCCATCGAGGCCATTAGCGCGGAGGGCCCCAAGCCCACGGTGGTGTTCTTCACTCCCTGCGGCGAACCCTTTACGCAGCATGTGGCCGAGCGCCTGCTCAAAAGTGAGCGTCTGCTGTTTGTTTGCAGCCGTTACGAGGGTGTCGACGAGCGTGCCTATGCGTATGCCGACGAGCGTCTGTCGATCGGCGATTACGTGCTCACGGGCGGCGAGCTTCCCGCTATGGTCGTTGCCGATGCCGTCGTACGCCTAATTCCCGGCGCCCTTGGTGACGAGATGAGCAACGTGGACGAGTCATTCTCGACTGCCGAGGACGGTGGTCTGCTCGAGTACGCGCAGTACACCCGTCCTGCCGAGTTCAACGGCGAGGGCGTGCCTCCAGTGCTCGTGAGCGGTGATCACGCCAAGGTCGATGCCTGGCGTCGCAAGAACGCCATCGAGCGTACCTGCCGCTGGCGCCCCGACCTGATCGAGACGGCGCGGCTTACGCCCGAGGAGCGCGCTTACGCTCAGGAGATCCTTGACGCTTCGTATTCGCAGAGCGAGGAGTGAGTATGGTTCCTACGCAACATTCCGCGTTGAGGGGCGCTTTTGAGTGGATCGCGGTCATCGCAATCGCGCTCGTGGCCACCTTCCTGATCCGCACCTTTGTGGTCGAGCCCTTTGTGGTGCCCACCGGCTCCATGGAGGACACGATCGAGATTGGCGACCAGATCCTGGCACAAAAGGTGAGCCTCGAGCTCGGTCAGCCCGTCAAACAGGGTGATATCGTGGTGTTCCATAACCCCGATGCCACGTCCGAGCATGACGTGCTGGTAAAGCGCGTCATCGCCACGGCCGGTCAGACGGTCGACCTTCAGGACGGCAAGGTCGTCGTCGACGGCCAGGCGCTCGATGAGGACTATACGACCGGCATGAGCTGGCCGCTTTCGGTCCAGGCGCCCGCCGCCCAGGTGAGTTATCCCTACACCGTTCCCGACGGGTGCGTGTGGGTGATGGGCGACAACCGCGAAAACTCTGCCGACTCGCGCTACTTTGGTCCCGTCGATCGCTCTGATTTGATCGCTGTGGCGCTTGTGCGCTACTGGCCGCTCAACCGCATCGGCGCTATCGACTAAAAACCGCTATAGTACAGTACCTAACCGTGTAATCGTTTCGACGAGGGGATATTAGAGGCATGAACGCTTCATCGCTTTCCTTCCAAGACATCATCCTGCGCCTCCAGCAGTACTGGGGCGAGCAGGGCTGCGTCATTATGCAGCCCTATGACTCCGAGGTCGGTGCCGGTACCTTCCATACCGCGACCACGCTGCGCTCGCTCGGTCCCGCCGAGTGGCGCACCTGCTATGCGCAGCCTTGCCGCCGTCCCGCCGACGGCCGCTACGGCGAGAACCCTAACCGCATGCAGCACTACTATCAGTTCCAGGTGCTCATCAAGCCGTCGCCGGTCAACGCCCAGGAGCTCTACCTGGGTTCGCTGGCCGCCATTGGCCTGGACCCCAACGACCATGACGTCCGCTTTGTCGAGGACGACTGGGAGAGCCCGACCCTGGGCGCCTGGGGCCTTGGCTGGGAGGTCTGGCTCAACGGCATGGAGGTCACGCAGTTTACGTACTTCCAGCAGGTGGGCGGTATCGAGGTCGACCCCGTGCCCGTCGAGATTACCTATGGCCTGGAGCGTATCGCCATGTACGCCCAGGGCGTCAACTCGGTCTACGATCTGGTGTGGAGCTACCTGCCCGATGGCACGCCCATGACCTACGGCGACGTGTTCCTCGAGAACGAGCGCGAATTCAGTGCCTATAACTTTGAGGTCGCCAACGTCGAGATGATGCGTCAGAAGTTTGACGACTACGAGGCCGAGTGCCATTCCTGCCTGGATCGCAAGCTGCCGTTGCCCGCATACGACTGCGTCATGAAGTGCAGCCACGCTTTCAATCTGCTCGATGCCCGCGGCGCTCTGTCTGCGGTCGAGCGTGCCAACTACATCCTGCGTGTCCGCGCCGTCGCCAAGGCGTGCTGCGAGGCCTATATGGCCGAGGTCGCCGGAGTCAACGAGAATGCCAACCAGGAAGGCGAGGTGGCGTAAGCCATGGCAGACGCTAAGGATTTCCTGTTTGAGATCGGTACGGAGGAAATGCCCTCCGCACCGCTGAACAATGCCGTCAAGCAGCTTGGCACCATGATCGCCAAGGGTCTCGACGAGGCCGGTCTGGCCCACGGCGAGGTCCGCGTGATCTCGAGTCCGCGTCGTTTGGCTGCACTCGTGGCCGACGTCGCCACCGCGACCGATGAGGTTCACGAGGTCAAGCGTGGCCCCGCGGCAAACATCGCCTTCGACGCTGACGGTAACGCCACCAAGGCCGCCCAGGGCTTCGCCCGCAAGTGCGGTGTGGCTGCCGAGGACCTGGTCCGTCGTGAGGATACCGATGGTCGCGAGTATGTCTTTGCCGAGAAGAACATTCCCTCCGCACCGGCAACCCCGATCCTGACGGCCCTGTGCGAGAAGACCATTGCCGGCCTGCAGTGGCCCAACTACCGCTCCCAGCGCTGGGGCCACGAGCACGCGACGTTCGTGCGTCCGGTCCGCTGGATTTGCTGCCTTCTGGGCGAGGATGTTGTGCCCGTGTCGTTTGCCGACGTGACGAGCGGCAACACCACGCGCGGCCATCGCGTGCTCGGCCCCGGTGACCACGTTGTCGCCAGCCCCGCCGCCTACGAGCAGGTACTCGAGGACGCCGGCGTGCTTTCTGCCGAGCGCCGTCGCGAGGCCATCCTTGCCGGTATCTCCGAGGTCGAGGCCGCTCGCCCCGGCTGCCATGTCGATACGCCCAAGAAGGTCTTTGAGGAGGTCATTAACCTCTGCGAGTGGCCGACGGTGCTCGTCGGTACTTTCGACGAGGAGTTCCTCAAGGTCCCGCACGAGATTATCTGCGAGTCCATGCTCACCAACCAGCGCTACTTCCCGATCTATGACGGGGAGGGCAAGCTGACGCGTGAGTTCGTGGTCGTCTCCAACAGCAAGCCCGAGAACGCCGAGCGCGTGATCGACGGTAACGAGCGCGTCGTGCGCGCCCGTCTGGACGACGCTAAGTTCTTCTACGAGGAGGACCTGAAGATCTCCCTCGACGAGTTCCGTGAGCGTCTGTCCAAGGTTGCCTTCCAGGAGAAGCTCGGTAGCGTGCTCGCCAAGTCCGAGCGCATCGAGCAGCTCGCGCTCGCTATCGCCCGCGAGGCTCACCTGGGCGCCCATCTTGCCGCCGACGCTGCTCGCGCCGCACACCTGTGCAAGGCAGACCTGGTGTCCAACGCCGTCGTCGAGTTCACGAGCCAGCAGGGCGTGATGGGCGGTTATTACGCGACCGCGATGGGGGAGAACGACGAGGTCGCCCATGCTATTCGCGATCACTATCGTCCCCGTTTTGCCGGTGACGAGCTGCCCGAGGGCACCGCTGGCTGCATCGTGGCCTGCGCCGACAAGCTCGATACCATCGCCGGTATCTTTGCCATCGGCGAGCCCCCGACCGGCTCCTCCGACCCCTACGCGCTGCGTCGTGCCGCTATCGGCATTATCAACATCCTGCGCGACCGTCTGCCGATCGACCCCACGTCGCTCATCGACTTTGCCCTCGAACTCTACAGTGAGCAGGGCATTGAGTTCGACGCCGCCGAGGTCGCCCAGCAGGTTCGTGACTTCTTCCATGGCCGCCTGGTGAGCATGGCCCGCGACGAGAAGATTCCGGCCGATACCGTCGCCGCCGTCTCTGCGGTGCATATCATCGCCCCGTCCGTCTTCTTTGCCCGCTGCGCTGCCCTCGACGAGGCCCGCAAGAACGACGCTGAGACGTTCGACAACCTGGCTACCGCCTATGCCCGTGCCGCGCATATCTCGAAGCCCGAGCTGGGTGCGGAGTACGACCGCGCCCTGATGGGCGAGGCCGAACTCGCGCTCGCCGACGCCTCCGAGGCTGCTCAGACCGCAGTCGATGCCGCCCTTGCTGCCGAGGACTACCCGGCCGCATTTGCTGCCCTCGCCGCCCTGCGTGCCCCCATCGACCGCTTCTTCGACGAGGTCATGGTCATGGACAAGGACGAGCAGCTTCGCGATAATCGCCTTAAGCTGCTCAACCGCTTCGAGGCCGTTTTCTCCGGCATCGCCAACATCGGTGAGCTTGCCCGCAAAAAGTAAGCCAGCCTGCGCATAAGCGCAAAAGGAGCCCCGCATGGATTGCCCGGTCACCGCTCGTCCCACCGTTATCGTTATCTCCGATTCGCTCGGCGATACCGCTTGTGAGGTGGTGCTTGCGGCGTCCGGGCAATTTGATGAAGGGGCTTTTCGTCTCTTGCGCCTGCCCAAGGTGACCTCCGTGGAGCAGGTCAAGTCATTTGTGGGGCCGCGCGTCGATGCCGACCATCGCGATGTCGCCGTGTTCCATACCATTGTCGATCCGGCGCTTCGCGCCCGCGTGCTCGATTACCTGGGTATGCTGCATATCCGTTCGGTCGACCTGATCGGCCCGACGCTTGCCGTGCTGTCGTCGCTCATCGGTGTGCCGCCCAAGTGCGTTGCGGGCGTGATTCACAAGACCGATGACCGCTATTTCCATCGTATCGAGGCCATGGAGTATTTCGTTGAGCACGATGACGGGCGCGGTTGCGACGATCTGTCGGGTGCCGATATCGTGCTGCTGGGTGTGTCGCGTACATCCAAGACGCCGCTGTCGATGTATTTAGCCTATCAGGGCTACAAGGTCGCCAATGTCCCACTGGCGCATGGCATGGAGCCGCCGAAGTCGATTTACGAGGTTGACCCGATGCGGTTGTTTGGTCTGATCTCGACCGTCGATGTGATTTCCGAAATTCGCGATAGCCGCTTGGGCGATGACTACGCCCGTGCCGTTGCCGGCTCCTATGCCGAGCCCGAGAGTGTGCGCAGCGAGCTTGAGGAAGCCCGTGCCCTCATGAAGCGCCTAGGCTGCTTTGTGGTGCGTACCGATGGCAAGGCCATCGAGGAAAGCGCTGCCGAGATCATTAGCCACTTGGAGGAAATCCAAGATGCCCGTGCCCGCCGCGCCGCCCGCCGCGCTCAACAGCAGTAGTCCTTTCTGTGATGATTTTTCTGGGACGGGGATTAAAAAAAATCACTAGGTACTCAATGATTTTTTTAATCCCCGTCCCAGAAAAATCATCGGAGTGGCTAAATAGCCTGAATTGATAAAGCGATTTAGCAAAAATATCGCATCTGACCTGCATTCTTCTTGTAGTGGTATCTTCATAAGGTAACCAACTTTACCTACCGTTTACCGCCTGTTTTAGCACGTTTACCAAACCGCGCACCCTCTGCTCAAGCCTGCCCAAAACCCGCCGTATAGTTCCCTCACGGCCTGCATCCGGCGGGTCGATTCGTTACCACGGTCGTGCGCGTAAGCGCATGGAAGGGGAAGTATCGTGAGCGATTGCAAGAGGGTTTACCGTTTTGGAACCGACGCCCAGGGCACCTGTGTCACCGAGGGCGACAAGTCCATGAACTTCGTGCTTGGTGGCAAGGGCGCTAACCTTGCCGAGATGAGCCGTACCGGCCTGCCGGTTCCCGGTGGCTTTACCATTACCTGCCAGACTTGCGTTGAGTACTCCGGCGCCGGCAACGTGTGGCCGGAGGGCGCGCTCGACGAGATCGTTGCCGCCGAGGTCGACCTCGAGGCCCGCTGCGGCAAGAAGCTCGGCGATGCCTCCGATCCGCTGCTCGTGTCGGTCCGCTCGGGCGCTCCGTTCTCCATGCCCGGCATGATGGACACGGTTCTCAACCTGGGCCTCAACGACGATTCCGTCCAGGGCCTTATCGCCCAGACGCAAAACCCGCGCTTTGCCTGGGATAGCTACCGCCGCTTTATCCAGATGTTCTCCAACGTCGTCATGGGTGTCGATGCCGACTTGTTCGAGAATGCCCTGACCCAGGCCCGCCTGGTCGCCGGCGTTCGCGTCGATTCCGAGCTTTCGGCCGAGGACCTGCAGGAACTCGTCGAGACCTTTAAGGGCATCTTCTCCGAGAACGTCGAGGCTGCCCTGTATCCCGAGCTCGTGGTCGCTGACGGCAAGCCCGTCTTCCCGCACGACCCGGAGCTTCAGCTGCGCCTTGCCATCCAGGCCGTCTTTGGCAGCTGGATGAACGAGCGCGCCTGCATCTACCGCAAACAGCACGGCATCTCCGACGAGCTCGGTACTGCCGTCAACGTCCAAGCCATGGCCTTTGGCAACAAGGGGGAGACCTCTGCGACCGGCGTCGCCTTTACGCGCAACCCGGCCGACGGCACTAAGGAGTTCTACGGTGACTTTCTGGTCAACGCCCAGGGCGAGGACGTCGTCGCCGGCATCCGCAACACCGAGCCCATCGCCGACCTCAAGACCACCCCAGGCCTCGAGTCCGCAGGTGAGGAGCTTGAGCGTGTCTTCCTGACGCTTGAGGACCACTATCGCGATATGTGCGATATCGAGTTCACCATCGAGCAGGGTAAGCTCTGGATGCTCCAGACCCGCGTGGGCAAGCGCACCGCCACCGCCGCCCTGCGCATCGCCATCGAGATGGTCGAGGAGGGCCTCATCACCCGCGAGGAGGCCGTGAGCCGCATCGACCCTGCACAGCTCGACCAGCTCCTGCACCCGCAGTTCGACGCCTCCAAGAAGTACGAGGCGCTCGCTACCGGTCTTAACGCCAGCCCCGGTGCCGCCGTGGGCGAGGTCGTGTTCTCGAGTGATGACGCCGTCGCGCGCGCCAACGAGGGCTACAAGGTCATTCTGGTTCGCTGGGAGACCAACCCCGACGACCTGAAGGGCATGGTCGCCGCCGAGGGCATCCTGACCAGCCACGGTGGCAAGACGAGCCATGCCGCCGTTATCGCCCGCGGCATGGGTACGCCCTGCGTTTGCGGCGTTGAGCGCTTCCACATTGACGCGGCAGAGAAGGTCGTGCGCATCGAGGGCAGCGACCGCGTGCTGCGCGAGGGCGATGTCATCTCCATCGACGGCACCCAGGGTATCGTCGTCGACGGCGCGGTCGACCTGGTCTCTGCAGAGCTCACCGGCGACCTGGACACCATCCTGTCTTGGGCTGATGAGATCCGTTTGGACGAGACCTGCGGCCACGCCAACCACGTGCGCGTTAACGCCGACAACCCCGAGGATGCTGCACTCGCGCTCGAGTTTGGCGCCGAGGCCATCGGTCTGTGCCGCACCGAGCACATGTTCCTGGGCGATCGCAAGAACATCATCCAGAGCTTTATCCTGTCTGACGATGAGGCCGTGAAGCAGCAGGCCCTGGCCGACCTGCTCAAGGTTCAGACCGAGGACTTCCTGGCGATGTTCAAGACCATGTCCGGTCGCGATGTGGTCGTCCGCCTGCTCGATCCGCCGCTTCATGAGTTCCTGGATAATCCTCGCGAGCTCGAGGTCGCCATCACCAAGAAGGAGGCCGCCGGCGCTCCCGAGGAGGAGCTCGCTGCCCTGCGCGCCCGCCTGCGTCGCATTGACGGCATGGTCGAGTCCAACCCCATGCTGGGCTTGCGCGGCGTGCGCCTGTCCGTCGTCTTTGGCGATCTGCCGCTCATGCAGGTTCGCGCCGTCGCCACGGCCGCTGCCCGCCTTATCAAGGAGGGTGTCGACCCGCGCCCCGAGATCATGGTTCCGCTCGTTTCCATCACGGCCGAGCATGTCCAGACCCGCGAGGTTATCGAGCGCGTGATCGCCGAGGTTTCCGCCGAGGAAGGCGTCGAGCTCAATATTCCCGTGGGCACGATGCTCGAGCTGCCGCGTGCCTGCATGGTCGCTGACGAGATCGCCCATCATGCCGACTTCTTCTGCTTTGGCACCAACGACCTCACCCAGACGACCTTTGGCTTCTCGCGCGATGACGCCGAGGCCAAGTTCATCCCGCTGTACATGCATAAAAAGATTCTGAAAGACAACCCCTTCGAGACCATCGACGCGGCGGTGCTGGAGCTCGTGCGCTTGGCCGTCGAGAAGGGCCGCGCCACCAATCCCGACATGCACTTTGGCGTGTGCGGCGAGCACGGCGGCGACCCCAAGTCCATCAAGGGCCTGTTTAACGTGGCCGACGTGGACTACGTGTCCTGCTCGCCCTATCGCGTGCCCCTCGCGCGCCTGGCTGCCGCTCAGGCCAAGCTCGAGGCCAAGCGTTCCGCCTAACGTTTTGGGTTTAGACGCCTAGCGTAGCCCCCTTCATGCCGCCCGTCTCATTCGTGAGACGGGCGGTTATCATGTGCGGGTTTTGTCTTTTTGTCTGCGTGAAAAAATGTTCTTGCAGCAGAAACCCGCGCGTGTATACTCGAATACGTTTGTTCAACTACGTGCCGGCCAAGGTGGTACGGCACCTCTAGAAGAGTAAGGAATTGCACATGGATTACATCCGCGCAATCGAGCGTCAGCAGATCCGCGAGGACATTCCTCAGGTTCGCGTCGCCGACAACGTCAAGGTTCACTACCGCATTAAGGAAGGCGACCGCGAGCGCATTCAGGTCTTCCAGGGCGACGTCATCCGCATGGCCGGCGCCGGTGCCCGCGAGACCTTCACCGTCCGCAAGATATCCTTCGGTGTCGGTGTTGAGCGTACCTTCCCGCTTCACAGCCCCAAGATCGCCAAGCTCGAGGTCGTTCGTCATGGTCGCGTCCGTCGCGCCAAGCTGTACTACCTCCGCGACAAGGTGGGCAAGGCTGCTCGCATCCCCGAGAAGCGCTAAGAAGATCGCAGCGTCTGTCCACTCGTTTGGACACAAGGGTCACCTTCGGGTGGCCCTTCTTTTTATCTGATTTGCATGCAAGGAGGGCCTGGTATGGCCAACATGACGAGCTCGGTTTCGGCATCGCAGGTTGCCGGTGAGTTGGCGAGCGCTACGTTTGAGGAGATTCCCGCCCTCGTGGGGCATTATCGCGAGGACCCACGCCAGCAGGTGATCAAGGCTTGTGAACGCGCCCTCAAACGCCATGCCAAAGAGCTTGCCGAGCGCGAGCGCGTCAATGACATGTACGAGCTTATGCATGAGCTTGGTGGCGATGGGGTGGTCGTTGGTGTCGACGAGGTGGGTCGCGGATCGGTGGCCGGCCCTTTGACGGTATGCGCCGTCTGTCTTCCTATGGAGCCGCGCGTCTGGGGTATCAACGATTCCAAAAAGCTCACGCCCGCGCGCCGCGAGTTGCTCTCAGTGAAGATTGCCGAGGTGGCGACGGCGATCGGTTTTTGCCATATCGCGCCGAAGGATATCGATGAAATGGGCATGGCCCGTGCTATCCGTACTGCCGTTGCGGGCGCCGTGGCCGATACGGGACTTGAGCCCGACTGCGTCCTCATGGATGGTAACCCCTTGGGCGCCGTTCCTAACGAGCGCGATGTGGTGAAGGGCGATGCCAAAATCGCCTGCATCGCCGCGGCGTCCATCATGGCCAAGGTCACGCGTGACGAGATGATGGTCGAGTACGACGCCGAGTATCCCGAGTACCATCTGGCCGAGTCGAAGGGCTATGCAAGCCCCGAGCATATCGAGGCCATTCGCAAACATGGACTTTGTCCACTGCACCGCGTGAGCTTTTGCGGAAACTTTCTGCAGACTGAGCGCCTTTTCTAGGTCAATTGTGGAGACAGGGACCTCTGGGGTTTTATAAACCTGCTGGTGGCGGGCCGTATGCAACACCATTGCTGCGTACGGCCCGTTTTTTGACGGCATTTGGTCAGCTTTTGGTTTGCTTCCGGTACTTACCCGCACGAAAGGTGCCCTCATCATCGGGGCAATGCAGCGTGCGGGAAAGGAGACCCCATGAGTGCCGCAAGCAAAAAGAGCAAGACGCAGCAGCTCAAGGAGCGTTGGGAAAACGGCGAGCTCGACTGCGGGGCGATGACGCCCGACTTTATCAAGGGACTCAGTCCCCGCGAGCTGGGCATGCTGGGCGAGCTGATCACCATCGACTACTTTAACGAGCGCGGCTACACCTTGCTGGAGCAGGGTTATCGTTGCTCCGAGGGCGAGGCCGATCTGGTGCTGCTCGATGAACTCGACGATGTCGTGGTGATGGCCGAGGTCAAGACCAGACGCGTCGCACTGGATTGCAGCACGCGGGTCTTTCCCGAGGAGGCCGTGGACGCCCAAAAGCAACGCCGCTACCGCCGCATCGCAAGTTGCTATCTCATGGAGCATTATCCGCTCAAGGCGATTCGCTTCGATGCCGTGGGTGTCACCATTCGTGGCGGGCATATCGCCGAGATCGAGCATCAGTACAACGCGTTCGATTGGCAGGTGTCGTGATGGCGTTCGAGACGTTTGCCGTTCACGCGGCCTGCATCCGTGGCGTCGAGGCGATTCACGTCACGGTCGAGGTCTCGCTTGCCGGTGGTGTTCCGGGCATCCAAATGCTCGGCATTCCGAGTATGGAGGTGATGGAGTCACGCGGTCGTATTCGCTGCGCGATGCGCTCCGCCGGGTTCGAGATCCCACGCTCGGGCATTACGGTCAACCTAGCGCCCGGCGATATTCGCAAGACCGGTAGCGGCTTTGATCTGCCCATCGCCATCGCGGTTCTGGCGGCCGATGGGCAGATTCCCCGTGACAACCTCGATCGCTGCCTTATCGCCGGCGAGCTCGGCTTGGACGGTACGGTGCTTCCCGTCAAGGGCGAGGTGGCGTTTCAGCTATTGGCGCGTGATATGGGGCTGTCCTTTATCGCCGGCAGGTCCGATCAGCATGTGCCGCTCGCGGGCGTGGATTGTGGATTCATCGATCATTTGTCTCAGCTTGCCCATGGCATGGGCGAGGCGGCTCGGCACTATCTGGATTCCGAGGGCGTCGAGGCGACCTTTGAGCCTGAGCTCGACTATGCCGACGTGCTGGGGCAGGAAGTCGCTAAACGCGGCATGGCGCTTGCGGCGGCAGGAGAACTCGGCTTGCTCATGATCGGGTCCCCGGGATCGGGCAAGACGATGCTCGCGCGTCGTATGACCGGCATCCTGCCCGAGCTTTCCGTTGAGGATCAACAGGAGGCGCTGTGCATCCATTCGGTTTTGGGTGAGAACATTGATGGCTTGTTGGCGGGGCACCGGCCCTTCCGCAGTCCCCATCACAGTATTTCGACCGCAGGTCTTATCGGCGGTGGGCGCCCGGTGCACCCGGGTGAGATCAGCCTTGCTCATGGCGGCGTGCTCTTTTTGGACGAGCTTGCCGAGTTTCCCACGAGTGTGCTGCAGACGCTGCGTCAGCCCATCGAACGCGGCTACGTCAGGATCGTACGCGTCGACGGGGCTTTTACCTTCCCGTCGCGCTTTCAGCTGCTGGCTGCGAGCAATCCCTGCCCCTGCGGCTTTTTGGGCGATCGTGAGGTACCGTGTCGCTGCTCGGCGGCGATGGTCGAGCGCTATCGGTCTAAACTGCGCGGTCCTTTGGCCGACCGTATCGACATGATGATCGATGTGACCCGTCCCGACCCTCAGGTGATTATCGAGGGCGCGGAGGGTATGTCGTCAGCTGAGTTACGTGACTACGTTGTGCGCGGTCGCGCTTTTCGCGCTTGGCGCGAATCCCGTATGGACGATGCTGATGCCGAGGCCGAGGATGACGAGACACGGTCCATTGACGGCGTCGTTTCGACCTTTGAGCTCGATGATGCGGCGGAGAAGTGTGTGCTCGGCCTGTCGAAGCGCACGCATCTCACGGGCCGCGGCATCGTGCGCCTGGTTCGCATTGCGCGCACGATCGCAGATGTCGCCGAGAGCGAGCATGTGACGCAGGACCACGTGCTCGAGGCGGCGATGTACCAGGGAAGGAGGGACCAATGATGGCCGAGGGAACCTTCGAGCTGCATCCAGGTGATACGTTGTATCCCGAGACCGTTTTGGAGCTTTCTGATGTACCCCAGACGCTCTATGTGCGCGGCAACCCCGAGGTGCTTTCGACGCCCGCGCTCTCCATCATCGGCGCGCGCAAGGCCTCGCCGTATGGTCTTGCCGTGGCAGAGCTTGCGTCAAAGGTGGCGGTCGAGGCGGGCGTGACGGTAGTCTCGGGCGGCGCGGTCGGTTGTGACCAGGCCTCGGGTTGGGCTGCGGTCAACGCTGGCGGCAAACACGTCGTGGTGCTGGGGACGGGCGCCGACGTGGTCTACCCGCGTTCGAGCGCGGGGCTTATTACGCGCACGCTCGATACGGGTGGCGCGGTCGTGTCGATCTCTCCGTGGGGCATGGGTCCGCGCAAGTTTGCCTTTCCGCGCCGCAATCGCGTAATCGCGGCCTTGTCGCAAGCCCTCTTTGTATCCGAGGCGGGTATGCCTTCCGGGACGTTTTCTACAGCCGAGGCTGCTATGGATTTGGGGCGAGAACTTCTTGCCGTGCCGGGGTCGATCCTATCGCCCGAGTCGCGTGGCACGAATTACCTCATTGCGAACGGTGCCTGCTGCATCATCGACGAGGAATCTATCGAGATGGCTATTTCACGCATCTACGGCACCCTGCGCTACTCGCGCCCCGATGCTCCCGGCATTGCCGACCTGGATCAAACACAGCAGACCGTGATGCATGCACTCATCGCCTCTCCGCTCAAGGTCGACGACATCGCGGCGCTCGTCTCGCTCGATGCTGTCGGCGTACTCAAACTCTTGGGTTCGCTTGAACTCGAGGGCCTTATCGAGCGCATGATGGATGGAAGGTATGCGCCCTCCAAGTTTGCCCTTCACGCCCAGACGCCCTTCGGTCACAATGGAAAACGTGTCAATTAGAAAGGTGTTTGCAGATGCAGTTCGATCAGGTGACGGTTATCGGTGGCGGTCTGGCGGGTTCGGAATGCGCGATCCAGCTGGCAGACCGCGGTTTTGCCGTAAAGCTGTGCGAGATGCGCCCCCAGGTTAGCTCCCCGGCTCACCATACCGATCACTTGGCAGAGCTCGTCTGCTCCAATTCGTTTAAGTCGACCCGTCCGGATTCCGCGGCTGGTTTGCTGAAGGCCGAGCTTAAGCGCATGGGTTCAGTCCTGCTCGATTGCGCCCATCGCGCGGCTGTTCCCGCCGGCGGTGCCCTGGCGGTCGACCGCGTCAAGTTTTCCGAGCTTGTCGAGGCCGAGGTTGCCGCCCGTCCCAATATCGAGGTCGCGCACGGCGAGGTCACGCAGATTCCCGAGGGCCACGTGGTCATTGCCGCGGGCCCGCTGTGTTCACCGGCGCTGAGCGAAGAGGTCATGAAGCTCGTCGGTGGCGACGCCCTTGCGTTCTTCGATGCCGCGGCGCCGATCGTCGATGCCTCCACGCTCGATATGGACGTGCTGTTTTCGCAGTCGCGCTACGAGGAGCAGGGGAGCGGCGACTATCTCAACGCTCCGCTCAACAAGGAGGAGTACGAGGCCTTTATCGAGGCACTTACCACGGCCGACCGCGTGGTGCTCAAAGACTTTGAGGGCGGCGATCTGTTCCAGGCCTGCCAGCCTGCCGAGGAAGTTGCGCGCACCGGCAAGGACGCCATTCGCTTTGGCGCCATGAAGCCCGTCGGCCTCACCGACCCGCGTACCGGACGTCGCCCCTGGGCGGCGATTCAGCTGCGTGCCGAGAACAAGGAGAAGACCGCCTATAACCTGGTGGGCTTCCAGACCAACCTGACCTTTGGCGAGCAGAAGCGCGTCTTCCATATGGTGCCGGGCCTGGAGAACGCTGAGTTCTTCCGCTACGGTGTCATGCACCGCAATACCTTTGTCGACGCCCCGCACGTGCTCGATGGCACCTTTGCCGTGCCCGGTACCGGCGTGCGCCTGGCCGGTCAGATCACCGGCACCGAGGGGTACATGGAAGCCGTGGCGACAGGTCTGCTCGCGGCGCTCAACACCTATGCCGAGGCTATCGGTGCCGCGGGCGTCGAGTTGCCGCGCGTGGGCGCCCTGGGTGCGCTCGTGGGCTATGCGACCGATTCTGCCACCGTGGGCTATCAGCCTATGCATGTCAACTTTGGCCTGGTGCCGCCACTCGAGGATGGTAAGCGCCGCAGCAAGCGCGATCGTTACCAGGCTTACGCGGACCGCGCCCTCAAGGCCCTGGATGCCTATCTGGAATCGCGCTCCGATCTGTTTGGAGGCGAGAGGTCATAGCTTTTGACCTGTACGATGCCGTCGACTCGTTTATCGCCTATATCGCACGAGTCGAAGGGCTCGCTCCCAATACGGTAACCGCCTACGCCTCGCGGCTCGAGCGCTTCGCCGCGTGGTGCGACCGCGAGGGCATCGACGCTCGCGCTGCCGACGTACGGACCGTTCGCTCCTATTTGGCCGAGCTGTCGCGTAGCCAGATGGCGGCTCGGACCCTTGCGGCACACCTGTCTGCCATTCGCTCGCTCTATCGGTGGATGGCTGCCGAGGGGGTCGTGGAGGGCGATGTGGTCTCGGCAATTTCCTCGCCCAAGCTCCCGCGCGATCTACCCGGTGTGCTGACGACCCAACAGGTGGAGGCGCTGCTCAAGACGCCTGATACCTCAACACCCGCGGGACTGCGCGATGCGGCGATGCTCGAGCTGCTCTATGCCTCGGGCGCCCGTATCTCTGAGCTCGCAGCACTCAATGTGGAGTCCATTGCGTGGTCCGAACGCACGCTGCGCCTGTGGGGCAAGGGGAGCAAAGAACGTATCGTCCCTCTGTATCGTCGTGCGCTCGAGGCGACGCGTCTCTATATTGAGGAGGGGAGGCCGGAGTTGCTCGCTCAGGCAAAGCGTCGTGACCCCGCTACCGGGCCGCATCCGCTGCTTATATCGGCGCGCGGTAATCGCATGAGTGCCGCCATGCTCAGGCGGCGGTTTCATATGCTGGCGACGCTCGCCGGCATTCCGGCCGACATCGCCCCGCATGCGATGCGCCATACCTTTGCGACCGACTTGCTCGAGGGCGGCGCGGACCTGCGCTCGGTTCAAGAGCTGCTAGGTCATGCGAGCCTGTCCACGACGCAGATCTACACGCATCTCACACCCGATCGGCTTAAGCGGGCTGTGGCTCAAGCCCATCCCCGCGGCGAATAGTGGCTGGGACGTCCCGCGCCGCGCTCAGGTGTGTGGTTTTGATTGCGGGTTGGCAGGAAGATGCATTCCTGCTATCATTCATCGGGTTGCTTCACGGCAACAGGTTTTTATCACGCACGCGCGGCTACTTCATACCGTGGTGCCCGGGCTTTGGTAGCACATGTCCGGGTTGGTTTTGGAGGATGACCCCGCGCGGAGGCAAACCACAGGAGGTTTAACATGGCTACCAAGATTAATATCCGCACCCTGCTCGAGGCCGGCTGCCACTTCGGTCACCAGACCCGTCGCTGGAACCCCAAGATGAAGCCGTTCATCTTCGGTGAGCGCAACGGCATCTACATCCTCGACCTCAAGCAGACCATCCTCGACGCCGACCAGGCCTACACCTTCGTCAAGAACGTCGCCAAGGGCGGCAACGTGCTGTTCGTCGGCACCAAGAAGCAGGCTCAGGAGGCCGTCAAGAACGCTGCTGAGCGCGCTAATATGCCCTACATCAACCAGCGTTGGCTCGGCGGTATGCTGACCAACTTCGTCACCATCCGCTCCCGCATCAACCGCATGGAGGAGCTCGAGGCCATGGTCGAGGACGGCCGCATGGCAGTGCTCCCCAAGAAGGAGCAGGCTGTGCTCGGCAAGGAGCTCACCAAGCTCCAGACCAACCTCGGTGGCGCCCGCGACATGAAGGGTCTGCCCCAGGCTCTCTTCGTCATCGACACTAAGCGCGAGGAGAACGCCATCAAGGAGGCTCAGCGCCTGAACATCCCCGTCGTCGCTCTGATCGACACCAACTCCGATCCCGACGAGGTCGAGTACGGCATCCCCTGCAACGATGACGCTATCTCCGCTGTCACCCTTATGTGCGAGCTCATGGCTGACGCCTGCCTCGCTGGCTCCGGTAAGGAGCAGGTCTCCGAGGCCGAGATGGCCGCTGAGCCCAAGGCCGAGTAAATCAGTCTTAGTTAATTCTTTTTCATCTCTTTGAAAGGAACCACAATGGCCCAGATTACCGCCGCTATGGTCAAGCAGCTCCGCGAGATGACCGACTCCCCGATGATGGAGTGCAAGAAGGCTCTCGTCGAGGCTGACGGCGACATGGACGCCGCTGTCGACGTTCTGCGTAAGAACGGCCTTGCCAAGGCTGCCAAGAAGGCTGGCCGTGAGACCAACGAGGGCGCTGTCGCCGCATTCGTCTCCGAGGATGGCAAGACCGGCGCTCTGCTCGAGCTCTCCTGCGAGACCGACTTCGTTGGCTCCAACGCCAAGTTCACCGGCTTTGCTTCTAAGGTCGCTGAGGTTGTCGCTACCACCGAGCCTGCTGACGTCGACGCTCTGCTCGAGAAGCCGATGGGCGAGGAGACCGTTTCCTCCGAGCTCACCGAGATGATTCACATCATGGGCGAGAACATGAAGATCTCCCGCTTCGCTGCCCGCAAGGCCGAGAACGGCGCGCTCGCTTCTTACATCCACATGGGTGGTAAGATCGGCGTCCTCGTCGAGTTCGCCTTCGAGAAGGCCGAGACCGCTCAGGCTGAGTCCTTCAAGACCTTCGCTCACGACGTTGCCCTTCAGGTTGCCGCCGTCGCCCCGATCTGCGCTACCCGCGATCAGGTTCCGGCCGAGACCGTCGAGCACGAGAAGCAGATCTACATGGCCCAGGCTGCCGAGTCCGGCAAGCCCGAGGCTATCCAGGAGAAGATGGCTGTTGGCCGTCTGGAGAAGTTCTACAAGCAGTCCGTGCTCACCGAGCAGGAGTTCATCAAGGACAGCTCCCTCACCATCAAGAAGTACGCTGAGCAGGTCTCCAAGGAGCTCGGCGACACCATTACCGTCGTTGCCTTTGACCGTCTGGTCCGTGGCGAGTAAATAAGCTCTTGTAGCTGGTAATGAGCAGGCTGTGGGTTTTACTCACAGCCTGCTTTTTCATGGCTCTTATCAGAGCCTTTGATATCATATTGAGAGTCTAATTAAAGGAGGATCGCTTTGTCCGACATCCGATATAAACGAGTGCTTCTTAAGCTTTCCGGCGAAGCACTGATGGGCGACGGCCAATATGGCATCGACCCCAAGGTTACCGATCATCTTGCCAAGCAGGTCAAGGAGCTGCTCGCCGTTGACCATGAGGTCGGCGTCGTTGTCGGCGGCGGCAATATTTTCCGCGGCATGGCAGGCGCTGCCGGTGGCATGGAGCGTGCTCAGGCCGACTACATGGGGATGCTGGCAACCGTTATGAACGCGCTCGCCCTGCAGGATGCCTTCGAGCACAACGATGTTCCTTGCCGCGTGATGAGCGCTATCCAGATGAACGAGATCTGCGAGCCCTATATTCGTCGCCGCGCCATCAACCACCTTTCCAAGGGCAACGTCGTTATTTTTGCCGCCGGTTCGGGCAATCCGTACTTTACGACCGACACCGCCGCGGCTCTTCGTGCGTGCGAGATCGGCGCCGAGATTCTGATTAAAGCCACCAAGGTTGACGGCATCTACGACAAGGATCCCGTCAAGTGCGCTGATGCCGTCCGTTTTGACAAGATTACCTATCACGAGGTTCTCGTTCGCGGTCTGCAGGTTATGGATTCCACGGCTACGGCCCTGTGCCAGGATAACCGTATGCCGATTTTGGTCCTCAACATCGATGGCGAGGACACCGTCAAGCGCGCGCTCGCGGGTGAGCCCGTTGGCACGCTCGTCTATCAGGAGGATTAAGCATGGCAGAGAACATCACCGCCCATATGGACAAGTCGCTCGAGTCCCTCAAGCATAACTTCTCCAAGGTCCGTACCGGTCGTGCCAACGCCAACATTCTGTCCGACATCACCGTCGATTATTACGGTGTCCCCACGCCGGTCACGCAGGTTGCCGCCGTCAAGACCCCCGAGGCTCACATGCTGCTCATCGAGCCGTGGGATAAGGCGCTCATCAATGCTATCGTCAAGGCCATCGGCGCTTCCGATCTGGGCATTACCCCCAACTCCGATGGCACCGTCGTTCGTCTGCCGTTCCCGGCCCCCACTGAGGAGCGCCGTCGCGAACTCGTCAAGGAGTGCCGCGAGTACGCCGAGCAGGCCAAGGTGTCTATCCGTAACATCCGTCGCGACTTCAACAATAAGCTCGAGCGCGATGAGGAGCTCACCGAGGACGATGTCCGTCGCGAGCAGGCCAAGGTCCAGAAGCACACCGATGAGTATGTCGCCAAGGTCGAGGAGCTTCTGAAGGAAAAAGAAGCCGAGGTCATGGAGATCTAAGGTGCAATACGACGAGCATAAACTGGTCGAGTACTTTGCCGACGCCCCTGCGGGCGTCGGTTTTTCCGACCTTGACCTCAATAACATTCCGCACCATATCTCGTGCATCATGGACGGCAACGGTCGTTGGGCCACGTCGCGCGGTCTTGCACGCACCGAGGGTCATAAGGCAGGTATCCTCTCGCTGCGCGAGATCATTACCGCCTGCGTGCGCCTGGGCGTCGACGTGCTTTCTGCCTATGCGTTTTCTACCGAAAACTGGAACCGTCCGCAGCATGAGGTCAACGTCTTGATGCATCTGTTTGCCAAGACGTTTATCGACGAGCTGCCGCTTCTGAAGCGCGAAAATGTGCGTGTTGTCTTTTTGGGCGACATTTCCGCGCTGCCCAAGAAGACCCGCGACGTTTTTGAACGCGGTCTTGCCGAGTGCGCCGATCACACCGGTATGACGCTGGCGCTTGCCGTCAACTACGGCGCGCGTGCCGAGATTACCCGCGCTGTCCGTCAGATTGCACTCGACGCTGCCGCCGGTAAGATCGATCCTGCCGCAATTGATGACGACATGGTGGCTTCCCACCTCTATACCGCCGGCCTTCCCGATCCTGAGCTTGTGATTCGCACCTCAGGTGAGCTGCGCCTTTCGAACTATCTGTTGTGGCAGGTGGCTTATTCCGAATTCTACGTCACCGATACCTATTGGCCCGACTTTGATCGTTGGGGCCTTGTCGACGCCATTTTGGCCTATCAGGGCCGTGACCGTAGGTTTGGTGGACTGAGCAAGACCGAGGAGGCTTAATCGTGTCCGATCGTCCCAAGGCATCTGCTCCCAAGACGCCTGTGCGCAAAGCTGCCACTGCGGGAGCGCCTGCAGCGAAGAGCGGCACCGGTTCGTGGCTGGCGGGCTTTATTACCCGTGCCGCCGCCGGTATCGTCTACGCCGTTGTCTTTATCCTGTGCCTGGTTTTGGGTATCGTGCCCACGGCCATCTTTGTTTCTGTCATGAGCGGTCTGTGCTGCTATGAGTTTTTCCGTATGACAAGGCTCGATGGCAAGATGGCTAACGAGCGCATGGGTATCGCTGCCGCCGTACTCTTTCCGCTGTCGGCGTTGGGCGATTCGATGTTGCTGAATGCCCTGCTTTTTGCCTTGATGCTCGCTGTGGGCATTTGGTATGTCTGGTCGCCGCGTACCCGCATCTCTGATGTGGCCGTGACGCTCATGGGTCCCATCTACACTGGCTTTATGCTGTCGGCTATCGTGCTGCTGCGCGATGCCGTGCCCGGTTTTGCCGGCGCCCTCCTTTCAGTGGGCGTTTGCGCGTCCCTTTGGGTCTCCGATTCGTTTGCCTACATCGTGGGCAGCCGTATCGGCAAGCACAAGATGGTTCCCAAGATCTCTCCCAAAAAGAGCTGGGAGGGGTTTGCCGGCGGCATCTTGGGCTCGGTTTTGATTTGGCTCATCCTGTGGGCGACGCACTTCTACAAGCTCAGCCTGCCCTATGCGCTGCTGTGCGGCGTGGTCGTGTCCATTCTGGGCGTTATCGGCGACCTTATCGAGTCGCGCATCAAGCGCGGTGTGGGCGTCAAAGATTCCGGCAACCTTATCCCGGGCCACGGCGGAATGCTCGATCGTAGCGATTCGCTTATCTTCGGCTGCATCACCGCGCAGCTGTTGCTGATGATCGGAGGCGTGCTGTAATGTCCTTCCAGACGACGTATGGCCCCGATGGACGCCTTCGCGTTGCCATCCTGGGCTGTACAGGCTCTATTGGCACCCAGGCGCTCGATGTGTGCCGCCAGCATGCCGATCGCCTGCAGGTGACGGCGCTGTCCGTTAACTCCAGTACCTCCGAGCTCGTTGCCGCTGCCCGCGAGTTCTCGGTTCCGGCGGTTGCCGTGGCCGATGTCGATCATGGCGATGACGCCGTGCTGCAGGAGTTGCCCGAGGGAACGAAGCTCGGCGTTGGCGCGCAGGCGGTTTGCGAGCTCGCGCGTCGCGACGATGTCGACTGCGTGCTCGTCGCTATTGTGGGCGCCGCCGGTCTCGAGGCGAGCCATGCGGCCTTGACCTCGAATAAGCGCCTTGCCCTTGCCAACAAGGAGTCCCTCGTCGTCGGTGGCGACTTGCTTATGCCGTTGGCGCAACCGGGCCAGCTTATTCCGGTCGACTCTGAGCATTCCGCCATCTACCAGTGCTATCTGGGGGAGAACCCGCGCGAGGCCCACTGCATTTGGCTCACCTGCTCGGGCGGTCCGTTCTTTGGCCGCACGCGCGACGAGCTCGATCGCGTGACGCGTGCCGATGCCCTCGCGCATCCCACGTGGGCCATGGGTGCCAAGATCACCATTGACTCCGCCACCCTCATGAACAAGGGCCTGGAGCGCATTGAGGCCATGCATCTGTTTAACTGCGACCTCGATTTCATTAACGTGGTCGTGCAGCGTCAGTCCAAGATTCACTCTATGGTCGAGTTCGCCGACGGCTCCGTGATGGCGCATCTCGGTGCATCCGACATGCGTATTCCCATCCAGTTCGCGTTCTCGTATCCCGAGCGTTGGGATACCCCGGCGCCTCGTATCGATTTCCGCGAGCTGGGGCAGCTCACGTTTGATGCTGCCGACATGGATACCTTCCGCTGTCTGGCACTGGCCGAGCGTGCCGGCAAGACGGGTGGCACCATGCCGTGCGTGCTCAATGCCGCCAACGAGGTCGCCGTCGATGCCTTCCTGCACGATGGCTGCAGCTTTACCGATATCGATCGCATTGTGGAATCCTGCATGGACGCCCACGATATGCAGGTGGTCGATTCGTTTGAGCAGCTTCGCGACATCGATGCGTGGGCGCGTGAAAAGGCTGCGCAGGTGCTCGCCGCAACCCGTTCCTAACCCATAAGGATTGCTTTTTCGTTTTATGGATACTGTTCTGAGCGTTCTCTCATCGGTCTTTTGGGGCCTGCTGATGCTTTCCGTCCTCGTGTTTTTGCACGAGGGCGGCCACTTTTTGGCGGCGCGTGCCTGCGGCGTCCGTGTGACCGAGTTCTTTTTGGGTCTGCCGTGCCGCTTTGACATCCATTACACGTCGCGTCGCATTGGAACCAAGTTTGGCGTGACCCCGCTGCTGCTGGGTGGCTACGCTGCCATCTGCGGTATGGATCCGACCGATGTTTCGTGCGCCGACCGCGTGCTCGCGGCTATCTATCGTCATGGTCGCGTGACCGTGGCCGACCTTGCTGTCGAGCTCGAGCTTTCCGAGGAGGATGTGCTCGAGGCATGCGCCCTTTTGCTGGGCTGGGGCTCCATCGCGCCCTGGTATGAGGAAGGGGAGAAGCCCTCGCCGAGCTACTATCCCACCAAATATCAGACGTTGCCGCGAGACAAGGCAGGCTATACCACCTTTGATGGTCGCCGTTTCGATCGCGAACATGCGACTGCCGAGGGCGATGTGTGGGAGCTGCCGTGCGGCGAGGCCGAGTTCCTTGCGCAAGAGCGCTCGCACACCTATCTTGGCCAAGGCTTTCTCAAGCGCGCCTTTATGCTGCTCGCGGGCATTATCGTCAATATCTTGACGGGTTTTTTGCTCCTTATGAGCATCTATTCCATTGCGGGTGTCACCGTGCCGATGGATACCAACGTGATCGGTCAGGTTGACGAGGGGTCTATTGCCGCCAAGGCGGGTATCGAGGGCGGTGACGCGATCCTTTCGGTTGACGGTGTCTCATGTTCCACTTGGATGGATGTCTACGATGCCATCGGCAAGGCTGCCGGTAAGGACGATATCGCCATCGAGTACGAGCGTGACGGCAAGCAGCATTCGACCACGGTTGCGCTCAAAGAGGACGAGCGCCTAGGTGTGTATGCCTCTACGCAGGTGGTCCGTTTAGACCCCATCACGTCGGCTCGCCTGTCGTTCTCCTATGTCGTGCAGACAGCGGATGGCGTGATGCGCCTGCTCCAGCCGCAGCATACGATGGAGATTCTCGATCAGTCTTCTTCGATCGTTGGTATTAGCGTTATGTCCTCACAGGCCGCTGCTGCCGGCCCTGCCACGTTCCTTTCGTTTGCCGCCCTCATTTCGTTCTCGCTTGGCTTTATGAACCTGCTGCCCATCCCACCACTCGATGGCGGCAAGCTGCTTATTGAGATCATTCAAAAGATTGCTGGCCGCGAGCTGCCGCTCAAGGTCCAGACGATCGTGAGCTATGTGGGCGTCGCGCTCTTCGCATTGCTGTTTGTCTATATGCTTCGTTCCGACATCCTTCGATTTATTCTGTAGGGGAGTGTTTGGATTGTCTTTATCCCATCCTTTGCCTCGCGAGTTGACGCGCCCCGTGCATGTGGGCGGCGTGCAGATCGGTGGTGGCGCTCCGGTCGTGGTTCAGTCTATGACCTGCACCGATACTGCTGATGCCCAGGCAACGCTTGCGCAAGTGTGCGCGTTGGCGCAGGCTGGCTGCGATATCGTGCGCGTGAGCGTGCCTACCGAGGCTGCGCTCGAGGGCTTTCGCACGATTTGTGCCGAGTCTCCGGTGCCAATCGTCGCCGATATCCATTTTAACCATAAGCTTGCCATTGGCGCTGTCGAGGCTGGTGCCTCTAAGCTGCGCATCAACCCCGGCAATATCGGCGATTGGGCTAAGGTCGATGCCGTCATCGATGCCGCGGGTGCCGCGGGCTGCGCGATTCGCATTGGCGTGAACGCGGGCTCGCTAGAGCAAGATATTGCCGAGCGCGACGACCTCACGCAGCCCGAAAAGCTCGTGATGTCGAGCGAGCGCTTCGTCAAGCACTTTGAGGATCGCGGCTTTACGAACATTGTGCTTTCGGCCAAGGCCCATAGCGTGCAAACGACGCTCGATACCTATCGAGCCCTGTCACGTGAGATTCCCCACGTTCCGCTTCACCTGGGCGTGACGGAGGCGGGGACCAAGCTTCAGGGCACCATCAAGAGCTCTGTAGGCTTGGGTATCTTGCTTTCCGAAGGCATCGGCGACACCATGCGTGTGTCGCTCACGGCCGATCCGGTTGAGGAGCCGCCGGTCGCCTGGGGAATTCTACAGTCGCTGGGCCTGCGTCGCCGTGGTCCCGAGATTGTCTCGTGCCCCACGTGCGCCCGCTGCCAGGTTAACCTCATTCCCATCGCCGAGGAGGTCACCGAGCGGCTTAAGAACTATTCCGCGCCGCTTTCGATTGCCGTCATGGGATGTGCCGTTAATGGCCCCGGTGAGGCTTCTGATGCCGACCTGGGCGTTGCTTGCGGACGTGGTCAGGCCTTGCTCTTTTCGCATGGCCAGATCATTGGTAAAGTAGCTGAGGACCAAATTGTCGACGCGCTTATGGCCGAGGTCGACAAGCTTATTGAGGAGAAGTAAATGATTCGAGCAATGTATATGTCTAAGCTCTATGCGCCGACGCTTAAAGAGGATCCGGCGGACGCTGAGCTCGCCAGCCACCGCCTGTTGCTCCGTGCCGGCATGATCCGCAAGGAGGCCGCCGGCCTGTATTCCTATCTGCCGCTTGCTTGGCGCTCGATCCGCAAGATTGAGAACATCGTGCGCGACGAGATGGACGCTGCCGGCGCCCAGGAGCTTATGATGCCCATCATGGTCGATGCCGAGCTGTGGCGTGAGTCCGGCCGTATCGATGCCTATGGCAAGGAGCTTGTGCGCTTTGATGACCGCCACGGCCGCGAGTTTGTGCTCGGACCCACGCACGAGGAGACCGTCACGGCCCTAGTGCGCAATGAGCTGCGCTCCTATAAGCAGCTGCCCGTCAACCTGTACCACATTCAGGACAAGTTCCGCGACGAGTTCCGCCCTCGCTTTGGCCTGATGCGCGGTCGCGAGTTCATCATGAAGGACGCCTACAGCTTCTCCGCCACGCAGGAGAGCCTGCAGGAGGAGTACGACAAGATGAAGCAGGCCTATGCCAACATTTGCGAGCGCTGCTACATCAAGGCTCTGCCCGTTGTCGCCGACTCCGGCGAGATCGGTGGCGATACCTCCGTCGAGTACATGGCTTTGGCCGACGCTGGCGAGGCTTCGCTCGTCTACTGCGACGATTGCGGCTTCGCTGCCGACGATGAGGCCGCAAGCACCAAGGTCGTTGTGACCGAGGGTCCTGGCGATGGTACGCTTACCAAGGTCGAGACCCCGGGTATGGGCACCATTGAGGCCGTCGCTAAGTTCTTTGGGTTCCCCGAGAACGGTACGCGCAAGTCCCTGGCGTTGATCGACGCCGAGGGCAAACCGGTCGTTGCCATTGTCCCGGGAGACCACGAGCTCAACGATTGCAAGGCTGAGCATGTCTTTGGCAAGGGCTATCGCATGATGACCGACGAGGAGCTCCAGACCTACGGTCTGCATAAGGGCTTTATCGGACCGGTTAACCTGCCCGAGGGCATTCGTCTGGTCTGCGATGAGAGCCTGCGCGAGTCCAAACAGTGGGCCTGTGGCGCCAACGAGGTCGACTACCACTTTACCGGTGCCTGCCCCGAGCGCGACTTTACCGTCGATGAGTGGGCTGACCTGGTCACCGTCGTTGCCGGCGATCCCTGCCCGCACTGCGGCAAGCCGCTCTCTGCTGCCCGCGGCATCGAGGTCTCTCAGGTGTTCCAGCTGGGCACCAAGTACTCCGAGGCCATGGGTGCCACCTTTATGGACGAGGACGGCAAGGAGAAGCCGCTCATCATGGGTTGCTACGGCGTTGGTGTTTCCCGCTCGCTCGCTGCCGTCGTGGAGCAGCACAACGACGAGCACGGTATCGTCTGGCCGGTCTCAGTCGCCCCGTACGAGGTCGCGGTGATTCCGCTCGACCCCAAGAAGGAGGAGTGCGCTACCGTCTGTGAACAGATCGTCGACGGTCTGTGCGCCGAGGGTATCGAGGTCGTCGTCGACGACCGCGATGAGCGTCCCGGCTTTAAGTTTGCCGATAACGACCTCATGGGCTTCCCGTATCAGGTGGTGCTCGGCAAGCGCGGCCTTAAGAGTGGCACCGTTGAGCTCAAGGACCGTGCCTCGGGCGAGCGCGAGGACGTGGCGATCGATGAGGTCGTCGCCAAGGTTTCCAAGCTTGTGAAGGCGGCACGCCGTTAATCGGCGATTTCACATGTAGTTCGAAATTCGGGACGGCCCCGCATTTCTCCAGATCGGGGACATGTGGGGTCGTCCTTTTATCTTGTGGCATGCTCGATATCTAAAATGAAAACCCCACAGCCCTAATGAGCTGCGGGGTTTTCATTTGTGCCTCCGATGCGAAATGAATCGCTCAGATATTACTGATAATCGACGACGTCGATCCAGTTCTTCAGGAACTCATCGTTCACATTGCGCTTACGAGCGAGCTCGGAAGCGGCGACGATGCTCGTCCACTGACGCACGACCTGCATAGGCATGTCGGCGCGGTCGCAGTAGAGCTCCAGGTAGGCCTCGGCCTGGTCCTTGCTGTTGAGGGCAAAGAGCAGGTAGGTGGTGGCAACGTCGGCAGCAGGGGAGCCCTGGGTGGCATGTGCCCAGTCGCAGACGTAAAGCTGGCCGTCGTCTCCGACGATGACGTTGGAGGGGTTGAAGTCGCCGTGGCAGACCTTGAACTCCTTGGTCATGCCGTCCAGACGCTCCTGAAGGTTGTAGCGCGTGGTGGCATTGAGCTGATCAAGGCTGTCGATCATGCGGGCAAACTTGTCGCGCTGACGGTTGAGCAGCGGGGAGGTGTAGCCGTGGATCTCGATCTGGAGGTCGACGAACATCTCGAGGTACTCACCAAAGCGCTGGGGCTCGGCAGTCATCTTCTCGGCAAGGGTGGTGCCCGGAACCTTCTCGGTCACGAGCGCCCAGCCGTTGGCGTTCTCGAGCTGAGAAACCTCGAGAGCCTTGGGGCTGCGGATGCCGCACTCATTGATGCGGGCAAGATTCAAAGCCTCGTTGAACACGTCGGAGACGGGCTTGGTCTCGTTAAAGACCTTGACGATCTTGTCGCCCAGGTCGTAAACGACCTTGTTGCCACGGCGGACGAGCTCGGTCTTGGAATCGGGTAGCAGCATGGTTGCATCCTTTCAACGATGCGATAGAAGCGACGGCGGGGGTGTATGAAACACCCGTGCACCCCCGCCGTTAAAAACCGTGCTAAAACTAGCAGACGGCGTAATCCTGAGGCTCGCGGCCGTAGTAGGCGTCCAGGTAGAGCTCCTTGATCTCGCTCATGAGCGGGTAGCGCGGGTTAGCGCCGGTGCACTGGTCGTTGAATGCCTGCTCGGTCATCTCGTCGAGGGTGTCGAGGAAGTACTGCTCGTCAACACCGTAGTCGGCGATGGTCTTCTTGACGCCGATGAAGTCCTTGAGCTCCTCGAGTTTCGTGATGAAGTTCTCGAAGACCTCCTTGTCGTCCTTGCCCTCGATGCCGCAGTACTTGGCCATCTCGGCGTAGTTATGCAGCGCGTTGGGGTAAGGATACTGGGAGAAGGTACCCATCTTAACGGGAGCCTCGGCGGCGTTGTAGCGCATGACGCGCGTCAGGATGACGGCGTTGGCGATGCCGTGGGGCAGGTGATGGAAGGCGCCGAGCTTGTGGGCCATGGAGTGGTTGAGGCCCAGGAAGGCGTTGGCGAAGGCCATACCGGCCATGCAGGAGGCGTTGTGCATCTCCTCGCGGGCGTGCGGGTCCTTGGCGCCGTTCGTGAAGCTGGAGGGCAGGTTCTCAAAGACGAGCTTAGCAGCGCGCTCGGAGAGGCCCTTGGTGTAGTCGGAA
The DNA here is from genome assembly GCA_900546755.1 of uncultured Collinsella sp. Lineage (GTDB taxonomy): Bacteria > Actinomycetota > Coriobacteriia > Coriobacteriales > Coriobacteriaceae > Collinsella. The sequence goes on along the minus strand of UREC01000002.1, from coordinate 30,369 downwards.
GCCATGATGGAGACGTAGGACTCGATGGCGTGGGTCATGACGTCGATGCCGGAGGCAGCGGTCAGGCCGCGCGGGGCGGTCATGCAGTTGTCGGCGTCGACGATAGCCATGTTGGGGAGCAGCGCGTAGTCGGCGAGCGGCCACTTGATGCCGGTCTCCTTGTCGGTGATGATGGCGAACGGCGTGCACTCGGAGCCGGTACCCGAGGAGGTCGGGACGGCGACGAAGTAGGCCTTCTTGCCCATCTCGGGGAAGGTGAAGATGCGCTTGCGGATGTCCATGAAGTCCATGGCCATGTCCTCAAACTTGCACTCGGGGTGCTCGTACATCATCCACATGATCTTGCCGGCGTCCATAGCGGAGCCACCGCCGACGGCGATGATGACGTCCGGCTCAAAGAGAGCCATCTGCTTGGCACCACGACGTGCGCACTGCAGCGACGGATCGGGCTCGACGTCGTAGAAGCAGTCGTGGGCGATGCCCATCTCGTCGAGCTTGGCCTCGATGGCGCGGGTGTTGCCATTCTTGAAGAGGAACTGGTCGGTGACGATGAAGGCGCGCTTCTTGCCCATGACGTTGCCCAGCTCGTCGAGGGCGACGGGCGTGGAACCCTTCTTGAAGTAGACCTTCTCGGGAGCGCGGAACCACAGCATGTTCTCACGGCGCTCGGCCACAGTCTTAACGTTGATCAAGTGCTTCACCCCAACGTTCTCGGAGACGGAGTTGCCGCCCCAGGAGCCGCAGCCCAGGGTCAGAGACGGCTTCATGCCAAAGTTGTACAGGTCACCGATGCCGCCGTGCGAAGACGGGGTGTTGATGACGATACGGCAGGCCTTCATGACGTGCTCGAACAGGCTGATCTTCTCGGCCTGGGCGGGGTGCACGTACAGAGAGGCGGTGTGGCCCGGGCCACCGGCGAGCACCAGGTGCTCGGCCTTGTCGACGGCCTCCTGGAAGTCCTTGGCGTGGTACATGGCCAGGACCGGGGAGAGCTTCTCGTGGGAGAACTCCTCCTTGGCGGGGTCGGTGGAGGTGACCTCGGCGATCAGGATCTTGGTCTTGGCGGGAACCTCGATGCCTGCGAGCTCGGCGATCTTGGCGGCAGCCATGCCGGGGATGCGGTGGTCGAGAGCGCCGTTCTTGAACATGGCGGCACGCAGTGCCTCCATCTCGGCACCCTGCTTGACGAAGTAGCAGCCGCGCTTCTGGAACTCGGCCTTAACCTGGTCATAGATGGTGTCGATGACGGTCACGGACTGCTCGGAAGCGCAGATCATGCCGTTGTCGAAGGTCTTGGAGTGGATGATGGAGTTGACGGCGAGCAGCACGTCGGCGGTGTCGTCGATGACGACCGGGGTGTTACCGGCGCCAACGCCTAGGGCGGGCTTGCCCGAGGAGTAGGCGGCCTTGACCATGCCCGGGCCACCGGTGGCGAGGATGATGTCGACGTCGCGCATGACCATGTTGGTCAGCTCGATGGAGGGGACATCGACCCAGCCGATGATACCCTCGGGGGCGCCGGCCTTGACGGCGGCGTCAAGCACGAGCTTGGCGGCGGCGATGGTGCACTTGGCGGCAGCCGGGTGCGGGGAGATGATGATGGCGTTGCGGGTCTTCAGGCTGATCAGCGTCTTGAAGATCGCAGTGGAGGTGGGGTTGGTCGTCGGGATGACGGCGCCCACGATACCGATGGGCTCGGCGATCTTGGTGATGCCATAAGCCTCGTCGCGCTCCAGGACACCACAGGTCTTGGTGTTCTTGTAAGCGTTGTAGATGTACTCTGCGGCGTAGTGGTTCTTGATGACCTTGTCCTCAAGAACGCCGCGGCCGGTCTCCTCGATGGCCATCTTCGCCAACGGGATACGAGCCTTGTTGGCGGCCATGGCGGCCTCATAGAAGATCTTGTCGACCTGCTCCTGCGTGTACGTAGCAAAAAGCGCCTGGGCCTCTCGCATCTGAGCGAGCTTAGCCTCAAGCGCCTCTACGTTGTCCACAATTGCGGGAGTAGTGTTTTCCGGTGACTTTTTCACCATTTGTGTCTCCTTGCGATCGGAGATTTACCCTACGTCTAGCATGATAGCAAGAAATAATTCGGTAAACGGTAAGATTCCCGTAAAAGGCACACTAAAACGCTTCAATTAACTGAAACGCTTCAACTATAACTTTTAACTTCCCGTTTGCCGCATCGCCCCACTCATTGGGGACAGACTTATATGAGTATTTCAATGGGAAAACGGGGAGAACGGGGCACCTGTTTGACAATCGCTATTCGCGGGTCGCGGTCGAGTCGGACACGCAGGCGGTCCAGTTGCTCGATTATATCCATCTCAATCCTGTGAAAGGCGCGCTCGACTCGCTCGATGCGTACCGCTGGTCAAGCTTCAAGGCATATCAGCTGGGCTATGATTCCTTTGACATCTGTAAACACTCATGTAAGTCTGTCCCCAATGAGTGCAAAAAGGCGCCCTCCGTGGGGGAGGACGCCTTTGGTAAGTTCTATATGAACGCGAGGTCTTTGACCCGGAGAGTCCGAGGTACTTGTTGGTAAGACCTTATTTAGGAGCGCGCAACCTTGCCGGACTTGAGGCAGGTGGAGCAAACGTTCATCTTGCGACGGTGACCATCGACGACGACGTAAACGCGCTGGATGTTGGGGCGGAACTTACGGTTGGTGACGCGGTGAGAGTGGCTGATGGAGCGACCGGCAACGGGGTGCTTACCGCAAACTTCGCAAACTTTGGACATAACTGACCCTCCTTGGGCGACAAACGAACATGTCGCGTTAACAAACAAGCCTGAACTATAGCACAGAAGCAGCTCCCTGTGCGTAATCTACACAGAGATATTCCTCTTTTGGCGATAGTGCTCACGCCACGGCCCTGGACGTAGATCCGATTTGCGTGCAGCAGAGGGGATTATGCCAGCTCGTGCGTGCGTTTTCAAGCTCGTCCCACAAATATATATAGGTTTATGGAGCATTGGGCTCCGTTTACGGATTGTTCTGTATTTATGCTCGCAATTAAGCTCGAGGTTGGCTACACTATCCCTTGACCATTAAAGGGGTACGAGATACCCACATGGAATTACATAGCTGCCAAAGAGCAGCCCTTCCTGTGGGTGTCTGGTCCGCTTTAAGCGGTCGGGCATCTATTTTTTTGACTGTGTCAGCAGTCAAGACATGTGAGGAAGGAGATCGATGGGCACGACTTCCCCCAAGGCGGTCATCATGGACGAGACCGCCGTCAATCGAGCGATGACCCGCATCGCGCACGAGATCCTCGAGCGCAACGAGGGCTGTGAAGACCTCGCTCTGGTCGGCATCGTCACGCGCGGCGACCTTCTGGCAAAGAAGCTCGCCGAGGAGATCAAGGAGATCGAGGGCGTCGACGTTCCGCTCGGCAGCCTGGACATCAGCTTCTACCGCGATGACTATGCGACCAATTTCGCTCCCGCGATCCACGCTACCAACATTCCCTTCAGCGTCGACGGCAAGCGCGTCGTGCTGGTGGACGACATCCTGTATACGGGCCGTACTATCCGCGCCGCTCTGGACGCCGTTATGGACCTGGGCCGTCCGAGCCGCATCGAGCTGGCAGTTCTCGTTGACCGCGGTCACCGTGAGCTCCCCATCTCGCCGGACTTTGTCGGCAAGAACGTTCCCTCGTCGCATGAGGAGAACGTGCACCTATATATGAAGGAAGTAGACGGCCGCACCGCTGTCGAGATTAACGACGTCGCGCCGGGTTCCCACGTGGGCTCCGCGCCGCTGGGAGGTGAGTAGTACCGTGGCGTTCAACCATAAGCACCTGATCGACATTACCGAGTACTCCGAAGAGGACATCAAGCTCATCCTCGAGACCGCCAAGGCGTTCTCCGAGGTCAACGAGCGTGCGATCAAGAAGGTCCCCACGCTCAAGGGCAAGACCATCGTCAACATGTTCAACGAGCCCTCGACGCGCACCCGCAGCTCCTTCGAACTCGCCGAGAAGCGTCTTTCGGCCGACAGCCTCAACTTTGGCGGCTCCTCGACCTCCACGGTCAAGGGTGAGAGCCTCGTCGACACCGTCGAGACCCTCAACGCCTACAAGATCGACTGCATCGTCGTGCGCGATAAGCACGCCGGTGCTCCCTACATCGTCACGCAGAACTCGCCCGCGAGCGTTATCTGCGCCGGCGACGGCAAGCACAACCATCCCACGCAGGCCCTGCTCGACCTGTACACCATCTGGGAGCACAAGGGTGACTTCCACGGCCTGAAGGTCGCCGTCGTCGGCGATATCGCGCACTCCCGCGTGTGCGGCTCGCTGATCCCCGCACTTAAGATCATGGGCTGCGAGACCTACGCCGTCGCCCCCGGCACGCTGCTGCCGCCGGCGCCCGAGGTCCTGGGCTGCGACCACGTGACGAGCGACCTCGATTCCGTCCTGCCCGAGCTGGACGTCGTCTACATGTTGCGCGTGCAGCAGGAGCGCCTCGAGGGCGCACCGTTCCCCACGATTCGTGAGTACCACAAGCTCTTCGGTCTGACCAAGGACCGCGAGAAGCTCATGAAGCCCGATGCGATTATCTGCCACCCGGGCCCCATCAACCGCGGCGTTGAGTTCGACTCCTATATGGCCGACCACCCGCAACGCTCCGTCATCCTGGAGCAGGTCTACGCCGGTATCTGCGTGCGTATGGCTATCCTGTATCTGCTGCTTGGAGGTGCCGATAATGGCCTTGCTTCTTAAGAATGCCCACGTCGTCGATCCGTCCGTCGAGCTTGACGGTGTCGTCGACGTCCTGATCGACGGTGACAAGATCGCCGAGGTCGGCGAGAACCTCGCCGCCGAGGGAGCCGAGGTCCGCGACCTTTCCGGCAAGTATCTCGTCCCCGGCCTGGTGGATATGCACGTGCATCTGCGCGAGCCTGGCTACGAGGTCAAAGAGGACATCGAGAGCGGCACCCGCGCTGCTGCCAAGGGCGGCTTCACCGGCGTGTGCGCCATGCCCAACACCGACCCCGTTACCGATAACGGAACCGTCGTTGAGTTCGTCAAGTCCCGCGCTGCCGAGGTCGGCCACTGCCGCGTCTATCCTTCTGGTGCTATGACTCGCGGCCTTAAGGGCGAGGCTATGTCCGAGATGGGCGATATGGTCGCCCACGGCGCCGTCGCCTTCACCGATGACGGTCGCGGCGTGCAGGGTGCGGGCATGCTCCGTCGCTGCATGGACTACGGCAAGATGTTCGGCAAGGTCTTTATGAGCCACTGCCAGGACGAGGATCTGGTCGGCCACGGCCAGATCAACGAGGGCAAGGTCTCGACCCGTCTGGCCCTCGAGGGTTGGCCGGCCGCCGGCGAGGAGCTTCAGATTGCCCGCGACATCGAGATTGCCAAGCTGACCGGTGCCAAGCTGCACATCCAGCACATCTCCACCGCTCATGGCCTGGAGCTCGTGCGTGCCGGTAAGGCTGCCGGTGTCCAGGTGACCTGCGAGGCCACCCCGCACCACATGTTCCTGACCGAGAACGACCTGGACGAGACCTACAACACCTCGCTCAAGGTCAATCCGCCGCTGCGCACCGACGAGGATGCCGAGGCCATCCGTCAGGGTGTCATCGACGGTACCGTCGACGCTATCGTTACCGACCACGCTCCCCACACCCCGTGGGAGAAGGCCCGCGAGTTCGAGCTCGCGCCCTTTGGAATGATTGGCCTCGAGACTTCGCTGTCGCTCGTGCTCACTGAGCTGGTCAACACGGGCAAGATGAGCGTGAGCCGCATGGTCGAGCTCATGGCCATCAAGCCGCGTGAGATTCTGGGCCTCGATCAGGTTCAGGTCAAGGCGGGCTCTGTCGCCGACCTGACCGTGTTCGACCCCTCCGCAACCTGGACGGTTGGCGAGGACGGTTACGAGTCGCGCGCCGAGAACTCCGGTTTTGCCGGCCGCACGCTCACCGGTCGTGCCACCGATGTATTTGTCGGTGGCAAGCAGACGCTCGCCGACGGCTGCATCTGCTAGCATAGCCTTATCGCTTTTGTGCGCGGCGCCCTTGCGGTGCCGCGCTTTCTGTTCGTTTAGACCATGCAACCGCATGGGGGATTGGAGCGTCTATGCCCACACCTTCCACTGCACGCATGCACGACTTCGAGGTCGTCTCGAACCGGGAGATCGCCGACGGCATCTTCTCGCTCGTCATCTCGGCCCCCAAGCTTGCAAGTGCGCTCAAGCCCGGTCAGTTTGTGAACATCGCCGTCCCCGGCGATGCGTCTTCTCTGCTTCGTGTGCCCTTGAGTTTCTACCGCGCCGACGCCGAGGCCGGCACCGTCGAGCTGTGGTACGCCGTCGTGGGCGACGATACCCGCCGTTTGTCCCAGATGGGCCCTGGCTCCACCTCTAACCTGTTGGGCCCCGGTGGCCGTGGCTGGATGGTACCCGAGGGCACCAGGAAGGCACTGCTCGTCGCCGGTGGCATCGGCGTTCCGCCTGTGCTGTGTCTTGCCGGCATGCTTGCCGAGCAGGGTGTTGATGTGGACGTGTGCCTGGGCTTCGGCACCGCTTCCAAAGTCGTGGGTGTCGATGAGTTCCGTGCGCTGGGCGCCACGGTTAACGTGTGCACCGACGACGGTTCGCTCGGCACGCACGGTTTTTGCACCGATCCGGCAGCCGAGCTGCTTGGAGAGGGCGGCTACGACTACGTGGCCAGCTGCGGCCCTGCCGTCATGATGAAGAAGGTCGCCGCCGCTGCCGCCGAGGCCGGTGCGTACTGCGAGGTGTCCCTCGAGCGCATGATGAGCTGCGGCTTTGGCGCCTGCAACACCTGCAATGTCGAGACGGTCGACGGTATGAAGGGTGCTTGTATGTGCGGCCCCGTGTTCGATGCTTCCAAGGTGGTGGTCTTCTAGTGGGTACCGTGAACATGGCCGTCGATTTCGGCGGCGTCAAGATGCAGAACCCCATCAACACCGCAGCCGGTACCTTTGGCTACGGTTGGCAGTTCCAGAACTTCTTTGATGTTTCCCAGCTGGGCGCCATCACCACCAAGGGTTGCGCTGCCGAGCCCTGGCCCGGCAATCCCGCGCCTCGCATGGCCGAGATCCCGGGCGGCATGATCAACTCCGTGGGCCTTCAGAACCCCGGCGTGGCCGCCTTTGCCCGTGAGTCCGGTCCTTGGCTCGAACAGCTGTCCAAGGACGGCTGCCAGGTCATCTGTCAGGTTGCCGGCCACTCCGTTGACGAGTTTGTCCGCGCACTCGAGATGTATGTCGAGCTGTGCCCCTGGGCTGCCGGCTACGAGATCAACGTGAGCTGCCCTAATATTGCCGCCGGCGGTGCCGCCATGGGATCAACGCCCGAGGGCGCCTCTTCCGTTATGGCTGCCTGCCGCAAGGTGACCGATAAGCCGCTGTTCGTAAAGATGGCTCCGGTCAACGTTGCCGAGATTGCCAAGGCTCTCGAGGCCGCCGGCGCCGACGGCCTTTCGGTCATCAACTCCATCCAGGGCATGGCCATCGACGTTCATACCCGCAAGTCCCGCGTGGCCAAGCCCAAGGGCGGCCTTTCGGGCCCGCTGTGCCACCACATCGCCGTGCGCATGGTCTGGGAGGTTGCCCAGGCCGTCGATATCCCCATCAACGGTGTCGGCGGTGTCATGACTGGCGAGGATGCGGCTGAGTTTATCCTGGCCGGCGCCACCTGCGTGTCGGTCGGCATGGCCAACTTCGTCGATCCGTGTGCTTCGCTTAAGATCGCGCATGAGCTCGAGGCCTGGGCCGAGTCCCAGGGCGTAAAGGACATCAACGAGCTGGTGGGTGCTTTCGAATGCTAGAGAATGATGCCCGCGACCGTGTTATCGTCGCCCTCGACTGCGACCGTGAGCGCGCGCTCGAGCTCGCCCACGAGCTTTCGGGCCATGCCGCCTGGCTCAAGGTCGGCATGACGCTCTATTACGCTGAGGGTCCCCAGATCGTCAAGACCTTTAAGGACCTTGACTTTAAGGTCTTCCTCGACCTTAAGTTCCATGACATTCCGCATCAGGTGCGCGGCGCTGCCCGCTCGGCCTCGCTTGCCGGTGCCGACCTGCTTTCGGTCCACGGCCTGGGCTCGGGTGCTATGCTCGCTGCCTGCCGCGAGGGTGCCGAGGAGGCGCGTGAGGACCGCGCCAAACTCGTCGCCATCACCGTGCTCACGAGCATGAATCAGGATGCCTTGAGCGAGATCGGCGTCGAGTCGCCCGTGGCCGAGGAGGCCGCCCGCTTGGCAAAGCTTGCTCAGGCCAACGGCATCGATGGCATCGTGTGCTCACCGATGGAGGCTCACGACATGCGTGAGCTGCTGGGTCCTGATGCCCTGATCGTGACTCCGGGTGTGCGTCCGGTGGGTGCCGCCCTTGGCGACCAGTCCCGCGTGGCGACGCCTTCCCAGGCTATCGAGCGTGGCGCAAGCCACATTGTGGTGGGCCGTCCCATCACCGGTGCCGACGATCCGGTTGCCGCCTTTGACGCCATCGTCGCCGAGCTGGTCGAAAACGTCGCGTAAAAGATTCCCCTAAGTCACCACTTTTGGGTCTCATTAGCACAAAATAGCCCCTGTGCCTGCGTAAACTTTCCCATCCTTTGTGTGGAATCGCAGGTCAGGGGCTTAACTTTGGGCGCAGTATATTGCACTTTTTGCGGGTATCGTCTAACCTATGGAGCCGCGATTAGGCATTTTGTACGTTCTACGTGCTAAAATGCCAATTATTGAATCAGATATAACCCAACTATTTGGAGGTACGAATGGCACTCCCTCAGCTTACCGACGAGCAGCGCAAGCAGGCTCTTGAGAAGGCTGCTGCCGCACGTCACGCCCGCGCTGAGCTTCGCGAGCAGATCAAGAAGGGCGAGAAGTCCCTCGAGTCCGTGCTCAACTCCGATGACCCCATCGCTTCCCGCATGAAGGTTTCCACCCTCATCGAGTCTCTCCCCGGTTATGGCAAGGCCAAGGCCGCCAAGATCATGGAGGAGCTCGGTATCTCCGCTACTCGTCGCGTCCAGGGCCTCGGCGTCCGTCAGCGCGAGCAGCTCCTCGAGCAGCTGACCAAATAAGTGAGCGCTCAGGATTCCAAGCTCTTTGTGATTTCTGGACCGTCAGGCGCAGGCAAGGGTACGCTCGTCACTCGTGTGCGCGAGCGCCGCTCGAACCTGGGTCTGACGGTTTCGGCTACCACGCGAGCACCACGCAAAGGTGAGGTCGACGGCGTCAACTACTTTTTTCTGACGCGTGAGGAGTTCGACCGCCGCGTGGCAAACGGTGAGTTTGTTGAGTGGGCCGAGGTCCACGGTAACTGCTACGGCACGTTGGTGAGCGAGGTCACATCCAAGCTCGCCTCGGGCTCGTCTCTGATTTTGGAGATCGATGTCCAGGGCGCCCTGCAGGTGAAGGAGCGTTTCCCCGAGGCCGTGCTGATCTTTATCAAGCCGCCTTCGCTTGAGGTGCTCCGCGAGCGTCTAGTCGGTCGCGGTACCGAGACGCCCGAGACGATTGAGCTGCGTATGGCAAACGCCGCCGATGAGCTTGCCCTTGCCGACCGCTACGACGACGTCGTGGTGAATGACGATCTCGACCGCGCGACCGATGAGCTCGTTCGCGTTCTCGATATGCATGAAAGGATCTGAGGTCCGTGTCCGTTGTAAAGCCTTGTATTGACGATCTTCTGGAGAAGACCGATCATAACCGCTTCCTGCTCGCTTCGCTTGCCTCCAAGCGCGCCTGCGACATCAATAGCATGCTGCGTGGCCAGCACAACCGCGTGCTTGCCGTCCAGGATGTCGATGACATCACCATCGGGCTTTCCGGTGCCGATACCATCTCGATGGCTATGGACGAGATTGTCGACGGCGACATCTCTTACGACGAGGCCCGTTACGAGAAGGCGCTCGGCCACAAGGTTGCTGAAGCCTAAATGGCGGCTCGCGTCTGCCTAGTCCACTATCACGAGGTTGGACTGAAGGGCAAGAACCGCGCACATTTTGAGCATATCCTCATGGATAACATCAAGGCGGCCTTGGCCGCCTTTTCCGTGAATGCCGTGTCTCGAATTTCCGGTTATATCCTCGTGACCTTTAACGAACATCAGGCCGACGAGGCGGCGCGTGTCATTCGCACCGTTCCCGGCGTTGCCCGTGTGTCTTTGGCGTATCACACCAACCGCGACCCGCAGGAGTACTGCGCCGCCGCCGTGAAGGCGCTGCGCGAGTTTGGTTCCTTCGATTCGTTTAAGGTGCACGCCAAGCGCTCCAATACTGACTATGAGCTCACCTCGATCGATATCAATCGACAGGTTGGCGAGGTGCTGTGTGAGGCGTTTCCCGATAAAAAGGTCCAGATGCACGACCCCGACGCGATGGTGCACGTTCTGGTGGTTCAGGGTAGTGTCTACGTGTATGCGCGCTCCGAGCGCGGCGTTGGCGGCCTTCCGGTGGGTTCTGCCGGCAAGGTCGTGACGCTGCTGTCGTCGGGTATCGATTCTCCGGTGGCGACTTGGATGCTCGCGCGTCGCGGCGCGGTCTGCGTGCCGGTGCATTTCTCCGGTCGTCCGCAGACGCCCGATACGAGCGAGTATTTGGTGCAGGATATCATCCGTGCGCTTGAGCCGGGTGTCCAGATCGGCCGCCTGTACGTGGTGCCGTTTGGCGACTGCCAGCGTGAGATTTCGGTCACCTGTCCCAGTAACCTGCGCGTGATCATGTATCGCCGCATTATGTATTCGGTTGCCGAGCGCATTGCACACATCGAGGGTGCCAGGGCCATCGTTACGGGCGAATCGCTTGGGCAGGTTGCCTCCCAAACGCTTGAGAACATCATGGCCGTCAACGAAGCCGTGAAGATTCCCGTGTTCCGTCCTCTCATCGGTTCGGACAAACAGGAGATCATCGCACGCGCCGAGGAGATCGGTACGTTCGATATCTCGACTGAGGCCGCTCCCGACTGCTGCACGCTGTTTATGCCGCGCCGTCCCGAGACGCACGCTAAACTCGATGCCGTGCATGAGGCCTGGAAACTGTTTGATCATGAGGAGATGATTGAGCGTCTGCTCAAGCAGACCGAGTACATCGACTTCGAGAGCAACACGTACAAGGCCCCTAAGACCTTAAAACGCAAACATTCGGAGCTTGCTCCGCGTGAGATTTACCAAGATCACGAGTAAATTTGTGCATAGACCGACGATGCGCCTGCATCGTCGGTCTTTTGCTATCTGGGCATTTTGCGGCTAAGTGTTCATTTGCTGACGTGTGCCTGAATAAACGGGCACATTTGCGCAAGGTTTTGGTTAACTTTTGGTTTGACCGCGAAAACCGGCGTGGGCGTGCGGAGGCTGCGGCGTTCGTTTCCTGACACGATGGTGTTGGGAGGTGTTTGCTATGGCGCAGCGCGAGCAACACGAACGGGTTAAACGGATGGACCGCTGGGCAGAAAAGCTGCTCGGCCACAAGGCGATGGTCCTGGCGATTCTGGTTGTCATTGCCGCCGCGAGCGGCTTGGCGATAGCAGGTTTTGGTGGCCACTCCAGCGACGTGTCGTTTGAACGTAGCGATGAGGCGGGCGCCTCGGATGTGCGCGGGGCCGGGGATGCGTCACCTGACGATGCCGATGAGTCGTCTGACAAGAGCTCTTCTGCTGCCGAGGTGTACGTCGATGTTGATGGCGCCGTTGTGAGGCCTGGCGTTTACCGGCTCAAAGATGGAGCACGGGTATCCCAAGCGATCGACGCCGCCGGAGGGCTTACGGCCGAGGCGGATGTGACAGGGCTTAATCGCGCGTCCAAGATCACGGATGGACAAAAGATCTATGTTCCGGCGGTGGGGGAGCAACAAGCGGCTGCGGCGGTCGGCGGGGGCGAAAGCGGTGCCGCCGCGACTTCTGGTGTGGGGTCTTCGTCGGGACTCGTGAACATCAATACGGCAAGTGCGGCGGAGCTGCAGACGCTTTCGGGCATCGGGCCTTCTATGGCTCAATCGATTATCGACGAGCGGACGCAAAACGGGGCTTTTACCTCGGTCGATGACCTCATGCGCGTGTCGGGAATCGGCGAGAAGAAGCTTGCCAAAATCAAAGATTGCATCTGCGTATGAGTGCGACCGAGCGAGAGCACGTGATGCCTCCGCGGCCCCTGATTCCGTGGACGATGGCCCTGTGTGCCGGCATGTGCGTGAGCTGCGCCTTGGTGCTCAGCATAGCCGCTGATGCGCTGCTGAGGGGGCGGGCGACGGCGGTCGGGCCGCTATGGGCCATTCCCGTTGCGGCAGCGGTTTTCGTTGTGCTGGCTCACTCTTGTGCGAGGCTTGCCCCTTTGAAGCGGTGGCTGTATGCCGCGTCCGTCGGTCTCGTGGCGGGTGCGGTCGTTTCGGCGTGGTGGGCCGTGGGTGCGCTCAACGCCTCGAAGACGCTCGACGGTCGAGCGGCAAGCAGTCTCGAGTTTGTCGTGCAGGGTGACCCATCCATAAATGACGACGTGTATTCCTATACCTGCGAGGCACGCTCGGACGGTAAGAACTTGGCAACGGTTCGCCTATCGTGTGACCGTGAGTTCAAGGTCGGGGCGCACGTGCGTGTTATCGGTCGCGTGTCACGTTTTGAGAACGATGCGTATGGACGATCGCGCGTGCTTCGAGGCGAGGTGCGCAAGGTTAAAGCCGTTCGGATTGTGTCGGTCGATGAGGGTTCTCCGAGGCCGCTGCTTCGGCTGCGAAATGGGCTGCTTGCGTCCATCGCGCCTGCGACCGACCCGGCGCGTGCGCTCATAGCCGGTGTCGTCTGCGGTCGTTCGGCCGAGCTGCGCGCCCAGCCGGCGGGCGACTGGTTTTCGGTGACGGGAACGGCGCATCTTATCGCAGTCTCGGGCAGCCATTTGGCTATCGTGGGGTTTGTAATCGAGGGTGTATTGCAAAAGACTCGGTGCTCACGTGGTCTTCAGCGGGCGATATTGGCGATAACGCTTGTGGGCTACGCTGCCTTTACGGGCGCGTCTCCCTCGGCCGTGCGCGCGTGCTGCATGGTGTTCGTGACGCTTGTCGTAAACGGCGCGGGGCGTCGTCGGCACGGCCTTTCGGCACTCTTCGTAACCATGTCCATCTTTGTGCTACTGCGGCCGACGGTGCTGTTCGAGATGGGCTTTCAGCTTTCATGCGCCAGCGTCTTAGCCATTCTGTGTTTTTGTCCCTATGCGACCTACGCGTTGGGTGAGCTAGGTGTGCCATCGGGCGTTGCCAGCGTGCTTTCCGTCACGCTGTGCTCGCAACTGGCGACACTTCCCATTACCATTCCTGCCTTCGGTACATTCTCGCTCATTGCTCCGTTGGCAAATGCGGTCATCGGTCCGGTGGTGAGCGTTCTGCTCGCTGTGTCGATCGCGCTGGCTCCCTTTTCGCTCGTGGGACCGTTGCGGACTTGGGCGCTCGTTGTGCCCATGATTGCCGCCCGTTGCGCGCTGTTCTTCGAGCAGCTGTTTGCCGCCGTGCCGGGTGCATACGTGAGCGTGCCGCCCGATAGCATGTGGATTTACCTAGTGCCGTGTTTTCTGGCGGTTCTGCTGGTCTGGTGGCCGCGTCCCCGTGCACGTCCTATGGCGGTGGGGCTTGCATGCCTGATGCTCTTGGCTGCGATTCCGTACGTCTATTGGGATCGATTCGCTCCGCCTTCGGTGACGGTGCTCGATGTGGGCCAGGCCGATGCGATTCTTATCCGCCAAGGCGGCGCAGTAGCTCTCGTCGACTGCGGGCTCGACGAGCGTGTGGTTGCGGCGTTGGTTCGCAATAACGTGCACCATATCGATGCCGTCTTTGTGACGCATTGGGATGAGGACCACTGGGGTGGTTTGCCTGCCGTGCTCGAACAGTTTTCGGTCGGAACGATTGCCGTGGCGGCGGATGCGCTGGAGGATGCTCCTGCCGAGGTATTGAACCGACCTGGCGTGGAGTATCGGCAGGTGCGCCGTGGGGATACGGTCGACATCGGCTCATTTTGCGCTCGCGTGATGTGGCCATTCGAGTTCGTGGATGGCGAGGGAAATGAGGACTCGCTTGTCCTGCTGCTCTCTTATGTTCAGGAAGGCAAGGGCCTGCGAATACTTCTCACCGGTGATGCCGAGCTCGACCAAGAGCGGGAATTCGTGCAGGAGGTGGGGGATATCGATGTCCTTAAACTTGGGCATCACGGCTCCAAGGTTTCAGTCGATGGCGAGTTGCTGGACGTCCTGAAGCCCGAGCTTTCCCTCGCAAGCGCCGGTGAGGGGAATCGATACGGCCATCCGTCCGATGCCTGCATCGATGCCGTTAAGGAAGCGGGTGGTGTGTTCGCGTGTACCATCGAACACGGCGACATTACCGTCACACCGACTGCGAATGGCTTTGCGATGCGATGCCAGCGACCGTGACGACGTCGTTGGCGTGTGGTGGGCCCCTGGGCTAGAATGGCACGGAACGAATACGAAGGCCTGCGGGAGGGGAGCGCAATGTCCGAAACCGGTTTGCTGCCGGCATATCTGATCGTCGGTACCGACGGAGTCAAGCGCGACCACGCCGTCTCGCGTATGAAAGCGCGTCTGGAAAAATCGGGTATGGTCGAGTTCAACCTCGACGAGCGAGACATGACCAAGGACCCCGATATCGAGTCCATTATCGGATCGCTTAACACCTTTCCGATGGGCAGCGAGTTTCGTCTGGTAATCCTCGATGGCTGCTCAAAGCTCGCCAAGGCGGTCTCGGAGCCGCTCGTTGGGTATCTGGCGAGTCCCAGCCCAACAACGGTCTGCCTCATCATCGCCGACTCGCTTGCCAAGAACACGCGCCTGTATAAGGCGATCGCCAAGATCGACAAGAAGGCCGTGATCGATTGCTCCGGCACCAAGCGCTGGGAGCTACCGCGCCGTGTGCAGCAGATGGCGACGCAGCGCGGTAAGTCGATTTCGACGGCGGCCGCCGAGGAGCTCGTCTCGCGTTCGGGCGAAAACACGCGCATGCTCGATAACGACTTGGCTAAGCTTGCCCAGATGGTCGAGTCGCCTCAGATTGAACTTGCCGATGTTGAGCGCTGGATTGTCCGTACGGCCGAGGTTCAACCCTGGGACTTCCTCAACGCCGTCTCGGCTCGCGATATGCGGCGATCGCTCGAGCTCTTCAATCTGCTGCCCGCCAAGAGCTATGTGTGGACCTACACGCTGCTGTGCGGTCGCATCCGTGAGCTGATCGTCGCCAAGGCGCTCGATGCGCGTGGACAGGGTCGTGAGCTGGCCGCAACGCTCAAGCTCCAGTCCTGGCAGGTCAAGAATCACCTGACTTGGGCGCGTCGCTTTTCGATGGCAGAGCTCGTCGCAGCGCTCGAGGGTGCGGTCGATGTGGAGCTCGCGCTCAAGGGCTCTGCCGATTCTGAGACCGCGCTTTTGCTCTGGATTACGAACATCTTGAGAAAATCGTGATGATACCTGCCTATTTGACAAATTCGTTCTATTCCTTTGAGGGGGAGCGTGCTATAGTAGGCGCTTGCATGACCTCACCGTGTCTCAGAGGTGTCATACATTTTTTGCAAGGAACTCGAAAGGAACTCCAGAAGTGGCAAACATCAAGTCTCAGAAGAAGCGTATCCGCACCAATGAGGCAGCTCGCATGCGTAACAAGGCTGTCAAGTCCGAGCTCAAGACGCTGACCAAGCACGTCCAGTCCGCCGTCGCCGAGGGCGACGCCGAGAAGGCCCAGGCTGCCCTCAAGACCGTCACCAAGCGTCTCGACATGGCTGCCGCCAAGCATGTTATCCACAAGAACCAGGCTTCCAACCGCAAGTCCGGTCTTGCCAAGCTCGTGAACAGCATCAACGCCTAAGTTGTAAATTTCACACCACACAGATTACGCGCATAAATGGAGCCTGTTTTATGGAACAGGCTCCATTTTTTGTATCGCTCGGGTAAGATAGTCCGCATGAATACTTCAATTGACATTTCCCACATCCGCAACTTCTCAATTGTTGCGCACATCGACCATGGCAAGTCCACGATCAGCGACCGCATCCTCGAGCTCACCCATACCGTCGACGAGCGCGACATGGAGTCGCAGCTGCTCGACACCATGGATATCGAGCGCGAGCGCGGCATTACGATCAAGTCCAATGCCGTCCGCGTTTCCTATGACGCCGACGATGGTGAGACGTATCAGTTCAATCTGATCGATACGCCGGGCCACGTTGACTTTACCTATGAGGTCTCGCGCTCGCTGGCAGCCTGTGAGGGCGCGGTACTCGTTGTCGACGCCACGCAGGGCGTCGAGGCGCAGACCGTTTCCAACGCGACGCTCGCCATGAACGCCAATCTGGACATTGTGCCGGCCATCAACAAGATCGACCTGCCCTCGGCCCATCCCGATGAGGTTAAGACCGAGATCGAGGATGACCTGGCGATCCCTGCCGATGATGCTGTGTGCGTCTCGGGCAAGACCGGCGAGGGCATTCACGATCTGCTGGAGTCCATTGTCTTTTTGATTTCGCCGCCTAAGGGCGATGCAAACGCTCCGCTCAAAGCGCTCATTTTGGATTCGTACTTTGACGAGTATCGCGGTGTGGTGGCTACGGTGCGCGTCTTCGATGGTTCCATCAAAAAGGGCGATACCCTGCTTATGATGCAAGCCAAGGGCGACTTTTTGGTCGACGGCGTGGGCGTCAAGCGTCCTGCCGAGACTCCGGTCGACGCGCTGACGGTCGGCGAGGTCGGATATGTGGTCACGGGCTTGAAGGATCCCGAGGCCGTTCGCGTGGGCGATACCCTTACGTGGGCGTCGAACCCCTGCCCCGAGCCGCTTCCGGGCTACCGCGAGGCCAAGCCCATGGTCTACACGGGCCTGTTCCCGATCGACAACAAGGACTACGAGAATCTGCGCGACGCCCTCGATAAGCTGCACGTCAACGACCCGTCGTTGGTGTGGGAGCCCGAGACCTCGGTGGCGCTCGGCTTTGGCTTCCGCGTGGGCTTCCTGGGCCTGCTGCACATGGAAGTCGTCAAGGAACGCCTGGAGCGCGAGTTCAACCTGGATCTCATTGCCACGAGTCCCTCGGTCGACTATCACGTCTACAAGACCGACGGCGAAATGATCGATGTCCGCAGTCCGCAGGACCTTCCCGAGGCCACACGCATCGATCGTATCGAGGAACCCTACCTCAAGGCAAAGATCATCTGCCCGCCTGAGTACACGGGTGCCGTCATGCAGCTCGCCATTGAGCACCGCGGCGTCACAACCGATATGATCCACCTGACGAGCAAATCGGTCGAGATGCGCTTCGATATGCCGCTCGCCGAGCTCATCTTGGACTTCTTCGATCAGCTCAAGAGCCGCACCAAGGGCTATGCCTCGCTCGACTACGAGTTCAACGAGTACCGTCCCTCCGAGCTCGTGAAGCTCGATATTTTGCTTTCGGGCGACGAGGTGGACGCGCTTTCGTTTATAGTCCATAAGGACAAGGCATATGGCCTGGCCCGTGGCCTGTGCGACAAGCTCAAGGAAATCATCCCGCGTCAGCTGTTCGAGGTTCCCATCCAGGGTGCTATCGGCAACAAGATCATCGCCCGTTCCACCGTCAAGGCGCGTCGCAAGGACGTTCTTGCTAAGTGCTACGGCGGCGATATCTCGCGTAAGCGCAAGCTGCTCGAGAAGCAGAAAGAGGGCAAGAAGCGTATGAAGGCCATCGGATCGGTCGAGGTCCCGCAGGAGGCCTTTATGGCGATCCTCAAGGTGGACGAGTAGGTCCATGGCGCTTTCTGATTACAGCAAGCGGCTGCTGGGCGCCTATGCCGAGCAGCCGTTCCTTATGGCTCCCATGGCGGGCGTTACCGACCCCGCCTATCGCATCATGTGTCGCCGCCGTGGTGCCAACCTTGCCTACAGCGAGATGGTGAGCGTGGCAGGCCTTGCCTATGCCAGCAACAAAACGTGGCGCCTGGTGCTGCCGGCCGACGAGGAGCAGCAGATTTGCGTGCAGCTCTTTGGCTCCAAGCCCGAGCAGTTTGCGAGCGCCGTCGTCGCCGTCGAGGAGCGCGTTGGCGATCGCCTGTCGCTCATCGATATCAATATGGCATGCCCCGCCCGCAAGGTTGTCACCAAGGGCGAGGGTTCGGCGCTCATGCGCACGCCCGACCTGGCGGAGAAGATCGTCGAGGCCACGGTTGGCGCGGCGCACGTGCCCGTGACCGTCAAGATTCGCAAGGGCTTTTATGCCGAGGACCGCAATGCCGCGACATTTGCCCAGATGCTTGAGAGTGCAGGGGCTGCCGCAGTCGCCGTGCATGGTCGTTGCGCCACGCAGCTCTACACGGGCCAGGCCGATTGGTCGGTCGTCGATGAGGTTGCCGACGCTGTCGAGATTCCCGTGATTGGTTCGGGCGATGTGTTCTCGGCCGAGGAGGCCGCTGAGCATCTGCACGGCTCGGGTGCCAGCGCGGTGTTTATCGCGCGCGGCATCTACGGCAATCCGTGGGTGTTCGGCGATGCCCGAGCCCTTGCACTCGATGGCACGCCGGTTCCTTCTCGCTCCTCGGTCGAGCGCCTGGAGGCTCTGCGCGAGCACCTGACGTTGACGCATGAGCTTCTGCCGCTCATGTCGCGTGCTCGCACGTACGCAAGCTGGTACTTAAAGGGCATGCCCCATGCCGCCGCCTGGCGCGCTCAGGTGGTGCGTTGCTCTACGTACGAGGAGTTTATGGCGCTGGTCGATGATATCGAGCGCGACGTGGTGGCCTGCGAGGCCGCGCTTGCCGCCGGCGAGTCGGTGCCTGCTCATCCGCTGGAGGCCTAACGGTGGCCGTTACCGCGCTGTACGTGCACGTGCCGTTTTGCGCCCAAAAGTGCCGGTACTGCGACTTTGACTCGCGCAGCTTTGCTGCGTGTGATTTGGATGCCGCGCTCGATTCGTATTTTGAGCAGTTGTATGCGCGCCTCGATTCCTTTGGCGACGCCGGGGCGCTTGCGCAGGTCCGCACGGTCTATACTGGCGGCGGCACGCCGTCACTTGCTGGGGAGCGCCTGGTGGAACTTGCCCGTCGTATCTCCATGTGGTGCAAACCCGTTGAATTTACTTGCGAAGCCAATCCTGAGTCCCTGACCGCTGAGCTCGCCACCGCGCTTGCCGAGGCGGGTGTCACGCGCATCTCTCTGGGCGTGCAAACCCTCGACAATACCGAGCTGGCTGCTATTGGCCGCATTCACGATGCCAATCGGGCACTTGCGGCTATCGCGACGGTGAAGGACGCTGGCCTCGATGTGTCGTGCGACCTGATGTGCGGCCTTCCCGGGCAGACGGCCGCAAGCTGGCGGAGCACGCTCGATGGCGTGCTGGCGGCGGCGCCTCATCATGTGTCGATCTACCCGCTCACGCTTGAGGAGGGGACGCCACTCTATCGCATGGCGTGCCGTGACGAGTCGCTCGAGCCTAATGAGGATTTTCAGGCCGCCTGCATGGATGTGGCACGCGAGCTCCTGGGTGCCGCCGGCTATCACCCGTATGAGGTGGCGAGCTACGCGCTCGATGGGCATGAATGTGCCCATAATATCGCCTACTGGACTGGTCGGGGCTACCTGGGCCTGGGTCGTTCTGCCGCGGGCATGCTCGACGACGAGGATTTCGACCGTCTTGCAGGTTTGTTCCCCGGCGTGTCTTCTCGAGGCGATGCGTACCGCGTGCGTCTGGTGCAACGTGACGATGACGCGACGGCGTTCGAGGCCGAATATCTGTCGCAGCGCGAGGCTGTCGCCGAAGACTTGATGCTCGCCTGTCGCATGACGCGCGGTGTTGCGTCCGACCTGTTGGCTCGTGCAGCTTGCGTCATCCCAACGGGCGAGCTGGCAGCTGCCTGCGATCGCGCGCTCGAATTGGGTCTTGCCACTTGGGTGCCCGAGACGCTCTGGGGTCATGAGGGACCCTTCACTTCGGCAGATGTCGTCGCGGGTCATGTTCGAGCTCGTCTGGCGCCGACCCATCTGGGCTGGCTCGATGGAAATGTTCTGTTCGAGCTGTTTTGGGATCTAGCTTAGGCCGCTCGGGTAGAATTACCGGAATATATACGCTGCTGTGAGCAGGAGGTTGCCGCGCATGGCGACGATGAACGAAAAAGATTACTACGAGATTCTGGGTGTCTCCAAGGACGCCACCTCGCGTGATATTCAAAAGGCCTTCCAGCAAAAGGCCCGTAAGCTCCATCCGGACGTCAATAAAGAGCCGGATGCCGAGGAAAAGTTTAAAGAGGTTTCCGAGGCCTACGCCGTGCTTTCGGATGAGCAAAAACGTGCGCGCTACGACGCCATGCGTTCTGGCAATCCCTTTGCCGGTGCTCCTACGGCTTCGCCCTATGGTGGCGGCTACGCCGGCAGCACGGGCTATGGCAATCCCTTTGAGGGCGGCTTTCCCTTTGGTGGCGCCTGGGGCCATCAGCGTCGCGGCCAGGCTGCCTACAATCCCGAGAACGGCGCCAACGTGGTCGTCGATATCAAACTCGACGCCAAGGAGGCCAAGGGCGGTGCCCGCAAGACCGTCCGCTACACGCGCTTCGATACCTGTGGTCACTGCGGCGGCTCGGGCTCCGTTTCGTCCGAGCATGCACATACCTGCCCGAGCTGCGGTGGCCGCGGCCACATCGACGTCGACCTGTCCTTCCTGTTTGGTGCGGGCACGTTCCAGTCGGTCTGTCCCGAGTGCGGCGGTTCCGGTAAAGTCGTGGCCGATCCCTGCCCTGATTGCGGTGGCAGCGGTCGTACTCGCGTAACCTCCGAGCAGACGATTGAGTTTCCTGCCGGCACGCACGATGGCGACGAGGTCCGCATTAGCGGCATGGGCCATGCTGGCACTAACGGTGCCGCGGGCGGCGACTTGGTCGGCCGCGCCCATGTTGAGGCCGAGCGCTTGGAAGGCAAGGCCCGTACTGGCTTTTACCTGATGGGCATCGTGGCGCCGTTTTTGGTGCTGTCGGCCATCTCGGGCGTGTTCTCGGCCTTTGCCGTGATGTGCTTTATCCCCTTTACCATGGGCCTGTTCATGGTGCTTTCGGACGGTGTGCTTCATCGCAGCCTGCTGTGGTGGAAGCGCGGTGCGATGCAGTTTGCCAACGGTTTTGCCAACGGCTTCATGTTCGCGCTCGTGTCGGTTTGGTTCGCGAGCTGCTCGCAACGGGCCATGCTTTCGCCGTATCAAATGCAATAACATCAAACCCTTTGTTTGCGGTCGGCCCAGCTTGGGTATAGGACGCACTGTGACAATAATGAAAGTCGGAAGGATTCGGTCGTGTCGGAAAATAGGGATTACTACGAGGTGCTTGGCGTCGACAGGGATGCCGACGCGCGGACGATTAAGCGTGCGTTTCTAAAGAAGGCCCGTACCGTACATCCGGATGTTTCGGACGATCCCGAGGCCGAGGCCAAGTTCAAGGAGCTCAACGAGGCCTATTCCGTTCTTTCCGATGAGCAGAAGCGTGCTAACTACGACCGTTACGGCACCGCGGACGGCCCCGGTGGCTCTGGTTATGTCGACATCAACGATATCTTTGGCGGCATGGGTATGGACGACCTCTTCTCGTCGTTCTTTGGCGGTGGCGCCGGTGGTGGCGCCCGCAGCCGTCGTGAGCGTCGTCGCGGACGTGACATGGCCATCTCCCTTTCGGTGACGCTCGAGGAGGCGGCGCTCGGTTGCAAAAAGACGATCAGCTATGATCGCCTTGCTCCCTGCGAGGACTGCAACGGTACCGGTAGGGCCGAGGGTGCACAGGAAAAGCAGTGCAGTCGCTGCCACGGTACGGGCTACGTCACGACGGTTCAGCGATCGTTTTTGGGCCAGGTTCAGTCTTCCTCGCCTTGCCCCGACTGCCATGGCGAGGGCACGGTTATCGACCATCCCTGCGAGACCTGCGACGGTCAGGGCCGCACGCCTTCGCACGAAAAGATCGACATCGATATTCCCGCCGGCGTTTCGACCGGTCGCCAGCTGCGTGTGAGCGGCTTTGGCGAGGCCGGCCTTCGCGGCGAGCCTTCGGGCGACCTGATTGTCAACGTGCGCGTTGCCGACCATGAGCGCTTTAAGCGCAACAGTGACGACCTGTACCTGGTGAGCGATATCTCGATTGCGCAGGCTGCGCTTGGCTGCGAGATCGAGGTCGAGGGCATTATGCCCGACGAGGTCGTTAAGGTGACGGTTCCCGCCGGCGCCCAGTACGGCGACACCGTGAGCGTCAATAATTACGGCATGCCGCGTATCGGCGGTGGCGGTTCGCGCGGTCGTCTGGTCGTGCAGCTGCGCGTGGTCGTCCCCACCAATCTCTCTAACAAGCAGCGCGAGCTGCTTCGCGCCTTCGCCGACGAGATGGGCGATGACGTCGCATCCGGTAAGAAGTCGGTGACCGACCGTATCAAGAGTGCCCTCGACGACATCCTCGATTAAGGAGCCCGTGTGCTCGCACCCCATATTTCCGTCGTCAACCTCGGTTGCCGTGTCAACCGGGTTGAGTCTGACCGTATCACTGCCGATCTTATGCGCCTGGGCTTTGCTATGGTAGAGCCCCAGGATGCCGATCTGATCGTAATCAATACCTGTGCCGTGACGGGCGAGGCCGAGGCTAAGACCCGCAAGGCCGTCCGTCATGCGCTGGCCCATCCAAACGAGCCTTATGTGCTCGTGACCGGTTGCGTGGTCAATTTGCATCCCGAGGAGCTGTTGGAGCTCTCGGATCGCGTGATCGCCGAGCCGTCCAAGATTGATGTCGCCGAACGTGTCTGCGAGGTGCTGGGCGTTGAGTCCGATAGCGTTCCCGCCTGCAGCGATGGCGAGGTGGTCGATGCGCTCGGTCGCTCTCGCCTGGGCGTGAAGATCCAGGACGGCTGCAACCATCGCTGCACCTATTGCATTGTGTGGAAGGCGCGCGGCCCCGAGCGCTCC
This sequence comes from uncultured Collinsella sp., assembly GCA_900546755.1. Lineage (GTDB taxonomy): Bacteria > Actinomycetota > Coriobacteriia > Coriobacteriales > Coriobacteriaceae > Collinsella. The sequence continues at coordinate 7,455 of UREC01000002.1, read as the reverse complement.
GTGCCCGTCGAGTCCGTGCTTGAACAAGTTCGCGAGGCCCAGGAGGCCGGCGTGCCCGAGGTGGTGCTGACCGGTGTGAACCTGGGTGCCTACGATGGCAAGAGCGCGACCGACGAGCATGTCGAAATCGATGAGCTGCTCGAGGCCATCATGGAGCGCACGACTATTGCGCATGTGCGCATTTCCTCGGTCGAGCCCATGGATATCTCTGAGCGCCTGCTTAAGGTTATGGCGCGCTATCCGCAGCGTATCGCCCCGTTTTTGCACCTGCCCGTGCAGTCCGGCTGTACGGCGACCCTGCATCGCATGGGTCGTCCCTATAGCGCGGAGGCCTTTGAGGACACGGTGCGTATGATTCGCGCCAACTTGCCCCAGGCGTCTCTTTCGTGCGATGTCATCGTCGGTTTTCCTGGTGAGACGGACGAGGAGTTCGAGGAGTCGCTGGCGCTGTGCCGCCGTGTGGGTTTCTCGCGTATGCACGTGTTCCGCTACAGCAAGCGTCCCGGTACCCTTGCTGCCGACATGCCCGACCAGGTGCCGCCCGAGGTTATGGCCGAGCGCAGCCGTCGTATGCGAGACACGGCGCAGGAGCTCGCTATTGCCGATGCTCGTCGTCGCGTGGGCACTGTCGAGCGTGCCGTGCTCGAGTATGGTGACAACCTGACGCTCGGTTCGTTCCATCATGCCCGTCTTGACGATACCTGTGGACTTACAGCCCCGTGCCTGCTCGATGTTGCTATCATCGGAGTCGATGATTCCGGCTTGGTCCATGCGCGCAGGGAGGTCCATGGAAGCCTCGAAGATTAGACTTACCGTTCCCGAGGGAGTTGATCCCTCGCGTGTTTTGGGCGCCGGCGACGGCGTCCTTCGTGCGCTCGAGAGTTTGGTTCGCGCTCACGTGGTCGCCCGTGGCGATAGCATCGCCGTGAGCGGTGACCCGGACGAGGTCGAACTCGTGGCGCGTTTTTTCGAACACGCTTTTCGCGAGGCGGCGGCCGGTCGTACCCTGTCTGCCGACGATGTCTCTCGCTGCCTGGCCGTCTTGCGCGACGGTGAGCACGAGGCTACGTCGCTTCGCGATGACGTGCTGCTTTCGTATCGCGGTCGCGTTATCCGCCCCAAGACGCTCGGGCAAAAGCGCTATGTGGATGCCATCCGCTCGCATACCATCACGTTTGGCCTGGGTCCAGCCGGTACCGGTAAGACTTATCTGGCCATGGCGCTCGCCGTTGCCGCGCTCAAGCGCCACGAGGTGGGCCGTTTGATCTTGACGCGTCCGGTTGTCGAAGCAGGGGAGAACCTGGGCTTTTTGCCCGGCACCCTCGAGGAAAAGATCGATCCGTACATGCGTCCGCTCTACGACGCCCTTTTTGACATGATGGATCGCGAGCGCACCGATGAGCTTATGGAGCGCGGCGTGATCGAGATCGCCCCGCTTGCCTATATGCGCGGTCGTACGCTGAGCGATGCCTTCGTGGTGCTCGACGAAGCGCAAAATACCACGCCCGAGCAGATGAAGATGTTCCTGACACGACTTGGATTCAACTCCAAGTTCGTGATTACCGGCGACCTGAGCCAGCGCGACCTGGTGGGTCGTCGTGGCGGTCTTGCCGACGTTGAGCAGATTTTGGGGCGTGTCGACGATGTCGCATTTTCTCACCTCGAGCGTGCCGACGTGGTGCGCCATGCCTTGGTGGGTCGTATCGTCGAGGCATACGATGCTTATGATGACGTGCGTGAGCAGCGCTCGCGCGACCGAAAGGAGTCCCGTTGAGTGTATTGATCAGCAACGATGCCGAGCTCGATACGCTGCTCGACGCGCAGGAGGTGGAGCACATTTGCGAGGTTGTGCTTGCCGCCGAGGACGTTGAACGTGAAGTCGAGATTTCCCTTTCGTATGTCGACGAGGACGAGATGCACGAGCTCAACCACGAGTGGCGTGGCATCGACCGCACCACCGATGTGCTCTCGTTTGAATGCGACTCGGCCTTTGACGAGGATATTCCCGCCGACGAGACGCTCGAGCTCGGCGATATCATCTTGGCCCCGCAGGTCATTGCCCGTCAGGCCCCCGGCTTTGGCAATAGCCCTGCCGACGAGTGCCGCCTGATGCTCGTACACGGCATGCTGCACCTGCTGGGGTATGACCATATCGAGGACGACGAGGCCGAGGTAATGGAGGCCCGCGAGGACGCCATCCTGCGCGATCTGGCGCTCGAGCGCGGCGAGGACCCCAAGCTAGTCCACGTCGGCCCCATCACCAACCACGCCCACGACTAGGAGCCGTCTATGATTCCCGGATCGAACAAGGACCATCCGTCCTTCTTAAAGTCCTTTTCCTACGCCATGGAGGGCTTCGTCACCGCCGTCAAGACCGAGCGCAACATTAAGGTCATGCTCGTGGCGGGCGTGTGCACTGTCATTGCCGGCTGCATTGTGGGGCTCGACATTGCCGAGTGGGCTACGATTATCATCTGCTGTGGCCTGGTGATTCACGGCGAGCTGTGCAACACCGCCATGGAGGCGATTGTCGATCTGGCGACCCAGGAGCTCCATCCGCTGGCAAAGCGTGCGAAGGATATCGCCGCCGCCTCTGTATACGTTCTTTCCATCACCGCCGCGATTGTGGGCTTGCTGGTATTTGCCCACGCGCTCGGCTTTATTTAGAAAGGGATTCCCATGTCCGACAATATGCAGCCTACCGATGAGGTTCTGGACGACGTCGAGGATGCCGATTCGCTTGACGAAGTCGAGGAGTTCGACCCGTTTGAGGGCATGAGTGACGAGGAGCTCGACGCCCTGTGCGACGAGGACGACAGCCTCGCGGGCTTTGGCGACGTTGAGCCCGGTTTCCGCAGTGGCTTCGTGGCCTTGGTCGGCCGCCCCAACGCCGGTAAGTCAACGCTGCTCAACGCCTGCTATGGCAAAAAGGTCGCCATCACCTCGCCGGTGGCCCAGACGACCCGCCGCCGCATGCGCGCCGTCGTCAACCGCCCCGGCTACCAGCTGGTCTTTGTCGATACCCCGGGTATCCACAAGCCCAAGGACGGTCTAGGGTCTGAGCTCAATAAAAGTGCACTGTTCGAGCTGAACGATGTCGATGTTGTCGCGTTTTTGATTGATGCCACCAAACCGATCGGCAGGGGAGACGCCTGGGTTGCCGAGCGCGTCAGATGCGCCCGTTGCAAGAAGGTCCTGGTGCTCACCAAGGCCGATGAAGCCGACCCCGCACAGGTCATGGAGCAGCTTAAGGCCGCCCACGAGCTTATGGAATATGACGACGAGATCGTGACGTCGTCGGTCAAGAACTTTAACGTCGATGCCTTCATCGAGACCGTTGCGCACTTTTTGCCCGAGGGTCCGCGTTGGTTCCCCGAGGACATGGGTACCGACGCTTCCGATGAGACGCTCGTTGCCGAGTTTGTGCGCGAGAAGGTTCTGCGCCGCACCCGTGATGAGATCCCGCACTCCGTGGGCGTGATTTGCGATTCGCTCGAGCAGACCAAGAAGGTGCTGCGCGTGCACGCCACCATTTACGTCGAGCGCGAGGGCCAAAAGGGCATCATCATCGGCAAGGGCGGCGAGATGATCAAACATATCGGCATCGACGCCCGCCGCGACCTTGAGCGCATCTTTGGCACCCAGGTCTTTTTGGAGCTGGACGTGAAGGTCAAGGCCGGCTGGCGTGACGACGAGGCCCAGATTCGCCGCTTTGGCTATAACGCCGAGGATTAGGGGCACGCGGCGCGCATGGCAGGCTCCCGGACATATCGCACGATGGTGCTCGTCCTCGATAAGACGAAGCTCAAAGAGACGGACCTGATCCTGACGATGCTTGACGAGCGGGGTCGGCAGGTTCGTGCCGTGGCAAAGGGCGCCCGCAAACCCGGCGGACGCCTGGCTGCGCGCTGCGAGATGTTCTGTACCGTTGATCTGCTGCTTGCGCATGGACGGTCGCTCGACGTGGTTTCCCAGGCCGAGCTTATGGAGGCGCCGCTCGGCGCTGCTCCCGATTACGAGATGACATGCGCCGCAAGCGCGATCGCCGAGGTCGCGCGCGTGTGCTCGTTCGAGGACGCCGAGGATCCGTTTACCTTTGCCATCACGCAGCGGGCGCTCACACTTGTCGGCAGCGGGCTCGACGCGGCACATATGGACCTGCTCGTGGCGGCCTTTGTCTTTAAATTGCTGTCGCACGTTGGCTACCGACCCGATTTTTCGGCCTGCGTGCTGTGCGGAGACCCGATGCTGTCGTATTTTTCGCCCCAGGCGGGCGGCCTCATGTGCGGGTCGTGCGCGTCGAGCGTGCCCGGTGCCGAGCTGGTGTCGACCGGTGAGGTCGCATGGCTGCGCGCCCTCATGTCCATGACCTTCGATGCGCTTATGGCCGAGAGGGTCGACCCCCATACCGCTGCCTTTTTGCTGGGGCTTTCGCACGTGTGGGCTGCGACGCACACCGATCAGCGCCTCCGTGCGATGGAATTCATGTTGGGTCGGTGATGATGCGCAGGCGCGGGCTGCTTGTGGTAACATACCGATCTGTTGGTACCTCGACCTTGGATGCTCGCTCCACCGGCGGCTTCCCAGTCCGAGGCGAATCGAGTCGCCCGTGGGCGACGCAAAACGAAAGGTGAAACAATGACTGTTTCCAAAGAGCGCAAGGCGGAGCTGACTGCCCAGTTCGGTAACACCCCGGTCGATACCGGCAACCCCAAGGTTCAGGTCGCCATCCTGACCGAGCGCATCAAGGAGCTGACCGAGCACATGAAGTCCCACCAGAAGGACTTCCACACCCGTCGTGGCCTGCTCATGCTCGTCGGCCGTCGTCGTCGTCTTCTCTCCTACATCAAGAAGAACGACATCGTCGAGTACCGTGAGCTCATCAAGGCTCTGGGCATCCGCGACAACATCCAGTAGGATTTGTACATGCTAAGAGCGTCCTGCGCAGCGGGGCGCTCTTTTTGTGTAAGGGCGTGAACAATCACGCTCTGAAGCGTGGCGGGGGCAGGGGGCCCGCGTCACATGAGGAGCCTGCAGGCAAGGGGCCTGCGGGGTAAAGGAGAACAATGACACTCGTATCCAAGACCTTTGAGCTGTACGGCAAGACCTACACCTTTGAGTCGGGCGAGCTTGCCAAGCAGGCCACAGGCGCCTGCCTGGTCAAGCAGGGCGACACCACAATGCTCGACACCGTGGTCGTCTCCAAGGAGCGTAAGAACTACGACTTCTTCCCGCTGACCGTCGACTTCAACGAGAAGATGTACGCCGCCGGCCGCATCCCGGGTGGCTACCTCAAGCGTGAGGGCCGTCCCAGCGAGAAGGCCACGCTCACGGCCCGTATGATCGACCGCCCGATTCGTCCGAGCTTCCCGGACGGCTTCCGCAACGAGGTGCACATCGTCGCCACCTCGCTCGTCGCCGACCAGGTCAACCCCTTTGACGTCATCAACGTCATGGGTGCTTCCCTGGCCATGACGCTCGGCGGCGTGCCCTTCGAGGGCCCGCTTGCCTGCGTGCGCATCGGCCGTAACGTGGAGACCGGCGAGTTTATCGTCAACCCCACCTATGAGGAGCGCGAGAACTCCGATCTGGATCTGGAGCTGGGTGGCTCCGCCGACTTCATCTCGATGGTCGAGGCCGGCGCCGAGGAGATCTCCGAGGACGACATGCTCGCCGCCATGAAGTTTGGCCAGGAGGCCCTTGCTGCCTTCTGCCAGGCTCAGGACGAGTTTGTCGCCGAGTGGGAGCAGGTCAACGGCGCCATCGTCAAGAAGGAGTACCCGCTCGACCAGCCCGTCGAGGAGGTCCAGGAGCGCATCTTCGCCCACTACGACGAGATGGCAGCCGCCCTTCGCGACGCCGACAAGCTCTCCCGTATCGGTAAGGTCGAGGCTCTGAAGGAGTCCATCCGTGCCGAGTTCACCGAGGAGGAGCAGGCCGCTTGGGAGCGCGAGATTCCCGTGGCGCTCAAGAAGCTCGAGAAGAAGGCTATGCGCACCATGGTCGTCGAGACCGGTGAGCGCGTCGACGGCCGTGCCGCCGATGAGATTCGCCCCATCATGGTGAAGGATAACTACCTGCCGCTCGTTCACGGCTCCGGTCTGTTCCAGCGTGGCCAGACTCAGGTGCTTTCCGTCCTGTCGCTCGGTATGCTCAACGAGGGCCAGCGTCTGGATACCATCGAGCCCACCGAGGGCAAGCGCTACATGCACCACTACAACTTTCCGCCGTTCTGCACCGGCGAGACCGGCCGCATGGGCAGCCCCAAGCGCCGCGAGATCGGCCACGGCAACCTGGCCGAGCGCGCTCTGCTTCCGGTGCTCCCCGACGAGAACGAGTTCCCCTACGCCATCCGCGTCGTCTCCGAGGTCATGGAGTCCAACGGCTCCTCTTCGATGGCTTCGACCTGCGGCTCCACGCTCGCCCTTATGGACGGCGGCGTGCCCATTAAGCGCCCGGTCTCCGGTATCGCCATGGGCCTGATCCAGGAGGAGGGCAAGACCGTGGTCCTGTCCGACATCCAGGGTCTCGAGGACTTCCTGGGCGACATGGACTTTAAGGTCACCGGCACCACCGAGGGCATTACCGCCCTGCAGATGGACAACAAGGCCACCGGCCTCACCTTCGACATTCTGGCCCGCGCCCTGCAGCAGGCCAAGGAGGGTCGTGCGTACATCCTGCAGAAGATGCTCGATGTGATCCCTGAGCCGCGCCACACCACGCGCAGCACCGCTCCGCGCATCGTCTCCATCCAGGTTCCGACCGATAAGATCCGCGACGTCATCGGTTCCGGCGGTAAGGTCATCCGCGGCATCCAGGACGAGACCGGCGCTTCGGTCGACATCCAGGAGGACGGCACCGTCTTTGTCGGCGGCACCGGCGAGTCCGTCGACCAGGCCGTCGAGCGCATCAAGCTCATCATCAAGGTTCCCGAGCCGGGCGAGGAGTACACCGGTCGCGTGGTCTCCATTCAGCCCTTCGGTGCCTTCGTGAATCTGCTGCCCGGTAAGGACGGCCTGCTGCACATCTCCCGCGTCGCCAAGGGTCGTGTGGAGAAGGTCGAGGACGTCCTCAACGTGGGCGACGAGGTCAAGGTCGTCGTCATCGAGGTCGACGATCGTGGTAAGATCTCGCTCGATCGTCTCGATAAGCCCGAGGCCCCGGCTCGCGCCGAGGGTGCCTCCGAGGGCGACGGCGAGCACTTCCAGCGTCGTGAACGCCCGCGTCGTGAGCGCTCCGAGCGCAGCGACCGCCCGCGCCGTCCCGGCGACAACGGAGGCCGCAAGCCCCGCCGCCACCACGACGCCGAGTAACAGCCGTACATAACCAGCACCGCAAGGGCGACTCCGGACAGGGGTCGCCCTTTTGCTTGCGCCCGGGAGGGCCGCATATGAAGTTTCCTGCTCTACAGTCCTGCGCAAGACGGAAAGCACATTAAGTGCTTTCCTTTGCGTG
>UREC01000001.1:0-96411 GCA_900546755.1 uncultured Collinsella sp. | reverse complement strand
AAAGGGCGGAGGCGGGGCATTCCCCGCCTCTTACACCACATCTCTGCGCGCTACCCGGCTCCAAGGGGTCGTGGACAAAAAGGGGCAAATATGAGTACTGTTACCATTTTAGTAGCAGGCAAAACCACCCAAAATGACGTCCGAGCGACCCCTACAACCCCTAAAGCAGCCAACCTGACTGGTTTAAGACATATTGGAGCCAATTTTAATGAACATACTATCGGCTATGTCCATTATCTTCTTGGATGTAAATGCTATTCACTTAGCAACAGTACTCATATTTGGCATTTTTTGTCCACTGCCATATAACTAATGCCCTATAGCGGGCAAAAAACAGGCCGCAGTCCATCGCTGCGGCCTGTTCGGAAGCAAAAGTGGGCGTTAAGCGCTGTAGCCCATCGCCTGCAGGACAAACATGACGACCGTGAGCACCGTAATCACGCCGATAGTCGCCCACGTGAGCACGTTCCATACGCGGCCGTTGCGGTTGGCGCCCATAATGTGACGGTCGGCGGCGATAACCACCTGGAACACCAGAACCACGGGCAGTAGCACGCCATTGATGACCTGCGAGGTCATCATAATCTGGAACAGATCGACGCCGGGCATAAGCACCAGCACGGCAGAGATACCGATGATGGCCGTAATGATGCCGCGATAGACCGGGGCCTCGTCCCAGCTGCGGTCGGCACCGCGCTCCCAGCCAAATGCCTCGCAGATAGCGCTCGACGTAACGCCCGGCAGCACGCAGGCAGCCAAGAAACTCGCCGCGACCAGGCCCGAGGCAAACAGTACCGTAGACCACTGACCCGCAATAGGCTCCAGCGCGCGGGCAGCATCGGCAGCATCGCTAATCTGAATACCCGCCGGGAACAACACCGTGCCGGTCGTGATGATAATAAAGCCGGCAATGATATCGGCAGCGATCGAGCCGCTCACGGTATCAATACGCTGCAGCACGATGTCGTCCTCGCCCGCGTTCTTATCGACCACGTTGTTCTGCGCCAAGAAAATCATCCACGGCGCGATGGTGGTACCGATCGTTGCGACCACGAGCGACACGTAGCTGGGGTCATTTTGAATGTTGGGCACGACCAGGTCGACCGCGACCTCGCCCCAGTTGGGGCCGGCCATAAACGCGGCGACGATGTAGGTCACGAACACGCAGCTTACCAGCAGCAAAATCTTCTCGATGCGCTGGAAACTACCCGACATGGTAAGCATCCATACCAGCAGCGCCACCAACGGCACCGAGATGCTCGCCGGCACGCCAAAGAGAGCAAGACCGCTCGCAATACCCGCAAACTCCGAAATGGTCACAGCCGTGTTGGCGATCAACAGCGCCGCCATAGCAAGTACACTCTTGCGCACGCCAAAGCGCTCGCGAATGAGCGATGCCAGGCCCTTGCCCGTCACGCAGCCGCAACGCGCCGCGGTCTCCTGCGTCACGATGAGCAGCACAGTCATGACGGGAAGCATCCAGAGCATCTTGTAGCCATAGCTGGCGCCCGCACTGGAATACGTTGCAATGCCGCCGGCGTCATTGCCCGAAAGCGCCGCCAGCAGACCGGGACCCATAGCGCCAAAGATGGCCGCGATGGTCAGCTTTTGCTTGGTGCCCGACTTTTGCTTGGTATTTTGCACGCGACCACCTAACCCATGACCGACATGGCGAGCAGCACCGCGGCGATGCAATACGCCACACACGAGATCATGACGGCAATGACGTTCATGGCGGTGCCCGACGTGTTGAGGTCATGCTCGTCACGCCAGAACAGCACCATCAGGTAAATCACGGCACTCATGTTGCCCACCAGGCAAATGATGGCAGCGATATTAAAGCACCCGGTAAAGAGTTGCTCCTCAAACATGGGCGCATCGGGGAACGCAGCGGTGCGCACCAGCTGGGCGCACAGGTAGGTCACGAGCGACAGAATCAGGCCCATGCCCGTGCTCTGGAAGAAGAACCCCAGATACGGCTTGGGCTCGTCGTCGTGACCGTCATACTCCAGGAAGTAGTTCTTGACGAACGACACCATGCGCGAGGCCGCCAGCAGCACGAGCGGCATGGCGCACATGGGGAACACCACCAGATGCGCGGAGCCGAGCGCCGTTCCCAGCACGGTCGCCATGATGCACGACGCGATGCCCCATACAACAACCCAGTACTGGCGATGCACGAACCAGCTGAGCACGTTCGTCGAGTCGTCCGACGCGCTATCGCCCGAGCCGACACCGGCGATCTGCAGGTCCTCCTGATGCTCCTCGGCGATAACGTCCATGGCGTCGTCGAAGGTCACGATACCCAGGATATGACGGTTCTCGTCGCAGACAGGGATTGCAACCAGGTCGTACTTGGTCATCTCGTCCGTCACGTCTTCCTGGTCCTCGTCGGGCGACACGTAGACCAGATCGCGATAGGCGAGCTGGCCCAGCGTGGCGTCGCGGTCGGCCACGATCAGCGTGCGCAGCGAAAGCACGCCCGTCAGCATGCCGCTCGGATCCTCGGTATAGACGTAATAGACGCTCTCAAAGTCCTCGTCGAGTTTGCGAATCGCCTCGATGGCATCGCCGACCGTCGCCGTGGCGGGCAGCGAGACAAACTCCGAGGTCATGATGCGGCCGGCGGTGTTGTCCTCGTAGCCCAGCAGATTACGAATCGCCTTCTCCTCCTTGACGCCCATCAGGCGCAGGAGCTTCTCGGCCTTCTCATAATCGAGCTCGTCGATCAGGTCGGCAGCGTCGTCCGGGTCCATCATGGCCAGCATCGACGATGCGTCGGTATCGGACAGGCCCTCGAGCATCTCGGTCATGAGTTCGTCGTCATCGAACTCCGAGATGGCCTCGGCGGCCTGTGCCGTATCGAGCTGGGCGAACACCTGCGCGCGCAGGCGCGGATCGAGCTGCTCGATGATGTCAGCAATGTCGGCAGGATGCAGCTCGCCAAGCGTCTTGTGCGACACCGAGAGCTGGATGTTCTTAGTCGAGCGATCGAGCAGGTCCATATAAGACCAGGCGATAATGTCCTCGCTGAGCGGCTTGCCCAGGTGCTTCATAAAGCCCTCGACGACGTGCTCGAGCGCGGGGCTGATTGCACGCAGCAGGCCGCGGACGCCGACCTCGGCACCCAGCAGGCGCAGCTGATTTTCGCCCGACATGGAGAACTTGATGTCGTTGACGCGCACGACCTTCATGCCCTGCGTGTCGACAATCTGTTTGTTGAGCACGTCGCGCGCGAGCAAGAGTTCAGTCGGCTGCAGGTACGAAAAACGGATTTCGGTGGCCGACGTCTTAAGGTGCACGCCCGTCTCGTCGATACGGTCGACCCATTTGCGCCAGCTGATCATAAACGGCGTCTTGCCGGGACCACGGAACGCGAGGGACGTCACGTGCGGAAAAACTTCGCCGGTTGCAATGCCAAAATCGTTCACAACGCCGAGTTTTTCGCCATCGACGTCCAAGACCGGCAATTTGAGCATCTCACTCAGATAATTCAATGGTGCTCCCCATCATTATTCCTGCGGACCGCGTGACCATGCCGGCACGCAATCCGTGGACTTTTAGACATGTATACGCATGCGCGGGCGGCACGCCGCTCGGCGCTCACACCCCGTGCACGCGCAGAAAGCACCTGCATGGGGTCATCGACTGTATGGTCGAGGTTTGGATTTCACCTGTAACCTTTCTCTTGACCCTCATTAACCGCAGTAACTATAGCATCAGCATCGCGCTGCGGCACCGAATTTATGCGCTGCACATTGCAGGCATACCAAACACTGACGTATCCGTGACATAGTCATTGGGGACGTTCTTACATGACTAGTCCGTGGTGTCGTCGTCCTCGGGAAGTTGGGGGAACACAGCGTTTTTGGGCATGGAAACCTTGGTGAGCGAGGTGAGCTTTTTGCTCAATGCCGTGTCCGTCTTGACCAGGTCGCTGAGCGTCACGATCTTGTAGCCGTCGGCGACAAGGCCATCGATAATCTGCGGCAGCGCCTCGAGCGTCTGCTCGGCGCACTCATCGCTATCGGTGAGCAGCACAATATTGCCCGGCGTCACCGAGTCGAGCACGGTCGATACTTGCTCGTCAGCGCCGTTGAGCAGCCAGTCGCCCGAATCGATATTCCACGAAACCACGGCGGACACCAGGTCCATCGAATCGATCCAGTTTTGCTCGTCAAACGCGGCGTAGGGGGCACGCAGCAACATCGTCTCGACGCCGGTCGCCGACTTAATCGCCTCGGTGCCCTTCGTGATCTGCTTGCGCACCGTCTCGCGATCCTCGCCCTTGAGCGAATCATCGCTGTAGCTGTTGGAGCCGATCTCGCACCCGGCATCGACAATCGCTTTGGCAGTAGCGGGCGAGGCTTCCGCGGCATCGCCCGAAAGGAAGAACGTCGCCGTGACGCCCTTTTCCTTGAGCACCTGCAAGATCTGCTTGGTCGCACTACTCGGACCCTCGTCAAATGTCAGGGCCACGTACTTTTCGTTGCCCTTGGGCGCTACGCTTGCGCACTCGACTACGCAGTCGGTGGCGGGCACGACCTCGCCGCGGTCCTGCGTCTTGCCCGACTGCTCGCCGACCCATACCTCGGAGCGGCCCTGAACACCCCAGGCTTTGACATACTCAATGGCACCCGTGCCCTCGACCTTAAGCTTTGGCTCGATAACCGTTGCCTGGACCTCGTGCTTCTCGTACGTGTCGCGGCCGTCTTTGACCGTCACCTTCTCGCCGCCCGTAAGCTCGTGGCTTTTCCACTTGCTCTGCTTCACGCGCTTGCCGTCCACCTTTACCGACAGCTTTTCGCCGCCATGGCGGGTAAGCACGCTATCGTCGACGGCCAGCAAATCGCCGGCGTCGAAGGTATCAGTCAGTTCCTGATCGTCGATGAGATTTTGCAACGTAGAGCCAACGCGCACCGCGGTCTGCTGACCGTTGAGGACGACATCCACGCTGCGGTTAACGTAGCCCACGACGGCAGCGATAAACAGTACGAGCGCGCAGCCCACGGCGATGAGCGCGTAGGGCAGGCGAGACGGGCGACGGGGCGTGCGGTTGTTGCCGATGCGGGCGCTGCGGTCGCTAAACCCGCGGCTATGGTTGAGATACATCGCGCCGGGCTTACGGCGGCGCTTGCGCTGACCGCCGGGCAGCTGCCCCAGGTCGCGGCGCGCCGTCGGGCGCGCACCCGAGTGCCCGTGTGAATAGGATCCGTTTTGGCGCATGTGCCCTCCCCCATAAACACAGCAAGCCGGAGCAACAGGTCTCCGGCTTGCCTCCCATCATGTGGTACGTCGCTATTTACTAGCTTTTGACGAGCCCCCGCTCGCCTTTTGATATTCGTCCTTAAAGGCCTTGAACATACCGCGCGTCTTGCCGAGCTGCTTGCCCAGTGCACGACTGCCCTTGTCCACGGCGACCGATCCCTTGTCATCGAGCACCTTGGCGCCCTTCTTGACCTTATCGCCTACCACGACACTGGCCTCGGCAGCCTTGGCGGCCGCGCCGCCCGAATACCCGAGCGCCTTGACCTCGTCCGAGACAATCATCGCGCCGTTCTCGTAGCCGCGCAGCATCGTCGGCGGCACCTGCGTGTCGCCCACCAACACGCTCGAAGCGGCACCGGCGGTCACGTAGAACATCTGCACAATACCCGAGCGCGGCTTGAACTCAACGTCCGAGCAGTAGCCCACGACATCGCCCGATTCCGTGCGCACGTCCATGCCGACCCAGATGATGCAATCGTCCAGGTTGATATCGAGGCGCTTGGCCGCGGCGGCATCGTAGGTGCCCTTGACGTCGTCGACCGCGACAGCACCCTCATAGACGCCGATGGCATCGAGCGCCACAAAGCGGTCGGGACGCTCGATCATACCCGCGATATCGGACTGGCGGACCATAAAGCCCACCACGCGCGTGCCGCCCGGGGTAAAGACGGGAAAGTGAATCTTGCCGAGCTTTTTAGGGCTGCGCGGCGTGCCGTCCTTTTTGGTGCGCTTGTCTTCGGCAGGTTTGCGATAAACCTTGACGCCGACAAAATCCCCTGCGCGCATTATGCCTCGGTCGAGGGCTCCGTGGCCTCGGTGTCGGCCTCAGCGACGTTCTCGACCACGACGTCAGCAGCGGGCGTCACGTTGCCGCCCGAGATGGCGTCGTTGAGCTGCTCGCGAAGCTGGTCCATGCGCTCGCGGGCCAGGTCGACCTTGGCGCGCAGGTCATCGGTCTTGGCGTCGACCATCGGACCAAAGTCGTTGACCGCGGCACGAGCCTCCTCGGCACTGTGCTCGTAGGTGTCACGCATGTTGTCCCAGGCATCGTTGGCGATATCGGCGGCCATGGCGCGGGTCTCGGCACCCGAGCGCGGGGCCAGAGCAACGCCGATGATAGCGCCGGCGGCAGCACCAAAGAGCGCACCGGAGACAAAGCTGAAAGTCTTTCCCATGATCATTCCTCTCCTGCGGGCACCTCGATGCCCACCGTTTGAATGCTGTCCATTATACCCGCAGCGCAACACTTGCCGTCACGCTCATCTGCGTACGGTAAAGGCGCAGGTACATGATGGTGATAAGCGAGTGAGCCTACTCCTGAGGCGCAACCGGCATGGCCACCGTGGCGGCCGGGTCTTCGCCGGCGCCATCGACGAGCGGCAGGCTGCCCTCGTGCGCCGAGCCGGACGGAGCCGTTGCCGCACCGCCAAAGACGGCCGCGGAGGCCTCGTGGTTCTCGACGACCGCGCCCTCGGTATCGATTGGCATCTGCGGCTCGTCGTCAAAGCTCGGGACGCCTTGGGGCTCCGCAGACTCGGGCTCAGCAGGCGCCTCGGCAACGGGCTCAGCGCCGGCGTCGGCAGGAGCGTCGTCCTCGGACGCATCCTCGGCCACGTCCTCGCCGTTCGCGACGGCGACGGCCTCGTGCGGATCTTTGCCCTCGGCCTCGGCACGCATGCCCAGCACCAGGTTGCGCAGACCCGCGACCGTGCCTTCCACGTCGGGGGCCGGCTGATCGGCGTGCAGGTACGCCCAGTCCATCATAAAGGTCGCCGACGACAGCGCGCCAATGGCCAGCGCGTCGTCGGGACACGAAAGCTCGACCTCAAAGACACGCTCGTCATGCTCGCTCACGCGCGTGCGACCGCACGAGATGCTGCCGGCAAGACCGGTCTCGTTCATGAGCTCGACCGTCACGTGCTCCAGCAGGTGGCAAAGCTCGGTCTGGCCCATGCAGTCCTGGAACTCGCGACCGGAATCGCCCAGGCACAGATGCTTGGCAATCGCGGGCACCAGGTAGTACACGCGCGCCGTGGCCTCGATGTCCTCCGAGGTCATGAGCGGCATGCCGGGGTTCACCAGCACATGCGCGCAGATCTTGTCCTCGCTGACGGTGACCTTAAGGATGTTGAACAGGCCTGCCATAACTCTCCCCTACTCGTCCTTGCCCTACTCGTCGCCATCGTGCGGATCCACAGAGCCCGCACCCGACGCCGCCGGCTTCTCTGCCGAAGACTCGGAATCCTTCTTATCGGTTTCGGCCGGAGCGATCACGCGAATGAGCGAGATACGCTGGCCACGCATCGACTGTACCTTGAACTTGTACCCTGCGACCTCAAACACCTCTCCGATGTCGGGCACCGAGTCGCAAAGCTCCAAAATCCAGCCGGCGATGGTCTCATAATCATCGCTTTCCTCGAGCGGCCAACCAAGCTCAATCGCGTCATCGCACGAAAAACGCCCATCGACGAGCCACTCACGGCGCGAGAGGCGCGTGAGGTACTTGTTGTCGGGATCGAACTCGTCCTCGATCTCGCCGACGATCTCCTCGACGATGTCCTCGATGGTGATGATGCCGGCCGTGCCGCCGTACTCGTCCACGACGACCACAATCTGGTCGTGCGAAGTCTGCATCTCGGACAGCAGCGGCAGGATGTCCTTGGTGTCGGGCACAAAGGTGGCATCGCGCAAAAAGCCAGCGATGGGCTGGTCGCCCTTGCCGTCGAGCGCGGGCTGGATCAGGTCCTTGATGTGCGCGATGCCCGCGACGTTGTCGGGATCCTCGTGATAGACGGGGATGCGGCTGAAGCCGGTCTGGCGCATGGTGGACAACACGTCGGCGACCGTCTCGTCGTCCTCGCACATGGTGGTGTCCACGCGCGGCACCATGACCTCGCGGGCAACGGTGTCGCCCAGGTCAAAGATCTCGTGGATCATGCGCTTTTCCTCGTCGAGCAGGTCGTCCTGCTCCGAGACCATGTACTTGATTTCTTCCTCCGAGACGTTCTGGCGGTCATCGGCGCTCTTGATGCGCAGGATGCGGGCCAGGCCGTCGGAGCAGGCACCGGTCAGCCACACGAGCGGGCGGGCGATCTTTTGGAACACGGAGAGCGGTCCCACGACCTGTTTGGATACGCCCTCGGCGTTAGCAAGGCCGATGCGCTTGGGCACGAGCTCGCCGATCACGATGGACACAAAGGCGACCGCGACGGTGATGATGACCGGCGCCAGGCCGCGCGCGATGGCGGAAAGCGGCGCGATGCCAAAGCTCATGAGCCATGTGGCGAGCGGGTCGGACAGGCTCGTCGAGGCGACGGCGGACGAGGCGAAGCCCACGAGCGTGATGGCGACCTGAATGGTGGCGAGCAGCTGGTCGGAATCGGCGGCAAGCTGGACGGCGCGCTCGGCGCGCTTATCGCCCTCCTCGGCATCGTGTTCCAACACGGCGCGCTTAGCCGTGGTGAGAGCCATCTCGGACATGGAGAAGTAGCCGTTGATAAGCGTTAAAACGAGCGTGGTAATAAGGGAGATGGTTATGTCCATCGGGAGTTTCTCGAACCTCCAAGATTCGGGACGTTGGGTAGTAAGCGTAGGTGACGGATAGGGCAATTGCGCCGGTTGCCCGTGCGAGCGGGGCCGTGGGCGTGGTCGCTAGATTACGAAGAGGATCACCGCCATGAACTGGAAGATGCTGCCGGCGAGCACCCACAAGTGGAAAACACTGTGCAGATAGCGCACGTTTTTGGCGATATAGAACGGCACGCCCACGGTATAGCACACGCCGCCAACGGCGAGCAGGGCAAGTGCCACGGGGTTGAGCAGCGACACGAGCTCGGGCAGCTTAAAGACGACGAGCCAGCCCATCAGCAGATAGACCAGGCCGCTTACCCAGTGCGGCTGACGCTCGCGCAAAAAGCACTCGAGTGCGATGCCGATGATGGCGATGGCCCACACGGCAAAGAACAGCGCAGGGCCGCCGTCGTTTGCGAGTGTGATGAGGCAAAACGGGGTATAGCTGCCGGCTATGAGCAGGTAGATGCAGCTGTGGTCGATGATGCGAAACACGCGTTTGGCGCGAGCGGGCTGAATCGCGTGATAGAGCGTGGAGGCCAAGTATTCGAGGATGATACTGACGCCATAGACAATCGCCGCGGCCATGTGGGCCGGGCCTCCGCCGCGCAGGGCAGCGAATACGATCAGGAGCACCAGGCCCGCGATACCCAGCAGGCAGCCGACACCATGGGTGACGGAGTTCATGATCTCCTCGCCCACCGTGTAGTGTGGAACGGCCGCGGTCTTGGGTCGCGGCTTAGAACTGTCGCTCGAATCGGACATGCCGGTTACATCCTCCAATGTAAAGAGTTCTCAACACTATATCAAAGCGTCTGGGTACATGCGAAATTTGCACCATACGTGACCCTTTGTTTACCCATTCTTTGCCTGTTGACGCGTCAACGGCGAACATCCATAATGCGCTTGTTTTAAATGTTGATGTATTAACATGTTATAGGAGAATACCGCATGGCTCAAAACGCACATTCCCATCGAAAGCTCAAGATAGCCGGCATCGTTGCACTGGTGGTTGTCATTGCACTGCTCGGATTTGCCGGCAACTTTCTGTTTGACTTCGCGCTGAATCCCCGCGCGCCATACACCATGAAGATGATGCAGGACGGCAAGGACGACAAAGAAAGTGAGCAGCCGGATGCCGAGGGAACCGAGGCGCGGGCATGGTTTAAAGAGAACCGCGAGAGCAGCAGCCTCACCGCAGATGACGGAACCGAACTTGCCGCTTGGTATTTTGCCGCCCCAGAGAGCACGCACAATTACGCTATCTGCCTACACGGATACACCGATGAGCCCATCGGTATGGCCCGATACGCCAAACGATTCCATGACCGCGGCATGAACGTGCTCGCGCCTGCCGCCCGTGCCCACGAGCGCTCCGGCGGCGACTATATCGGCATGGGCTGGCCCGAGCGGCTCGATGTCGTCGCATGGATCGAGCGAATCGTTCAGGCTGACCCCGAGGCGCGCATCCTGGTCTTTGGCGAGTCGATGGGTGCGGCAACCGCCATGGACGTCGCGGGGGAATCTCTGCCCGCAAACGTGAAATGCATTATCGAGGACTGTGGTTATACGAGTGTTTGGGACGAGTTTTCTCTGCAGCTCAAGGATGTATTTGGGCTGCCCAGTTTTCCTTTGCTCGATGTGGCCAACCTGGTGTGCAACGTGCGCGCAGGCTACGACTTTCATAAGGCAAGCAGTGTGGAGCAACTCAAACACGCGACGGTTCCCATGCTGTTTATCCACGGCGACCAGGACACCTTTGTGCCGTACGACATGCTCGACCAAAACTACGACGCGTGCGCCAGCAAGGTCAAGCAAAAGCTCACCATCCATGGCGCCACCCACGCCAAGAGTGCGCAAGTTGACCCCGAGCTCTACTGGAACACGGTCGACGACTTCCTCGGAAAGAATTTTTAGGCAAAAAGCAACGTCCGGGGCTTTATCTGACCCCCTATTTTCGAAAGTATGCGGCAAAATCTGGAACTGCCGACCAGACCGCAGTTTTATCAACAATTTATCAGGGGTTTTGTTGCCAAAAAACGTCGTGTGCTCGGCGGTCTCGAAATTTGCCGCATACTTCCGAAAAGCCGCCCGTGGGCGCTGTGCTCACGGGCGGCTTTTGCTCGACTTGCGCCACAAAGGCGCTTGTTTTGTCCAATAGCTAGGTGCTACTTGACCTCGATGAGCTCGTACTTGCTCGTGCCCAGGCCGATCTTCTCGGCATGCGCGATGCACGCGCGCCAGTCGGTGTCGGGATGCGTGATGCAGAAGGGGTCGCGCGCCTGCTCGCCCTCCAAATGCTCGTGGTTATGCTCCATCTTGGCCGCGCTGTCGGTAAGCTCGGTGTTAGGCAGCGGCTCGGATGCCATGACGGCATCGGCGCAGGCCTGGTCGATGGCGACCGGGTCGAAGCTCGCGAACATGCCGATGTCGTTGACGATGGGCGTGTCATTCTCGGGATGGCAGTCGCAGTTGGGGCTGATGTCCATGGCGAGCGAGATGTGGAAGCTCGGGCGGCCGTCGACGATGGCCTTCGTATACTCGGCGATCTTGTAGTTGAGTACGTCGGCCGCGGCATCATAGTCGGGCTTGATGCAGTCCTGGTTGCACGCCGCAATGCAGCGTCCGCAGCCCACGCAGCGATCGTGGTCGATGGCAGCCACGTGAACCGTGCGGGTGCTGCCGTTGGCAAGCTCGCGCTCACGCGTACCGTCAAACGTGATGGCGCTGTGCGCGCAAATCTTCTCGCAGGCACGGCAACCTACGCAGTTGGTGGTATCGACGCTCGGCTTGCCGGCGGCATGCTGCTCCATCTTGCCGGCACGGCTGCCACCTCCCATGCCCAGGTTCTTCATGGCGCCGCCAAAACCGGCCTGCTCATGACCCTTAAAGTGCGTGAGGCTGATCACGATGTCGGCATCCATGAGTGCCTGGCCGATCTTTGCCTCGCGCACGTACTCACCGCCCTCGACCGGGACGAGCGCCTCGTCGGTACCCTTGAGGCCGTCAGCGATGATGATCTGGCAACCCGTGGCATACGGGGTAAAACCGTTCTGGTAGGCGGTATCGATGTGCTCGAGCGCGTTTTTGCGGCTACCGACATAGAGCGTGTTGCAATCGGTGAGGAAGGGCTTGCCGCCCAGCTCCTTCACGACATCCGCAACGGCGCGGGCATAGTTGGGGCGCAAAAAGCTCAGGTTGCCCAGCTCGCCAAAGTGAATCTTGATGGCGACGAACTTGTTCTCAAAGTCGACCTGCTCAATGCCGGCGCGACGGATGAGGCGCTTAAGCTTGTCGAGCTGGCTCTCGCGAGCATGCGTGCGCAGGTTGGTGAAGTACACCTTTGCTGGTGCGACGGGTGCAGTTGCGGTCATAGATATTTCCCCTCGGTCTATATGGCGTTACAGACATAGAGGATGGTACCCGTTAAAGCGGGGTTGAAGTCAAGCGCCGCACCTGGCCACTCATTGGGGACAGACTTAAATGAGTGCCGCCAGGGACAGCCCTTGTCAGCCCGGCCGGCGAGCCGGCGATCCGGCAAAGACAGTCCCCGATGACTAGTCGTTTAAGAACGTCCCCAATGGCTACTCTTGCACCTTGAGGGCTTCGGCCAGGCTGACGCGCTTGATCGAGCGCATGTGCAGCAGCGCCACGACCAGGTACGTTGCAAAGCCGATCCCTGCGCACGCCGCCATGGACCAGCTTGGCACATAAATCTCGATATTGCCGTTATAGGCGAGCAACATGGAGCGGAAAATAGCCGTGAGCGAGCAGATAATCAACGGCAGGCTCAGCACGAGCGACGCCGCCACGCACAGCGTGATCGAGCGGATGTACAGATGCGAGATCTCGCTATCGCGATAGCCAAAGACTTTCATGTAGCTGATTGATCGGGCGCTATGGTCGATAACGGCCTTGGTTAGCAGGTACATAAACAGCAGGAAGATAAACACCGCAAGCCCGATCATCATGCCGATCATTTTGCTCATCATGCCGATGAACTGGTCACCCACGGCGCGCATGTCGTCGGGCGTGGTGTCGCCGGCAAAGTAGCGCGCATCGAGGTCGAGCTTCTCGTCGCTCACATAGCCGTTAAAGTAGGCGGCGTCGTTGTCGAACAGCTCGTTAAAGTCGTCGATACTCAAATAGATATTCATGTCCGACTTGGAGCCCCAGGCACAGTCCTTGCCCGCGTACTCAAGGGAATAATGCTCGCCCTCGTACTTGTCGCTGAGCGTAACCTTCTGGCCCTCGCTCCAGCCAAACTTATCGAGCAGGCCGCCGCCAAAGACGACGCGCCCGTCGCCGACGTCCAGCCCTTTCCAATAGCGCGAATCGGGCGAGATGCCGTAGACGGAGATCGTCTCCTGCCCATTTCCGTCACCGCGGTCGTATTGCAGCTGGTAAACGGCATATTTCTCGGCCTGCGCGATTGCGCCCGCACCGTTGTCGGTCGTGTTGACCGGGTGAATGTCGTCGTTGTCGGTGTCGATCTTAGAGGCCTTTTCTATCAGATCGATGGCTTCGTCGCGGTTGCAGCCGAGGGCATCGGCAAGATCGTCAAGGCGCGCATAGAGCGCATCCTTCTTGTCCTGGACGTTTGCAAGCGCGTCCTGCGCTCCGGCCAGGCTCTCGGCAGACGGAGAGTTGGTCGCGGCATCGGCTGCCGCCTGCGCCGCATCGGCCGCGTCGTCAAGCTCGTCATCGGCATCTTGGGCGGCAGAAAGCAGCGCGCCGTCAACCGACTGCAAGCGCTCGAGTGCCGACCACTGCTCGCGCTCCTCGGCAGTGCCCTCGAGCTCCAGCGGCGCCTTGAGCGTGTACTGGTGCTCGGCGACCAGGCACGTCTCGAGGTTGTCCGCATAGTGCGTCATCGTGGGCAGAATCGCCAGGCCAAAGAGCAGTAGCAGCGAGGCAAACGCGATGCCCACGAAGAGCGTGGCGAAGTTGCCCAGGTTGCGCAGGAAGACGCGCAGGCGGAAGCGGGAAACAAAGCCCATGCGCTCCGGCAGCTGCAGGCCGCGCTTGGTGCCCGACTTGCCGCTCGCCTCGTGACGGAGGAATTGCAGCGGAGTCTTGCCCATCTTGCGCAGCAGGCCCACCAGCGTAATGAGGATGAGGGCAGCGGCGGGAACCACGGCGCACTTCACAAAGATTTCCCAGCTCCAGTACACCTGGAAGGGCGGCAGGCTATACGAGCCGTAATAGAGGCCGCGCATGGGCTCGGTAAAGAACGCAACGCCGAGCGCAGTGCCCAAAAGTGCCGCGAGCACGCCTGCGATGGCGGGAAGCGCAAGGTAGTGCAGCACGATCTCGCGACGGCGATAGCCGCTGGCGAGCAGCGTGCCGATGATGGCGCTCTCCTCCTCGATGGTGGCGTCGGTAAGGACCACAAAGACGAACGCCATGATCACGATGATGATGTCGAGCAGCGTCGTCCACATCATGGAGTCGCCGTCCACGTCATCGCGCGCATAGCCAATACCTTGGTTGGAATCGGCGTCGATCAGATTGTCCACGCGCGCATCGGCATCGGTCAGCGCCTCGACCATATCCTGCTCGGCATCGATGCGGTCCGCGGTGGGGAGGTCGCGATCGGCAAAGGTGAAGGAGTAGGTGTAGGTAGGCGCGCCACCGGCATCCTCGAGCGCGGCAAAGCCGGCGTCGGTGACCTCGGCGACGCCATACGTGATGGTGTTCACCGTAAAGTCCGAATTGTCGAGGAACAACGCCTGGCTATCGGGCTGCGTCATGATGCCGCAGATGGTGTAGGTGCGGCCCTCAAGCTCGACCTCATCGCCCACGGCGAGGTCGTTGTTGGTGGCGAAGACACGGTCGATTGCCACCTCATCGTCCGCCTTGGGCTGCCTGCCCTCACAGTAGGACGCAATATCGACCTTGGTGCGATGCGCGTAGGTGCGCAGGGTGCGCTTGGTGCCGTCGTCGCCAGTCGCCTTTTTGATGATGGCGTCGATAGAGAAGTTCTTGTAGAGCGTAACGCCGCCGACGTCCTTTGCCGCATCCTCAGCAGCCTTGAGCTGGTCTTTGGTGGCCTCGAAGGAGGTGGTCACGCGGCCGTCCTCGATTGTGTACGCATCGCGCATGTCGTCGATAAGGCAACCGATGGAATGCGCCGCGAGCAAAAAGCCCGACGTGAGGGCGATGCTTCCGCACATAAGCAAAAAGATGCCCAGGTACTTGCCGATATTGCGGCGCAGCTCGCGCGGGAGACGTTTTGCGAGAGGTGTCATGGCGCCGCCTACCAATCGAGCTCGGCGGCCGCGACGGGCGACTCGTTGAGCTCGTCCTCGACGATGCGCCCGTCGCGCAGGCGCAGCACGCGATTTGCCATGCGCGCGATGGCGGCATTGTGGGTGACAATGATGATGGTGCAGCCGTAGGTGCGGTTGACGTCCTCCATGAGCTGCAAGATTTCCTTGGACGTCTTGTAGTCAAGCGCGCCCGTGGGCTCGTCGCACAGCAGCAGGCCCGGGTTTTTGACGAGTGCGCGGCCGATGGCGCAGCGCTGCTGCTGGCCGCCCGAGACCTGGCGCGGGAACTTGTTGCGGTGTTCGTAGAGGCCCAGCGAACGCAGCAGGTCGTCGACATTGAGCGGGTTTTTGGACAGGTGCGCCGTGACCTCGACGTTCTCCTTGATGGTAAGGTCGGGCACCAGGTTGTAGAACTGGAAGACAAAACCCAGCTCTCGGCGGCGATACTCGCCCAGATCGGTAGGTTTGAGCACCGTGAGGTCGCAGCCGTCCACCATGATGGAGCCGCCGTCGGCATCCTCCAGGCCGCCGATCAGATTGAGAAAGGTCGACTTGCCCGAACCCGAGGGCCCCAGCATGACGCAGATCTCGCCGCGGTTGATGGACGTGTCGATACCGTCGAGCACCGTCAGGCGCGCATCGCCGTCGCCGTAGTGTTTCTTGAGCCCTTTGACCTGGACGTAGGCTTTCTGCGCTGCCATGTCATCCCCCATTGTTAGCCTTCTACTACTTTTCTAGGGTAATAGTAAACCCAGGTGAACTATTTTTAAGCGACAGGCGCAAACTTTTTTCCAGCCTACTCATTGGGGACAGTCCTTGCCAGCTCGGCCGGCAGGCCGGCGAATCGGCAAAGACTGTCCCCAATGACCAGGTGGCTAGGCGTGGGATTTGTTGTGGGCGAGGGCTAGGCCTACGGCGGCGATGGCAGCGGCGAAGAGCACCGTGACGCCCAGGTCGCAGGCGATGTCGCCCAGCACGGCAGACGTCAGGTCCGAAGCGAGCGCCTTGCCGATCGCGTCGTTCACCCAAAACGTCGGCACAAAGTGCGCCACCGTCTGCACGGCCGAACCCATCAGCGACAGCGGCATCCAGGCGCCGCCCAAAAACGTCATGAGCATTCCGAGTAAGTTACCCACACCGTTGAGCAACTCCTCGCGCGCGCCCAAGCTCGACAGCGTAAAGCCAACGGCCAGCGGCGTGCACGCCAGGGCAAACGTCGCCGCCAGCGCCAGACACACACGACCCACGCCGACCTCGGCAACCGCGCCGGCAAAGCCCACGACACCCACCATGCTCGACACGAACCAGATGCAGACGGTGAGCACCGCGGCGGCCGCGAACACAGCAAGCGAACGCTGGCGCTCGGAGACCGGGCCGGCCTCCATGCGGCGCACGCGCTCGGGCTCGCTCATGCCCGAGAACACCAATCCCACCGACACGATGACCGACGAGATGATCGCGTATGCACCAAAGTTGAAATACGACTCGAGCGTGGCAGCGGCAGTCAAGTCGACCTTGACCTGCTCGATCTCGACTTCCGCGCGCTTGGCGGCCGCGTGCTCAGCGGCCCTTGCGACGCCACCGTTGGAGGCAGCGGGTTCAAGCGCCGCCGCAGCGCCCGCGAGCGAGACCCACCGCGAGGCCTCGGCAGACGAGAGCGCCGCCGCCATGGTACCGGAGCCGTACGTCACATCGAGCTTGGGCAGCTCTTTCCCCGCACGGGCGGCCGCAACGAGGTCGTCCTCAAACCCCTCCGGGATAAAGAACACGCAATCGGCGCTGCCCTTGGCGCTGTTGCTCTTGGCGAGCGCATCCGCAAGGTCGTACGTGTCGTCGCCGACGCCCGTGACCAGGTCAAACCGTGAGCCCAGGTGCTTGGTAAGCGCCCGCGAAAGGTCGCTATTGTCGCGGTCGACCACGATCACGTTGGTGTCGTAGGGCCGGTACTCGGTAAGCTGCGACGAGTTCCAGCTCACCGAGGCAGCAATGAATACGCCCATGAGCGAGATGAACACCGTATAGATGAGCAGGTAGAACGGGTGCGCCAGCGCCATGCGAAGCGCGGTCTTAAAGGTGCTCATAGCGGCTCCTTCCAAAGATCAGCGTGGCGGCGGCAACGAACAGCAGCGCCATCAGGACCAGCGCGCCGGCGCGAACGGCAAAGGGGCCCAGGTCCTCAAAGAAATACAGGCGGTTGAACATGTCGCAGATAAGCTTGACGGGATTGAGCCAGCACTCGGCCGGGCAGGCGCGGGCGACGTCGTCGGCAAGTGCCATCGCCGGCTCGCCGTAGAGGCCGGCGAACAGGGCGCACGTGGTGGCAAAGCCCGTGAGGATGCCCGACTTGGATGCCTTGCCGCCCTTAACGGGAAGCGTGCCCACAAAAAGCCCCAGGCCCGTGGCGGCAAGCGCGGATGCAGCCCCGCCCAGCAGGCACAACCCCTCGCGCCCGCCAAAGTCGACGCCCACGACCAGGCGCACGTAGCCGATCGCAACCGCCATCGATGCAAAGGAAACCAGCCACGAGCCGACAAAAATGCCGGCCAGCGACGCCGTCTTGGAAAGACCGCCCACGCAGCGGCGCGCGCCGAGGCCGGACAGATTGGGCTGCAAATCGACGACGCTCAAGGCGGCAAACTCGGCAGACATCATCGCGACCAGGCCAAAAAGCGCGTAATAGTAGATGACCGTGCCATCGGGCGTGGCACGAGTCAGGCTCACGCGGCGGGTTCCGCCCTCGAGCGACAGGGCGCGCGCAACCGCCGCCGGATCGGCGAGCGCCGCCGGGTTGTCCTGGGCAATCTGGGACATGAGCTCGGCATTTTGCGTATACGAGCTTGCCACCGTTTCAAGGATGCTGCGGTCGGTAAGCACCGACGAGGCGCGCGAGCTGTCGTAACTCGATAGCAGCGTGAGCCTGGGCGTGCCCGCGGCATCAACCGTATAGATGCCCGCGACCTCGCCGGCCTTGAGCGCTTTGCGCGCGGCAGCCAAGTCTTCGTACTCGCTCACATCGAGCAGCTGGTCGTCGCCTGCCTTGGCAAGCGAAGCTGCCACATCCTTAAAGGTCGAGGCATCCCAGGCCTCGTCCGCCACGACGGCAACCGGCACCGGGTCGACCGTGCCGTCGGAGCTGAGGCTCGCAAACATAAACATGAACATCGTGGAAAGCGCGATAGGAAAGAGAGCGCCCCAGACCCACGTGCTCGGCCGGCGCAGCAGCGTCTTGACCGTGGTGATGATGGTGTTGAACATGGCCGCCCCCTAGTCGCGCAGCTCGCGGCCGGTGATCTCGAGGAACACGTCGTTGAGGGTCGGCGGTTCGGAATAGATGCGGCCGAGCGGCACGTCATGCGAGCGCAGCGCATCGAGAATGTCCGTCAGGTTGTGCGGGCTCGCTTCGCACGAAAACGTGAGCTGTCCCGCCGTTGCCGAAAGGTCCAGAACGTGCGGCAGGCTTGCGACGGCACCGAGCGCCGCACTCGGAACCTCGCCGACCTCGATTACAATCTTCTCGCCCATCTGAATCATGCGCTTGAGCTCGTCGTTAGTGCCCTGCGCCAGCACGCGGCCGCCGTCCATGATCATAATGCGGCTGCAGATCTGCTCGACTTCCTCCATGTAATGGCTGGTATACACCACCGTGGCGCCCTCGTCGCGCAGGCGGCAGATGCCCTCCAGGATGGCGTTGCGGCTTTGCGGGTCGACCGCCACCGTGGGTTCGTCAAAAAAGATGAGCTCGGGCTTGTGCGCGATGCCGCAGGCAATGTTGAGACGACGCGTCAGGCCGCCCGAGAGCTTGCCGGGGCGGAACTTGGTAAAGTCGCCCAGGCCGACAAAGTCGATCGCCTCGTCCACCAGCGCGCGGCGGCGCTTGCGGTCGTTGACGTAGAGACTGCAGAAATAGTCGATGTTCTCGCGCACGGTGAGCTCGTCGAACACCGCCACCTGCTGCGGCACCACACCGATGCGGCGCTTGAGGTCGTAGCGGGCGGGCGTCATGCGCTCGCCGAACAGCTCGATGGTGCCCTTGTCGTAGGCGAGCAGCTGCAGGATGCAGTTGATGGACGTGGTCTTGCCCGAGCCGTTGGGGCCCAGCAGGCCAAAGATCTCGCCGGGGGCGATACTCAGGTTAAAGTGGTCGAGCGCAATAAGGTCGTCGTAGCGCTTAACGAGGTTTTCGACGTGGACGATGTCTGTCATGAGGCGGCCCTTCTGTTGCTTGCGGCCCGGTACGATTGCATCATCGCAGGAGCTGACGGCGCGCACCAGTGAGCTTTGTCACGAGTGCGGGGCGGTCGCGTAGCCTGCTGACGCGACCGCCCCGCTGCGTGGGAGGAATGTCACGGTTGCCCCGGGCGGCGCCTCCCCCGCGCGCGGCTTCGCGTACAATACCCGTATGAACAGGCTTTTCGACAAATCGATCGTGCTGGCGTGCTGCATTGCGGCCGCCACGGGCCTTGCTGTGGACGCTCGCCTGGTCGCGGCGTTTTGCCTTGGCGTTATTGCCACCTCGCTGGCCGAGCTCGCACAGAAGGAACGCACGAGCCGCACAAGCGAGGCCGCGAGCTACGCTTACATCATCGCGGCTGTCTTCGTGCCGCCGTTTGTGCCGTTTGCGCCCCTCGCCCTCTATGACATCGCGCGGCGCGTGCGCCGTGAACGCGTTTGGGTCGCGCTGGGCATTGGCGTCGCCTTTGTCTTTGCACTCGTCGCGGACCTTCGCGCCGACGCGCTTGCCGCTCGAACGCTCCTGCTGACCGCCATCCTTTCAGTCGCCGCCACCCTACTGTCACTGCGTACCGCCCAGTTGGAGCGCGAGCAGCAGCGCATGCGCCGCATCCGCGACGAGCTGCAGGAACGAGCCCTCGCGCTCGAAGCGCGCAACCGTGACCTTGCCGACCGCCAGGACTACGAAGTCGAGCTCGCGACACTCGCCGAACGCGCCCGCATCGCGCGCGAGATCCACGATAGCGTTGGCCACCAACTTACACGTGCCTCGCTGCAGACCGAGGCCCTGCGCGTCGTGCACGCCGACGAGCCCAGGGTTGCCGCCGATTTCGCCGACGTCAAGCACACCGTTGACGAGGCGCTCCAACTTGTGCGCGCCAGCGTCCACGCGCTCAATGACACTGCCGCCGACCTCTCCGTACAGCTCGAGTGCATCGTGGAAGGCGCGTGCTCAGATGGCGGCCCGCAGATTGAGCTTGAGGTTTTGGCCGAGCATGCGCCCGCCAACATCACCAACTGCTTTGCGGCGGTCCTGCGCGAGGCGCTCTCCAACACCATACGCCACGCCCGCGCGCAAAACGTTGTTGTGCGATGCTTGGAGCATCCATCGTTTTACCAGCTCATCGTTACCGACGATGGCACGGGCGGGACCCAGACGGGCGGTCGCGGCATCGCCGAGGGCATGGGGCTCGGCTCCATGCGCGAGCGCGTCGAGGCGCTTGGCGGCACCTTCACCGCCGGCCCGCGCGCCGGCGCCGGCGGCTGGCGTGTGTTTGCCACCGTTCCCAAACAGCAAGGAGATGAGGCCCGATGAGGCTCATAGTTGTCGACGACGACCGTTTGGTGGTCGATTCGCTCAAGATTATCCTGGGCGCACAGCCGCAGATCGAGGTGGTGGGTACCGGCGCCAATGGCGACGACGCGGTCGCGCTCTACGCCGAGCACGCGCCCGATATCGCGCTACTCGACATCCAGATGCCGGGGCGCGACGGCCTTTCGGCGGCACGCGAGATCCTCGAGCGCGACCCTGCGGCGCGCGTGGTGTTTCTGACAACATTCTCGGATGACGAGTACATTGTGTCGGCGCTCAAACTGGGCGCCCGCGGCTACCTGATCAAAACCGATGTCGCCGCCATTCCACCGGCACTGGCGCAGGTCATGGACGGCAAACGCGTGCTCGAGGGCAAGGCGATCGAGGACATCGATTTTGACGGGACAGGCGCCGATGCCAGCACGCCTCGCCGACCCGCCGCCTTTGCCAGCCTGACCGACCGTGAGTTCGAAGTCGCCGAGCTCATCGCCCGCGGCCTCGATAACAAGGAGATTGCCGCCGCCGCTTACATGGGCGAAGGCACCGTACGCAACCACATCAGCTCGATCCTTGCCAAAATGGGCCTACGCAACCGCACGCAGATCGCCATCGCCTACCTGCGAGGGTAATTGCCCAACAACCGACCACCCCGGCATAGCAAAATGGCTGCTATCGATTTAATGCCATTTCAAAACTATGCCGGTTTCCGGGGCTGAGTCACGAGTCCCCAACCATGCCGATATTCGTGAAAATAAAACCGCAGGTAGACGAGCCGTCATTTTGCAGAAAACGCGGGTATGGATGGGAGTCCTGAGTTTAGCCCCGAAAACGGCATGGTTCTGTTTGAACGGTCCTGCGCGAACGCACCCACCAGCCGCGTGGGGCCAAAAATGATCCGTTTTCCTCCGTCCCCGGGGGATCATTTGGCGGCGCCAACCACGAAATCGGCCCATCTACTACGTTTGACTCGATACCCCCAACCATACCCCCGTTTTCCAGAAAATCGCAGGCGTTCTACCTGCGGTTTTGTTTTCGCTTTTTTGGCATGGTTGGGGGTAAGGGGATAAACGTAGTAGATGGGCCGATTTCGTGGCGGCCCTTCCTCCCCTGCGCACAAAAGTGCCGCCACGGAGAAGGGAGACGTCTCCGTGGCGGCTGGGGGTGGGGGGTGGGGCTATGTTCTGGCTCCCCGCCGGTCGCCCGGGGCCTTTTGGCCCCGGGCGCTGCCAGCGTGCCTAGCGCTTACGGATACCCCAGACCAGGGCTCCGACGCCGGCCATGGCGATGACGAATGCCATGAGCAGTGTGGCGGCCTGCTGGTCACCCGTGGTGGGCAGGAAACCCTTGACCGTCTTGACGATGTTCGTCACGGTCTTGGGCGTGCCGGGATCGGGCGTCGGCACGGGCGTCTCGGGCTTCTTGTACGTGTTGTTGAACACGATACCCTCGACGCTCTTGTCGCCCTTGGTAAAGGTGACGTTCGCCTTGAGGTTGCCCTCGCCGTCGTCGACCACGTTGACGGTCGCGGTAAAGACGGACTTGTCGTAGGTCATACCGGCCTCGTCGCCCTTGACCTCGCTGATGGTGTAGACGTACGTACCAGGCTCGTCGTACTCGAACTTGTCGAAGTTAATCTTGCCGTCGGCATCGTTGGTGACGGTGGACTCAACGTCCTCGCCAACGAGCTTAAAGCTAAACTCGTCCTTCTTGAGCTCGCGTCCCTCGAGCACCTTGATGGCGCCGATGGAAACCTGCGTGGGCATGGCGTGATACTTGTTGGTAAAGCCAGCCGACTCGGTGGTGCCCTCGAGCTTGTGCGTCGCGGTCAGCGTGCCGTCGCCGTTGTCGGAGACGGTGGTCACGACGGTGTAGGTCGTGCTGTCATAGGTGACGCCCTTGTACAGGCCGAGCGCGTTGGGGCAAGCCTCGCGCAGCGTATACGTGTGCGTGCCGGGCGCCTCGTAGCGGATCGGGCTCAGCGTAACGTTGCCGTTGGCGTCGTTGGTGCCGCTAGCGACAACCACACCGTCCTCGAGCAGCTCAAACGTGAACTCTCCAGCTGCAAGGTCGCGTCCAGTCAGACGCTTGACCGTCTTGACCTGATCGGTCACGGAAGAATCGGTGGGTGCTACGCCATAGGTGTTGGTGAACGTGAAGTCCGCACCGCCCTCGCCGTTGCGCACGACGCTCAAATGTCCGGCGCCGTCATCAGTCACGGTGTAGGAAACCTTGCGCGTGGCGTTGGCATCGTTGGTTACGCCAGGGGCGCTACCGGACTCGGACACCGTGTAGGTAAAGGTGTGCGAGCGCGGAGCGGTAGCGGCGGGCTCGGGCTCGGCGGCTTCGGGCTCGTCAGCGCCAGCGTCAACCTCGGCCTTGTCGGCGTTGGCCTCGGCGTCGCTCGATGCATCGTCAGAAGCGTTGACCGTCACGCCCAGGGCACGGTTGAGGTCATCAAGCGTAAAGTGGATCTTGCCAAAGTCCACGTTGCCGGCCGCGTCGTTAGTTGCGGTCGTACGTTCGGGCATCGGGGCGCCCGCCTCATCGGCAGTCACGGTAAAGGTGAACTTACCCGCGATGTCGGCCGGAGTCAGGCCCTTGGCAGCCTGGAGTTTCTTAGTGCCGGCGAGCGCGGCATCGATGGCCTCGGCGCCATAGACGTTCTCGAACACGGGCTCGATGCCACCATAGTCGGGCGTTGCCGTCAGGGTGCCGTCGCCGTTGTCGACGACGACAACCTTAAAGCTAAAGTACCACGTTGTAGCGGAAACGCCGTTCGGCAGCCCGTGTATAGCTTCGTAGGCCGTGTAGTTAATGGTCCAAGCGAGCTTACCGTCCTCATCGGTACGATGGGCAAGCCCAGCAGATTCAAGATCGGCAAGCATCTTGGTGTCGTAGTGCAGCGCATCAAAGCTCACGTGCCCGCCGATATTGGGCTTGAGATTTTCATAACCCACAAGTTCACCCTGATAGGCGATACCGAACCAGAACTCGCCGTCGACCATCGGGCGACCGGTCAGGGTCTTGGCGGCAACGACCTGAGCAGCGGTGCCACCAGGCGTGTTGGTCGTAGCGCTATAGCTGTTGACGAACGGGACCACGGCGCTCTCGACCGCAGCCGCGCCGGTCTTGTACTCGGTCACCAGCGTGCCCTCGGAACCGCCGGAGACAGTCGTCGTGGCGGTGAGCGTACCGGCGGTATCGTCGGCGATGGCGATCGTCACGGTGCGGACAGCATCGTCGTAGGTGTAACCCGGCTGGCCGTCGTTCTTCTCGGCCACGGTGCATGTGAAGGTCTTGCCGGCGTCAGCCTGCGTAAATTTGACCTTCTTGCCGGCCAGAATGTCAATCAGGCCGACGGTTCCCTCTGCCACTGCAGGGGACTGGAAGCCGTTGGCACCCTCATGCAAGCCGAGCGCGTTGGCCGAAGCCTCGTCGGCGGGCGTCACGGTAAAGGTGAACTGGCCCTCGGTCATGGGACGTCCGGAGAGGGTCTTGCTGAGCTTGAGACCGCCGGCCGCGGCGTAATCGAGCTCAGAGCGGTACGTATTGGTAAAGCGTCCGTTTTCCTTCTTGGTAACGTTGGCGGTCAGGTTGCCCTCGCCGTCCTCGGTCACGGTCACTTCGGCGGTCGCGACATGGTCGTCATACTTCATGCCAGCCGCGTTGCCCGTGTTCTCGCGGATCTCGTACTTGTAAATTCCAGCAGCCGTATAGCGGATCTTGCCGAACTTGATGGCGGCGATGCCGTCGGCGTTCGCATCGTTCCCGTCCACGGTTACGGTCGTGGGATTGGGCAGCGGGGCGTCGGTGCCCTCGGCGGCGGTGATGGTAAAGCTAAACTCGTCGGTTTCCATCCAGTCGCGGCCGTCGATAGCCTTGCTCAGGCCAAAGTCAATCTCGGTCTCGAGCGGGGTCACGCTGTAGGCGTTCTCGAACTTAATGCTCTTCGCGTCCTCGGCATCCTTCAGCTCGTGCTTTGCCTCGAGCGTGCCATCGCCCTTGTCGGCAATGGTGGTCACGATGGTATAGGTCTTGCCATCGTAGGTGATGCCCTTGCTGGTGGTTCCGCCGTTGACCTCACGCAGCGTGTAGGTGTGGGTACCGGGTTTGTCGTACTTCACGGCGCCCATCTTGATGTTGCCGTCGGCATCGTTCTTGCCGGTGGCGACGACCTTGGCGTCCTCGCCCTCGCCCTCGACGAGCTGGAAGGAGAACTCGCCGTCCTCGAGGTCGCGCCCGGTCAGGGACTTGGTCGCGGTGATCTGATCGGTGACGCTGAACTCGTCAGGATTCGGCTTGTAGCTGTTGTTGAATTTCGCCTCATCGACGCCCTTCAGCTCATGCTTTACCACGAGCTCGCCCTTACCGTTGTCGGTGACGGTCGTCTCGATGGTGTAGGTCTTGTCGTCGTAGGTGATACCGTTGCCTTCGGTGCCCTTGGCCTCACGCAGGATATAGGTATGCTCGCCGGGCTTATCGTAGGTGATTTTGTCCATGACGATCTTGCCGTCGGCGCCGTTCTTGCCGGTGGCGACGACCTTGGCGTCCTCGACGAGCTCGAAGGAGAACTCACCGGCGATCATGTCGCGCCCGGTCAGGGACTTGGTCGCGGTGATCTGATCGGTGACACTGGAGTTCACGGGAGTCGCGCTGTAGGCGTTCTCGAAGATCGCTTCCTCGACGCCCTGCAGTTTGTGCTCAACCGTAAGCTTGCCATTGCCATCGTCGGTGACGGTAGTCACGATGGCGTACTCAGCGGTGCTGTAGGTAATGCCGTTGTCGGCGTCGCCCTTGACCTCGCGCAGTGTGTAGGTGTGCGTTCCGGCCTTGTCGTACTTCACGGTGCTCATCTTGATGTTGCCGTCGGCATCGTTGGTGCCGGTGGCGACGACCTTGGCGCCCTCGCCCTCGACCAGCTCGAAGGAGAACTCGCCGGCCTTGAGATCGCGGCCGGTCAGGGACTTGGTCGCGATGATCTGGTCGGTGACGCTCGACTCGTTCGGGGCAGTGTTGTACTTGTTCTCAAAGCGTGCCGGCTCGGTGCCCTCGAGCGCATGGGTCACCTTAAGCGTGCCGTCGCCGTTGTCGATGACGCTCGTCTTGATGGTGTAGCTCGTCTTATCGTACGTGATCCCGTTGCTCAGCCCCGCCTCGTTGGGGAGCTTCTCGCGCAGCGTGTAGGTGTGAGTGCCGGGCTTATCGTAAGTGATTTTGTCCATGACGATCTTGCCGTCGGCATCGTTCTTGCCGGTGACGACGACATCGTTACCCTCGACGAGCTCGAAGGAGAACTCGCCGTCCCTGAGGTCGCGCCCGGTCAGGACCCTGGTCGCGGTGATCTGGTCCTCGACAGGCTTCACGCTATAGGTGTTCTTGAACTCGGTCTCGCCCGAGATCTTTTCAACATCAGCCTTAAGCCCACCCGTGGCCTTAACCGCCACGGTCACCTTGAACGTGGCAACGTTCTCGCTGTAGGTGATGCCACCGGCGCCGCCCTTGACCTCGCGGACCTCATAGGTGTACTCGCCCGGCTTGTTGTAGGTGATCTCGCCGAAGTCGATAGCTGCCTTGCCCTTGTCTAGGTCAGCCTTGTGCACGATCGCGGTCGCGGGTGCGGGCATCGGGGCGTCATTCTCGGACGTCGCGGAGAGCTCAAACTTAAACTCGTCCGTATCCGTCCAATCGCGACCCTCAAGCACCTTGGTCAGGCCAAAGCTCGTCTTGGTATCCACCGTTGCCGGCGTCATATCAAAGCTGATCTTGCCGTTATTGCCCAGGTGAACGTCAACCTCCGTGGCGTTGTTGTTCCACTTGGGGTTGAGCACGTCGGCCGCGGTGCGGGTGGGGTTGTCACCGCCCACACGCTCCTTGGTGGTATGCAATTCGTCAATAAAGGCCAGGCGCGCGGTTCCCTTGCTAAACGACAGGTTTCCGTTCGCGTCGCGCACGAAGGCGTCCTCAGAGCTCGCGGCGTCTCCGCCTTTAAACTTGATAACAGCGGTACGGGATTCGGCCTTACCGCCTGCACCCAGCGCCTCGAACTCATCCTTGTAGTAATAGATGCCCTCGGCAGCCAGCGAGCCCGTCGCAGGCGTTGTGCAGTTCTTATCCACATAAATGGGAGTCTGCTTCTGGAAATAGTAATAACGGTTGGAATCGGCGGGCTCAAAGTTCGCAATCGTATCGCCCAGCGTACCGCCATTCCACTTGTTCGCGTAGAAGTTAACAGTCTTGGAGCCGTTCTCCGCGGTGATCGTATTGCTCTTGATGTAGTCCTTAAGCCCCACTACCTGCTCGGGTGTAAACAGGTTATCGAGCGCGTCTTTCTTAACACTCGAGGTGTAGTTCACCTGGATGGGCTCAGTATCGTCGACCGTAAGAACGCCATCGGTAATCTTAAAGTGGCGCAGCGGAATCAGCGACGCGGGAATCTTGACCGTTACGATATCGCCGGTCTGGGGCTCGCCCTTTCCGGCATGCTGAACGGTGATAACCAAGTTCGCGGCGGCACCAGTAAATGTATAGGTATCGACATTGCCCTCGGCCTTCATTGCCGGGCCAGTAAACGTCTCGCCGTTGTACACGACAGACGTAAAGTTGTCGACCTGCATAAAGTCGCCCAGCTCGTCAGTAAACGTAATATAGCCAGACTTATGCTCGCCATAACCGCCGTGAACTTCGGTCGGGTAACCGGCTTGGATAATGCTTCCCGAGATCTCTTCGAAGATTTTCTCGAGCTCAGAAGCGCTGGTTGCCGACTTGTAGTAATTGGCGTTTTCTGCGCGCGCACCAAAGTTGATGGTCCATTCGTCCCAGACAGAAATGCTGGATGAGGCGGCAGGATAGTTGCTCGACACGGCATGCATGAACTTATTCTCTTTGCTTGTGCCATCAGCCGTGGGGATGGCACTGGGGTTTACGCCGCTAAAGATACCGATCGTATAAATGTCGGCACCTTTATCCTTGATCTTCTTGGCGCTGTTGATAGCGTCATTGGCAACCTCGTTCTCGAATTCGTCCCAACTCGTGGGCGAGCCATCGGTGAAGAAGACGACGACCTTCTTGGCGTCGGCGCGATCAGACGAAATGCCCTCAGCCAGTTGTAAGCCGTAATCGGCTCGCGTGGCGCCAGCGGGACTGATGGAGTCGATCGTACTCTTAAGGCTCTCCGCGTCCTCGCCCTTGCAGAGCGTCAGCTTCTTCATGGTCTGCGAATAGTTGTAGCCGTATCTATCCTTACCGTTGCCGACATCAGTGGACTTTGTGCCCGCGAACTTAACGATGGCGACCTTGTGCTGCTTGGACTCATCTGCAATACCTTGGTTTTGCGTGGCGATGGTGTCAATAAAGCTATTGGCGGCCTTCTTCAGCGCATCAATACGCTTGGTTCCGTCGTTTCCGCTCATGTCATCCTTCATCGAGCCAGAAGCATCCAACACCAGCACGATGTCGAGCGGCTTGCCGGAGACCGTCGTATCGGATGTCGAAGAGATAGCAGACAGCGTGGTCAGGAAATCAGAATCCCCGTTCTCGACTGCCTTGACCGTCTTATCAGTCCAGATTCGGCCGACGTTTTGAGTTGTTACTTCCTTGCCGTCATAGCCGCCGGCCCAGAACTT
This sequence comes from uncultured Collinsella sp., assembly GCA_900546755.1. Taxonomy (GTDB): domain Bacteria; phylum Actinomycetota; class Coriobacteriia; order Coriobacteriales; family Coriobacteriaceae; genus Collinsella. The sequence goes on along the minus strand of UREC01000001.1, from coordinate 68,137 downwards.
CCAGTAGTTGCTGGTATCGCGGTCGACGACCGTTTTTCCGGTCATGGCCGGTCCGTCCATTCCTGTGCTGGACCTGGCGTTGGCCTCGGGCAGCATGGCAAATGCTGCAGCCGGCAACACAAGCACTACGGCAAGTATCACCGCCAAGAGACCCCTCGTGTACTTACTCATCGCGTCTCCCTTCTCGCGGTCTCAGACCTTGCAACAGCCTAAAGTTACGAAATGAGACACAATTTGGGCAGGTGACACATGTTCCAGATTCTGTTTTGGGCGTGAGACAAATGTCTCACCAAAGTTGAGACACGGCGTTTTCGCAGGAAAACGGGTGCGACTCGGAGCCATCAGGCCAAAATGACCCGTTTTCCTCCGTCCCCGGGGAATCAATTGGTGGCGCTCGCCACAAAACTGGCCCATCTACTACGTTTGACCCGATACCCCCGACCATACCCGCGTTTCATGAAAAATCGCAGGCGTTTTACCTGCGGTTTTTATTTCACATTACTTGCCATGGTTGAGGGTAGCGGCCTAAACGTAGTAGATGGGCCCATTTCGTGGTAGACGGGTCACGCGGCAGCCCTCGCAAGGCCAAAATAATCCGTTTCCCTCTGTCCACGGGAGATCAAGGGATGCTACGGATATGGTGGTATTTCAAAACTATGCCGGTTTACTACGATAAAAATGAGGTCTCCAACCACGCGTGACTTTTTCGCAAAACCGCAAGCCGCCTACCTGCGGTTTTGATTTTGCCAAATGCGGTGTGGTTGGGGGTAGGCGATTTATCGTAGTAATCCGGCATAGTTTTGTTCGCGACGGCTCCACCGCGCGTTTAAGCGCGGGGCCGGTGGGGCATTCTTGCCCCACCGGCCCCTATTCCAGCTCTATTCCAGCACTATTCCGGCTTGGTTTCTACCGTGGGGGTCTTGTCCGCCGCGACTGGAGTGCGCGCGGTGTCCATAGTCAGGCAGTGCTTGGGGCAGCTTTCGATGCACTCGCCGCACACCACGCAGGCGTACGGGTCAATCGACCAGGTGCCGCCCTTGCGATCGACCGAAAGCGCGCCCGCCGGGCAGCGACGCGCGCACATGCCGCAGCAGATGCACACATCCATGTCATTGACGATATGCCCGCGCAAGCGCTCGGGTGCCGTCAGCCCCTCCTGCGGATAGCACACCGTAACCGGCTGCTTGACCATAGAGCCCAAGGCCGTCTTGGCAAATGTCAGCAAACTCATGCCGCGCCTACCTTTCCGTGCAGCTAATGCAGGGGTCGATGGTCAGGATAATCATGGGCACGTTGGCAATGAGCACGCCCTGCAGCGCATGCGTCAGACCCGCCAGGTTTTGCGACGTCGGCGTGCGCACGCGGAAACGGTCCAGGTTCTTGGTGCCGTTGCCGCGCACATAGTAATACGCCTCGCCACGCGGCTGCTCAATCACAACCTCGCCGCGCGCGCCGTCGGCCGGCGTGAGCTTGGTACGCCCACCGATACCGTCGTGCGGAATCTTGCCCACAAGCTCCTTGATGATGTCCATAGCCTGCGTGACCTCGGCGCAACGCACCTGGCAGCGGGCATAGCAGTCGCCATCGGTAGCGACAATTGGCTCAAACGCAGCCAGATCCGCATAGGCGCCGTCGCCAAACATGCGCACGTCATAGTCCACGCCCGAGGCGCGCCCGAACGGGCCGACCATCGACAGATCCAGCGCGTCCTTCTTGCTGATCACGCCCACGCCGTGCAGGCGCTCGCCGCAGCTGTCGTCGTCCAAAAACGTATGCACCAGGGCCTCGTAGTCGGGACGCATGGCATCGAGCGTCTGGACAATACCCGCCAGCTCGGAGTCCTCGATATCGTGCTTAAGGCCGCCGATCTCATTGATCGACAGAATCACGCGGCCGCCGCACGTGCTCTCAAAGATCTTGAGAATCTGCTCGCGCAGGGTCCACGAACGATAGAACAGCGCCTCAAAGCCAAAGGCATCGGCGAGCAGGCCCAGCCACAGCAGGTGCGAGTGAATGCGCGAAAGCTCGTGCAAAATGGTGCGGATATACTGCACGCGCCCGGGCACCTCGATGCCGAGCATGCGCTCGCAGGCGCTGGCATAGCCGTAACTGTGGCCCACGGCGCAGATGCCGCAGATGCGCTCGGCGATGTAGCCAAACTGATGCATGTCGCGCTTTTCGGTGAGCTTCTCGAGTCCGCGGTGCACAAAGCCGATCTGCGGAATTGCCTCGAGAACGCGGTCGTCCTCGATCACCAGGTCCAGATGAAGCGGCTCGGGCAGCACCGGGTGCTGCGGGCCAAACGGAATAACGGAGCGATGTGCCATGGACCTTACGCCTCCTTTTTCTGCTTGTCGCGGACGACCTTGGCGGCAAGCGCTGCGCGGACCTTGGCCGCTTTCTCGGGATCCATGGCGGCGAGCTTTGCCTCCATCTCGGCGGCTTTAAGTGCGGCCTTGGCCGCGGCCTCGTCATGCTGAGCATCGGAGCCGGCAGCCGCAGCGGGCCGAGCGACGGCGGCGCCCGCGGCATCACCAGCGCCCGCGGCGCCCTCCCCTGCAGCAGCCGCAGCAGCGGCGGCCTTCTCGGCCGCGGCCTTGCGCGCCTTGGCCTCGGCAGCGGCACGGACCTTCATGGCTTTCTCTCGCGCAGCCTTCACCTCGGGCGTGATAACGCTCATGGGCTCGGCAGTCGAGACCTGGTAGAAAAAGCCCTTAAAGTCGATCTGCATATCGGTGATGGCAAGACCGAATAGGTCGTGCGCTTCGTTTTCAAACGGGAATACCGCCGGATAGTACGAGCTGATGGACGGAATCTCCTGGTACTGATCAATTCCCTCAACCACCAGGTTCTCGATCGCATAGCTGCCGTCCTGCGCAATATGCTCCTGAGCAGCACGAACGTTGATAAACGTATAGACCAGGCGATACGATCCGTCGTCCACACAGCGCTCGGCGTGCATCTGCACAAAGCGGGCACCGGCGCCCTTGAGCGCCTGGACATGCGACAGAAGCTCGTCGAGCCCAACGGTGGTATAGATAGCCTTTTGCATTACTCGGCCTCCTTTGCAGCGACGGGCGTCTCAGCAGGTGCGTCGCCAGCAGCGGGTGCGGCGGGCTTCCCGGCAGGCGCGTCACCGGCACCGTCAGTCCCGGCCCCCGCAGCCACAAACCCGTCCTCGCCCAGCTCAACGCCACCGTCCCAGGTAGCGGCACCGCCCACGGTAAGCGGATCGCCGCCGGCGCGCATCACGGCCTCCTTCTGGTCCAAGATGCCGCACGCCTCCACGATGGCATCGATCACGGTCTCGGGGCGAATGGCGCATCCGGGCGCGTACACGTCCACGGGAATCGCGCGGTCCACGCCGCCGATCACGTTGTAGGCATCGCGGAACACGCCGCCCGAGCACGCGCAGATACCGCAGGCCACCACGCACTTGGGCTCGAGCATCTGGTTGTAAATCTGGCGCACGACAGGCAAGTTCTGAGCGTTGACCGAGCCCGTCACCAAAAAGATGTCCGCATGCTTGGGGTTGCCGGTATTGACCACGCCAAAGCGCTCCGCATCGAACAGCGGCGTGAGCGAGGCCAGCACCTCGATATCGCATCCGTTGCAGCTCGAGCCGTCGTAATGAATAACCCACGGCGAGCGCGACATTTTATGATCCATGGATGCCACCTCCTAAATAAACACGTCGACGAGGATGGGCATAAGGTTGAGCAGGCCAAACACCAGCGCCACGCCCCAGCCGAGCTTAAAGCAGCTGCGCCAGGTGCTGCGGGCGAAGGTGTTGTCGATCAGCACCTCGACAAAGTACGTCGCAGCCATCACGACCAGGGCGACCACCCAGCTCACGGGGTTGTCCCAGACAAAGAACATGCCCACCCACATCAAAAACAGCACGGTCTCGCACCAGTGCATAAGGGTCATCTTGGCCAGCGTGCCGCCGCTCATCTCGGTGGCGACGCCCTGGACAATCTCCTGATGCGCGTGATGCGAGTACGAAAGATCGAACGGCGACTTGCGCAGCTTGATGGTAAGCACCGCGAGCAGTGCGAGGAAGATGGGCGCGCTGTACGCGATGATGGGGGCCGACTGCCCCGTCACGGCGATGGAATCGAAGCTGTCGGTGGCAAGGTACAGGCCCACGCTCATCAGCAGAACGGCGGGCTCGTAACTCATGACCTGCAGCAGCTCGCGGTCGGCGCCAACCTGGGCAAACGGGCTTTGCGTCGAGGCGGACGCCAACACCACAAAGATCGCGGCGAGCGTCACCATAAAAGCGCACAGCAGCGTGTTAGAACCCGACACAAAGATGCCGCCGCCTACCACGGTAAAGATGAGCGCACATGCCATATAGGTATCGTCCATGGTGTTTACGCTGGCAGGGGCCTTGCGCAGCAGCTTGGCAACGTCGTAGAAGGGCTGCAGCAGACGCGGGCCCACGCGGCCCTGCATGCGGGCCGAAAGTTTGCGGTCGATACCGTCGATCAGGCCGCCCACAAGCGGCGCTAGCAGGGCAAACGCCACGGTACCAATAAAGATGCCCACGACACCCGAACCTTCAAAGTACTTGCCGCGCAACACCGAGGGCGCGCCCATGGCAAGTCTCTCGGGCCCAATCCACGCGCAACACAGCAGCGCAAACAAGATAATGCTGCAGCACACGACGCTACCCGCGGGACCAATACGCTTCTCGCCAAGGGCGTCCACCGAGTACCAATTGCGCTTTTCGGCCTTCACCTCGCATCCCATCGAGCCGCGGAAATGGCGATATTTGTCGGTTCCCACACCCGAAAGATATACGTTTACGTGCGGTTTGTTGCTCACGCGGAATGAAGTCAGCAGCACCACGGCGATAAAAGCCACGATAACCACCATCAGATACATGGCATCCTTGCCAATAACGTACGGCACGCGGCCAAACACCATGGCCAAGTAAGGCGACACCAGACCGCTCGAGATAACCGGGAACGCCACGCAGCACAGAATCAGCAGCGCGGCGATGGTGTTGAGGGCCATCCATTCGGTCTTATGGACATTGACCTCAACGTTTTGAGCCGTGGGGTCGACGCCCGAAAGCTTGGCAAGCCACTTGCCCCAGAAGAAGAACGTCGCGGCCGAGCCAAAGGCAAGCACCATGATCATGAGCACGTTGCCGGTCTGGGCAAACGCCACCAGGGCGCCCCACTTGGACACGAGCATGCCAAACGGTGCCACGAACATGCCCATAATGCCCAGCATCATCAGGCGCGTAAGGTGCGGCATGCGGCTGAACATACCGTCCATGTCCTCGATATTGCGGCTGCCGATATGATGCTCGGCCGTGCCCACGCACAGGAACAGCAGCGACTTTGCCACCGTATGGAACAGGATCAGGAAGATCGCGGCCCACACGGCCTCTGGCGCGCCGACACCCAGGCAGGCGCTGATAAGGCCCAAGTTGGAAATGGTGGAGTACGCAAGCACGCGTTTGGCGTTGCTCTGCGAGATGGCCATGAGGGCAGCGAGCAAAAACGTGATGGCACCCACACTCGTGACCATAAAGCCAGTCACGGGATAGATGGCATAGAGCGGGCTGAGCTTGACCATCAGGAACACGCCGGCTTTGACCATGGTTGACGAGTGCAGCAGGGCGCTCGTGGGCGTGGGGGCAACCATGGCACCCAATAGCCAAGTGTGGAACGGCATCTGCGCGGCCTTGGTGAGTGCGGCGAGCGACAGCAGAACGACCGGCATCACCAGCAGCGCGGATTGCGCGGTTCCGGCGCCGGAAAGCTCGATCATGCCCGAGATGGTCAGCGGCATGCCGTTAACGTGCAGGTACATGAGCCCGGCCAAAAACGCGATGCCGCCCAGCATGTTGAGGATGATCTGGGTGAAAGCGTTTTTTATGGCCTCGGGCGTGCGCGTGTAGCCAATCATGAGGAACGAGCACACGGTGGTGATTTCCCAGCCACAGAACAGCCACTCAAGGTTGTCGCTTGTCACGATGACGAACATGGCCGAGAGGAACAGGAACATAAGCGCCAGGAACTGCGGGCGTCGGTCAGGCGCCGTCTGCCCGCGCAGCGCTGCCTCGTGCTCGTCGTGGGCCTGGAAGTCCTTCATGTAGCCCAGGGCGTACACGCAGATAAGGCTGCCGACAATGCCGACGGCAAGCACCATGATCACGCTCATGTAGTCAAGGTAGAGTGGCGTTGCCGTGACGGCTTCGGTCGCGGGCAGCGTCATAGCTGCAAAGGTGAGCGAGCCCACCAGCTGCACCACGCCGAGCACCGTGGTGAGCGTGCTCTTATATTTACGCGCGTTGTACAGGATGACGGCGCACAGGATCACGTCGATGACGGAGCTGATGATCGAGAGCACATGCGAGGTGCCGGGGGCAACCTCGAAGCTCTGCGGGCCCGTGCCAAAAAACATGACGGCGACTACAACCGTCACCGCCATAATAATGCCGGAGCCTACAAGCCCTACCGCATCGCGGGCGCGGTCACCGCGCGCGAGCAGCATGCCCAGCGCCGGTACCAGCGGAAACAGGGTAAGGAAATACAGTAGCGTCATACCATCACTCCCCCATGCAAAAACGCTGCAATTGTTTAACGTTATAGCTCAGTTGAGGAGTAGCGGCGGCGGGTTTTCGGTCAACTGGGGAGTTTTAGGCGTACGGGGTAACGAGTCTGTCCGCTTTGGAGCAGAGAGGCGACGCTCCCCCTATCGCGGCGGCGGGCGCACGGGCCACTGCGCGCGGTTTATTAACCACTTTGGAGGATGTTCCAGTAGGCTCACGACGGTCCAAAAAGTTGGCGCGGCAAGAAAAATGCGCCCCTGTGGGCGCACCATCCCGTTCGCTATTCCGCCTTTTTAACGCGCGGCTTGCGACCGCGCGGCTTATCAACCAGCGCGGACTCACCGCTCTCGCGATACTGGCGGCACCAAGCCTTGACCGAAGACTCGCTGGGAATCTTGTGCTTGATCATGGCTCGCGAACCGTTAAGCCGTTTTCCAAGCGGTCCTTGACCACGGCGAGCTTAACTTCGTACGAATAGGTGTGATGATGCGAACCGGCGTTGAGAACGGCGTCGGCACCGCCTACGGCATACGCGCGGGCCCACTGACGAGCCGTGGCCTGGGGAATGCCAAGCTCCGCGGCGAGGGCGCGATGACCGACCCCCTCTTGGAGGATCTCGACGGCGCGCTGCCTAACCTCGGGCGCATGCGTGCGAGTCCTAGTTGCTTCCGACATACCTGCCACTTCTTAGCCTTAACCGTTAATCTGCTTTCTTACGTGCAAGTTAGATAGTAGCATTTTACTGTTTGCTCAAAGCAGTTAATTAAAATAGACGCGGCGTTATCTGGGCATTTGGCACCAATTTACGACATTTCTTTATCGATTATTTACGCTGGTAGCTGACTCGCAGCCAATCGTCATTCGCCTGTCAACAAAATTGACACCTCTTTATGTCCTTTGCTATAGCGGATATGATTATTAACCCCTCCCCCAATAATTTTGAGTAATCGGCAAGGCAGTAGACGTCCTTACTCCTCATGATTACCGCGCATTGCCATCCACCGGAGCAAAACAAAAAGGGCGGGGCCTGCTGCGCTTGCAGGCCCCGCACCGGTTGACACCCGACGGGACACAGCCGGGCGAGGCGGATCCGTGCTACCGCCCCGCCCGGCTGCGATGTTCAACTACAGCTCGTTGGCCGCGTGATACGCCGTGCGAATGGCGCTCGCAATGTCGGCGGTGCGCTCGCCCGAGCAGTCGCCCACGCAGGTCACGGGCACCGTCACGCCATCCAGGTCAAACGCGTTGGCCTTGGATCCCACGGCCATCACCACGTAATCGCAGGCGATCTTCACCGGCTCCTCGGGGCCGTCCTCGGTGGTGTGCACGGCCTCCACGCCCTCGTCGGTAATGGCGGTCAGGCGGGTCTTAACGTGCTGTTCCACGTTGTGGGCGGCGAAGTCGCTCATGATCAGCGGCAGAATGGTCTCGGACTCGCCCGCGGCAATCTTGTCGAGCATCTCGACAATCGCCACCTCGCAGCCGTGCTGCAGCAGGTACTCGGCAGTCTCGGTGCCCACCAGGCCACCGCCAATGACGGCGACGCGCCCGCTGAGCTCCACCTTGCCGGCCAGCACGTCCCAGCTCGAGACGACCTTGTCCGAGTCGGCACCCGGAACGGGGATGACCACGTCGTGCGCGCCCACAGCCACAATCGCGGCGTCGGCGGCGTTGAGATCCGCGGGGCTAGCGGCATGGTTGAGCTCGACCTTCACGCCCAGGCCGGGCAGAATCTTCTCGTAATACTCGACCGAGCGCATAATCTCATCCTTGCGCGGAGGCGCGGCCGCCAGCACAATCTGGCCGCCCAAGTGATCGCTCGCCTCATAGACGGTCACGTCGTAGCCGCGCTTGGCCGCCACGCGTGCGGCCTCCAGGCCGGCAATACCGCCGCCCACCACGGCGATCTTCTTGTCGCCCTCGCCCGGCTTAATGGCGATGGTCGCCTCGTCGCCGTTCTCGGCGTTGAGCACGCACGAGATGTACTTGCGGTTTTGAATCGCGTCGACGCAGCCCTTGTTGCAGTTGAGGCACTCGCGGATGGGCTCGCCGGTCGCGGCCTTCAGCGCAATGTCGGGGTCGCACATGAGCGAGCGGCCATAGGCGATAATGTCGGCCGCGCCATCCTCAAGAATCTTCTCGCCGGCCTCGACCGAGACAACACGGCCGACGGTTGCCACCGGCACGGAGACCAGGGCCTTGACGCGCTCGGCCACGGGCAGCGTCCAGTTGTAGGGCATGGCACCCATGGGCGGAATGGTGTCGCCCATGTTGCCGGTGTGGTTGGCCTGTGCGACCTGGATCATGTCGATGCCCGCACCCTCGAGCAGCTTGGCAAACTCGCAGGCCTCGTCGGGCTGCAGGCCGCCCTTGCCGCGCGGCGTGCCGTCGGGGTTCTCCATAATCACGGGGAGCTTGTACTCCACCATCAGCTGCGGCGCGGCTTCCTTAATGGCAGCGACGACCTCGAGCGCGTAGCGAACGCGGTTCTCGAACGAGCCGCCGTACTCGTCGGTGCGCTGGTTGAGGATAGCCGAGCACAACGAACCCACCAGGCGGTCGCCGTGGACCTCGATGGCGTCGATGCCGGCCTGCTGCGCACGGGCGGCCGAGGCGGCGATGGCCTCCTTAATCTGGGTGAGCTGCTCTACGCTCGCCTCGTTCACAAAGTGCTGCATGTCGTGGTGCAGCTTGGCGTATGCCTGATTGCGGATCTCGTTGGACTCGGCCATCTTGGCGGCAAAGGTCTCCTCGTCGCCGGCGGCCTTGGCCTCCTGCGCGGCCTTGGCGGCAGCCATGGAGCCCATGACCATGCGGCCGACGCCGGGCACGTCGTACTCGGGGTGGAACAGCTGCAGCGCGACCTTGGCGCCGTGCTTGTGGACGGCGTCGGCCAGCGCCTTAAACGTGGGGATCTGGGCGTCGGTCGCCAGCTTGGGCGTGGGGCTCGCGGTCATGACGGGAGCGACGTCGCCGATGACGATGTAGCTCACGCCGCCACGGGCCAGGCGCTCGTAAAAAGCCAGGCTGCGCTCGCCAATGGAACCGTCGCGCTCCTCGTAGCCGGTGGTCAGCGGCGGGAACATAATGCGGTTCTTGAGCTCAAGGGGGCCAACCGTAATGGGCTGGAGCAGCTTGGATGCAGGTGCGGTCATGGACATTCCTCTCTTGTAGGCGCGGCGGCGATGTTGCCGCGTAGTTGTCTAGAGGATATGACATGGAAGTGCAGCAGCACAACGGAAATCGGCGGATAGCAGGTAGCGGCAGGTGGATGGGGCGGGGCGGCCCGTCGGTTTGTCTCGATCTGTAACAGTTACTCGACAAAACCGGGTCTTACTGTTACAGATCGAGACATTCTCCAACAACAGCACCGTCCCGTTCGAGAAAACGACCGCCACACTCACCGTTTTAAACAACCTGGCACCGCTCAGCCTGCGATAATAATTTGGTCACGCGTCGACTACGGCGAAGACGCGGCAGAAGGGACACCCATGCAACCGAGTACCACCGATACGTCTACCGCAAAGCAAGCGCTGCTCGAGGCGCTCTTGAGCGACGCGGGGCTCAAGAGCCTCACGCAAACGGCCTCTGCCGCTATGGACAACCCGGTGCTCGTCGTCGATCCCGTGTACCGCTATGCCGCCCGCGGCGGCTTTGAGCTCGACGATGCCGACAACTCCCCCTTTGCAGCCATCACCCGCGCCGAGCTCTCCGAAGGTGACATGCTGCAGGACGAAGCCGTGCGATACATCATCAAATGCGGCTTAGACGAGGAGATTGCCCGCTCGACAGGCCCGCTTACACGCTATAACGACATGTTCCGCCTCAACACCATGACCGATGCGATCAAGGTGCACGGCACGTGTCTGGGCCGGGCGATGATGATCGAACGCAATCACGCCTTTGGCGATAGCGATCGCGAGGTCTTTGAGTTCTTTGTCCGACTGCTCGCGCAAGAACTGCAGAAAGGCGGCTTTCTTTCGTTGGGCGGCCCGCAACAGGGGCCATATTTTCTCTCGCGCCTCCTGGACGACGAAATCCCCAACCCCATCACCTGCACACGCAAAATGCAGCTCGTCGGCTTTGCGCCGCTTCCCGCCCTCTACGTTGTATGCCTGCTCAAAAAAGATTCCCAGCTCGAGGCGCGCGAGGCGGAGAGCATCCGAGGACAATTGCAGCCGCTACTGCACCATAGCCTTATCACCATGTACGAAGGTGAGCTCGTGGCGCTGGTAAGCCGTCCGCCCTCCACGCAGCTACCCGCCAACGATGAGGCGGTCCTTGCCCGCGTTGCTGCCACGAACAATTTGTTCATTGGCATCAGCAACGAGTTTTCCCAGGCAACCGATGTGCGTTCGCACCTCAATCAGGCACGCGCCGCCATTCGATACGGCTCGACCTTTACCAAAATCCTCGAAGACACCCATGTGTATCGCTATTGCGAATACACCTACATGGAAATGCTCGACATCTGCAACGACCACATCAACCTTATAAACTACTGCCATCCGGCAATCTGGGCACTTTGGAAGCATGACCAGTCGCACGATTCCGAGCTGGTCGAGACGCTCTTTGCCTTTATGCAGCACAGCTGTAACACGGTGCGCACCGCCGCGATCTTGTCGCTTCACAAAAACACGCTGCTCTATCGCATTAACCGCATAAAGGAAATCACCGGTAACGACTTGGCATCGGGAGAGGACCTCTTTTTGTTCCACCTCTCGATTCGCACCCTAATCTACCTTGGCTTTCTTGAGCCGAGGATTAAGCCCCGCACCAGCGCCGACCTGCACTGCCGCAAGTAGGCCGGGCGGGGCTTGGGCAAAACTAGTCGCGCTTAATCTCCAGCGTGGGGAACGTCATCTTGGCGTACTTTTCCATGAGCGGCTTTACTTCGTCCATATGGGCGAAGAACTCGTCGCGGGTCTTGTTGATCTCGTTGAGGTGCTCGGCGCGCGCGTGGTCGTCGTTGCGGTCGCGAATCAGGCCGTTCTCGGCAATCTTGAGCTTGGGGCGACCGGTGCGCTCGTCGGTTACGATATCGCCGCCCGCGCCGCAGACCGCACACTCCCAGGGAAACTCGACCCCATCCCAATGCTTGTCGCCGGGGTACACCAGGGAGCTGTGGCAGTTGGGACACACGCCGTCATCCGGATCGCCCAGCCAGCAGCGCTCGTCAACAGGCGTGCGAATGGCCTTGACGATGTTCTCGCCCATCTTGTGGGCGCGGGCGATCTGTCCGCCCCACTCCACGTCGTCTCCCCACACAAAAGCATTGCCCGGGCGGCCGTCGCGCTGCGCCATATAGCGATCGACGACAGTCATCGACATGGTAAACATAGTCGCCTGCAGGCTCTCCAGTGCCAGGGACTGCCAATCGTGCATGGAGCCGCCGACGGAAATAAGGCCGGCAACGGTATGCGGATTCTCCTTTACGGCACCGATGGCAAGCAAGAACGAAAGCTCGTATGCCAAGAAGCGCTGGGCAAAGCGGGTGTACACCGAACTAGGCGTAAGGTCATAGGTCGGGACCGAGAAGATCACGCCCTGGCAGGTTTGCAGCTCGCGAATAATCGCATCTACATCGTCTTTGTTTTTAAGGACGCAGCCGTGATATTCCTTTTGCAGGCCGGCGCCCATCTTTCCCATCTGCATGGTGCAGCCCTCGCAACCGGTGCAGGGCAAGATGTTATAGTCAAACAAATTGATCAGCTCGACCTCGCCGCCAGCCTCGCGCACCGCGCAAAGGGCCTCTTTGGCCAAAGCCTCGCCGTTGCCACCGTGCCTGCCGGCACAAATCGCCATCACTTTAAACGACATGGTCGCTCCTCTCCAGAGCATTTTGGACACGGATTCTGCCCGTGTGTACTTCGCGAAAAGCGTACGGCAGACGCAAAACATGCGCACCGTCCAGGCAACCAAGGCCCGCTCGGTATTTGCGGAATACCTCGTGCAGATAAACAAAGGCCCCTCCCGCATGCCTACAAGGGACAAAACGAAAGGGGTCGGCGCTCTTATTTGCGCTTAAAGGGAATGGGTTTGGGCGGGCACTTGGGCTTGACGGCCCCAGCCGTGACGATCGCGCCGTTGTCGCAAATGTCCAGGCAGGCACCGCATTGGCTGCAGGCCTTTTGGTCGATCACATGGATAAAGCGCGGCCTTCCCAAGATCGCGTCCTCCTCGCAAACGTCCGAATCGACGCACTTGTTGCAGGCCTGGCATTTAGAGGCCAAGATATGGAAGGTCAAGAATGCCTGGCATTCCCCGGCAGCACAGACCTTCTTGGTGGTGTGCTGCATGATCTCGCCCTCGAACAGGTCGAGGAACGACTGCACCGTGCGCGCCAGCACGCGGCCTTGCTCGCACAGACACTGCGCCTGCATCACGGGGCAAAGGTCGCGAAGGAGCGCCAAGTCGCCCGGCTTGCCCTTCTTGCGGCAGGTATCGGCAAGAATCGTTGCAATCTGATGCGAGCCCTCGTAGCCAAAGACACAGCGTCCGCAGCTCTCGTGACGATAGAGCGTGCAAATGTCCAAAAGCGCCTTTGCCATGCAGTTTTTGGCGGTGTAGACGCGCACGTAGTCGCTGCATAGCTCAATCTTTGAGGTGTCATCGGGCCTCAGCAGCAGACCGCTGGGATAGCCAATCCCCACCGCTTTAGCGTCGTCGGCGCCCGCCGCGGCAACCAGGGATTCCGCACTCACGACACGGTCGACCTCAACGGGCTCCTCGGCCCCGTCAATCCACACCCAGCGCTTGCCTTCGGCGGCAAGTAACTCTGATCCGCTCAGGCAGCGGTCGGCGCCATCGCCCTCGCAGCAAGATGGGAGAGGCTTTTCGCCGTCGAGCATCTTGGCCGCGGCCGAACCGTTGGCATAGACAAAGCCCAGGCTCGGGTCGCACTCGATCACGCGGCAGGACTCGCCCAACGCATCCGCGAGTGCGGCAGAGACCTCATCGCCTGCCGGCACCAAAACCGCCTGGGCACCGGCCCCTGCAATTTTTTCCGCAGCGGCCGCCACGTCCTTCTTAAGGAGCCAGAGCGCGACGGGGGCCTGCTTATGCGCAGGCATAAAGTTGATGATCGTCATGGGTTATCGCTCCTTTCCTAGTATTCGTTCCACAGGCGCGGCGTACTGATCGTTAGGCGCAAATCGCACTGCAAGCAGCGGCTCGCCTCGCACGTAGCCTCATGGTCGGTATAGGGGCACTCAAACGTATCGAAGTTATCCTTACGCGTCTGGGCATCGACAAACTCGGGTTGCACGGCATCGTCGTAGAAGCCCTCGGGGACACGCCCAATCCACTGCTCGGGAGCATCATGCTCGGTCAGCTCCTCGTCGATGTTGCCATCGCCACCCAAAGCGCGGTCGATGGCCGAGGCGCACGTGCGACCTGCGGCGATTGCCGCGATCACCGATTTGGTACCCGTCACGCAGTCGCCCGCCGACCAGATGCCTTCAACGCTCGTCTTGCCTTCGGTATCGGCCACGATATACGGGCCGCGCGTAAGCTCAAGGCCCATCTGGGCCGTGCCCTCGGGCTTTTGACCCACGGCAAAGATCACGCAGTCGGCATCGATGGTCTTCTCGCCGCCGTCGAGCAGTTCGGTGACGGCGCGGTGGTTCTCGTCAAAGTAGAACCGCTCGATCTTGTGGATCGTCATGGAACCGACCTTGCCCGAACCGTCCTCGGTCTCGTTAATGCTGGTAAAGGCATAGGCATCGTGCAGGACCACGCCTTCCTCGGCGGCCTCGGCACGCTCCTCGGGCGTCGAGGTCATCGCGTCTTGGGCCTCAAGGCAGGCGACATCGACCGAGGCGGCACCCAGACGCACGGCAGTGCGGGCGCAGTCGTAGGCAACGTTGCCGCCGCCCAGCACCACGACGCGCTTGCCCGTCAGGTCCGGGGCGCTGCCCATACGGGCGGCCTTCAGAAAATCGGTGTTACGCAGCACGCCTTCGAGGTCGTGGCCGGGCATGGGAAGCACCGTTCCGTCATGCGTGCCCACCGCAACCAGCACGGCATCGAAGCCCTGCTCCAAAAGCGCCTGGGGCTCGGCGATTCGCTCGCCACAGCGCAGCTCAATGCGCGGCTCGGCGTCATCACCCTGGGCAATCTCAAAAATCGTCGCAACCTCGGCATCGACCGTGGCATCAGGCAGGCGATACGCCGGAATGCCGTAGCGCATCTGGCCGCCGACCTTCTCGTTGGCCTCGAACACCACGACCTTGTGGCCCTTCTCGGCGCAATAGAGTGCGGCGGTCAAGCCGGCGGGACCGGCACCCACAACGGCGACGCTCTTGCCGCTCAGCGGCTCATGGCGCACGTTGGCCTTCCAGTCGCCCGCATCGCGCACGGCCGCGGCGCGCTTAAGACGGCAAACCGAAACCGGCGTGCCGTTGAGCTCGTTGCGCTTGCAGGCATCCTGGCAGCTATGGACGCAAATGTCGCCCAGGCTCTCGGGGAACGGGACCTTCTCGCGCACCACCGCGGCGGCTCGGGTGTACTCGCCGTTACGGATGTGACGCAGGTAGCGTGGGATATCCACGTGGGCGGGACAGCCCGAGCGACAGGGGACCACGTTGTCGGCATAGGACTTGTTCTCATCGAACATATCGAGCGTGTCGACGATCGAGCCCGTGGGACACACTTCGATACAGGCACCGCAAAAACGGCATCCGGCCTCTTGCAGACTCACGCTGCCGTCCGTACCAATGCGAATGCCGTCCTCGGTGCGCTGGTAGTCCAAGACGCCGGCGCCGCGCAGCTCGCGGCACGCGCGCACGCAGCGACCGCACCGAATGCAGCGGGTGAACATATGGGTGATCAGCGGGTTCGATTCGTCCGTGGCGACCGGACGGCTCTTGGTGCGCCAGCGCGCAGGCGAAACTCCCAGGTACTGATACATAGACTGCAGCTCGCACTTGCCGTACTTGGGGCAGCCGGTGCAATCGGCGGGATGCGTGGCCAAGATAAGCTCCATTGCCAGCTTGCGCACGCGCTCGGCCTGCTCGCCTGTCGTGTTGACGACCATTCCCTCGGCAACCTGCGTCTTGCAGGCACACACCGGCTCATCTTGGCCTTCGATCTCGACCATGCACAGACGGCATCCGCCGACGGCCTCAAGATCGGGATGTTTACACAGATGCGGAATATAGATACCGGCATCGAGCGCGGCTTCCAGGACATTTTGCCCTTCGCGTGCCTCGACCTCGGCTCCATTAATCGTTAGCTTCATTCGTTCCCCTCAAAACGTCGCTCTTGTCCAGAAAGGCGCCCGGGACCAAAGCGATCCCGAGCGCCTCGCTTGTAGGGCAAATCCCCGCCCGCACCCAACGCGTGGGTGTCTGCAGGCGCGAATAGCTGCGGTGTTACGACCACTCCTCGTCGCCCGCGTCCTCAAAGAGGGCTGCGGCGGCGTTTTCACCGGCGATGCGACCCGAGTTAAGGCAGAAGCCCATGGTGTTACCCGGAATGCAGTAGTTATAGGAGTCGCCATAGATGGTGCAGGCATCGGTGCCAACGCAGTACAGGCCGGGGATGACCTCATAGTCGTCGGTCATGACCTCCATCTTGTGGTTAATGAGCACGCCGCCCAGGGTGCCGTAGGCGCCACAGTACTGCTTGCAGCAATAGAAGGGGCCCTTCTCGAGCGGCTTCATAAACTCGCGCTCTTTCTCAAAGATGTCGTCCCAGCCGTTGTCGCACATCTCGTTGTACTCGTCGACGTTGGCGAGCAGACCCTCCACGTCGATACCCGCCTTCTCGGCAAGCTCTTCCAGCGTATCGGCCTGGCAGATCGCTGGATAGCCGGCCTCCAGGTCGCGGTTCCACTGCTCCTCAAAGCCGTCGTACAGGTCGTGCGGATGAACGTGGCTGACGATATCCGGACCATCCTTCTTCCAGTGCTTGAGCATACGGGAATCAAAGATGGCATAGGCGACCTTGCCGGGAAGATGGTTGATGGCGTTGCCGACAAAGGTGGTGTTGAAGATCTCGTCCTCCGGCATAAAGCGCTCGCCCAGGCGGTTGCACCAGTAGCACGGCTGACGGAATGCGCCCTCGACATAGAAGTGGTTCATGTTGTCGGGGATCTGGTACATGAGCTCCATGGTCACCGGGGTGTGGCCGCCGCCGACCTCGTGGCACATGTTGATGCCGTCGCCGTCCATGCCCGGAATGGCAAACGAGAACAGGTCTTTACCCCACTCAAAGTCGAGCTTCTCCTTGATGAGCTTGGCGTTGTGGCCAAAACCGCCCGTGGCGACAATCGCGGACTTGCACGAGATCTGGTACTCCTCGCCGTCCTTGTCCTTGGCGGTCACGCCGCAGATAGCGCCGTCCTCGCCCTTGATAAGACCGGTGCCCGGGCACTCAAACATAAACTCGACACCCAGGTCCTGGGCACGCTCGGTCATGCGCTTGGTCATCGTGGTCGCCGCGCGAGGACCGGGCTCCGAGCCATCCTCAGGCTGCACGACATGCCAGGTGTACTCGCCGTCGGAATAGGCACGCGTGCGCTCGCGGGCGCGGAACGCCGGACGCACGGAGTTAAACACCACGCCCATATCCTGCAGCCATGCGATGGTATCGCCCGACTTAAAGTAGTAGTCGCGTACCAGGCGAGCATCGACCTGGTAATGGGTGTAGAACATATGGCGACGGAAGAGCTCGCCAGGCGTGATCTCGATCATCGAGGCCTTCTGAAGCGGAGAGCCAGCGGCGGCAGGCCCCATGCCCATGTTGGCGGCGCCACCGGTAATGGGGGCCTTCTCCAGGGCAATGACGCGAGCGCCTGCCTCGGCTGCAGCGACCGCTGCGGCAAGGCCACTCAGACCCGCGGCAACGACAACGACGTCGGTCTCTAACTGTTTCATGCGAATCCTCCTTTATAGGGCTCTTGGACGAACCCGGACTTCATGCGAATTGCATGCGTATCGACAGCCATACTTTCGCTCGAAAACAGACTCAAAGCCATGTGCAGGCGCACCGATGTTTGCCCATAGCGACCATGGGCTTTGTGCGGATGAACCATGCGTTTGGGCAACGCTTTCGAGCGCATGGCCCTGGCGCCACACGTACAAGGAGGGGGGCGGTGTGCTTCACGGCGTCCGCCCCTGATAATCGAGTTTTCTTATTTATGGTTCTGCTGCGCCCCGAGCACATCGAGCGGCGTAAGCGCCTGAATAGCGCGCTCTTTTCCAAAGATTGCCGAGCACACGAGCGTTCCCAACATGATCAAGCAAACCGCGAGCGCGATTCCAAAGGCCCAAAACGCAAAGATGTGGCCAAAGTTGATCGGCTGCTGCAGCATAAACGTGAAGAACGACGTGGCAAGACCCATAAAGACGCAGGGAACATTGGAACAGATCGAGACAAACCAAAACCGCCCCGGCGTAAAATCTCAATCTGTAACAGTAACTCGGCAAAATCCGTCCCTCGTGTTACAGATTTAGACGAACCCTCCAGGCGGGGACTCAACATCTCAATCTGTAACACCTGGCCGCCCAAATCGGGTCTAGATGTTACAGATCGAGATTTTGTTTGAGAGGCTGAGAATTGGACCGAAAACACGGTCCCGGAATAACAAAAAAGCTCGCCGGCTAGGCCGACGAGCTGCAAGTTCTTGGTCGCGGGGGCAGAATTTAAACCTACGACCTCCGGGTTATGAGCCCGGCGAGCTACCAGACTGCTCCACCCCGCAATGTCTGGACGCGCCTTTGCGCAAGAGAGTTATTACGCTCCCGCCTGCGCGATTGCAAGCCGGCTGCCCAAGGTTGTGAAGGTTGCTCCACATTCAGTCTTACCACGCGAACACTTTATCAAGTTTTCCAACCTCCACAGGCCCCCCGTACGAGCAGAGATATATTGGCGCCTCGCTGCGCTCCGCATCGGCCATGAGCAACCAATCCTCGCCTTCTCCCGCGCTCGGGGCACGCACAGTAGCGCACCCGTCGGCTACGATCTCCGGCACGGGACCGCATATATCACCGTTGCGCGGGCTGTACCACCAGCACCATGCTGTCACCCAGCCCTCGGGCATCTGCAGGCACGCGGTGCCGCCGCTGGGCAAGTAAGCGAAAAGGCGCGCGCCATCTTCCGCACAACTCACCTGCACATGCGCAGCCAAATCATCCGTCTCAGGCGAAACCACGGCATGCGGACACGGAAGGGAGCCAACAACACCAGACTCATCGAGGAAGGCTCGCAGATAGCGCATCTGATTTGCTCCCTCGGCGTCGAGCGCTTCAAACCAATCCACGTGAAACATATCATTTCGTTCCTTCTCGGCAATGGAGCTCCACACCGAGCAGTGTCCATAGGTAACTCCAAACGCCCCGGCGAGCACCGACCAGTACGCTCGGCGTCGCACCATCCATGCCCCGTGACGTGGACCGGTCGGCGGCCAACTCGTGGGCATGTCCTCATACGCAGGCTCGCCATCCCAAACGGGACGCGCGGAACCAGGCTGTTCATCCTCCGCCTCGACAAGCTTCCAACTGCACACGCCTGGGCCATGACCCGACTGCAGCATGGTTAGCGCAAGCCATCGCTCGTCATCGCCCCAATAGGTAGAAGACGAGCAGTGATTTTGGTCTTCACAACTTGGATGATAGGCAAGGGGCAACCGGCGCCACGCCTCGCGGGGCGCATCAGCGGGCAGCGGGCTGCCGAGGACGCCCTCGGCAAGGCCCTCTGCCATACGCCGCCACACCGAACGGTAATCAACACCGCGGTGAACCGGCTGCCGGTCGCCGCCCAAACACCACACGATGTTCTTTCGTGAGGCATACCGCGCGCCAATCCACTTGCCAAAGTCGTAGGCGTTCTCGTCGGTCACCGTTATACCAAACGTGCCACCCATCCAGTTGTCGCCTGTCACCAACTGTCCCCACACAGGAAGCAGAAGCACGTGAAAGCCGTAGTGTTCAGCACGATCGAGCACCCAATCAAGATAGGAAAAATAGCGCTCATTGGGATGTTCGAGGTCACCGTTGATAAGTGCTGGCTCGCCCGCGGGTGAGCGCATGAGTGCATCGCGCTCGGGGTCAAGGGCAACCATCTGCAGCACAGTAAAGCCCTGCTCTTTACGGCGACGCAGATAGTATTCCACGTCATCGGCTTTTATACGCTGCGGCAGCGTCCAAGCGGTGTCGGCTATCCATGTAAAGGGCGCGCCGTCCTCCGTCACAAGATACCTGCCGTTATCACTTACGCGCAGCGCCTGCATACGCCATCTCCCCTTTCCTTCGCAACACCGATATAGGCGCCGCGTGCCCATCTCCTTGCACGAACGTATCTACATCCGCCCATTGAGCGTGCGAACCACATCCGCGTACACGCGCGCGCTTGGCTTTGCGATGCGGTCGTACGTACCGTCACGACGATCGACCTCATAAAGCCCCAGTCGACTGTCAAAAGCAGAAATCCACTCAAAGTTGTCCATAAGCGTCCAGTGGAAGTACCCCAGCACTGACAGCCCGCGCCGCACAAGCCCCGCAAGCGCGGGCAGCGATGCGCGGATGAAGTCGCAGCGCAGATGATCGTCCTCGGTAGAGATGCCATGCTCTGTAACCACGACTGGAAGGCCCGTGAGCTCGTGGATGTAGAGCACTGCACCCGCAAGCGAGCCGGGCTCCACCTGCGTGCCCATACCGTTGATGGGCTGGGTAGGATCGGGTGCGATGAGCCCTTCGTCGCCAAAGACCATGCGCTCGTAGTTCTGCACGCCGATGAAGTCATCCCCTTGAATGGCATCAACCCACTTGCCATAGCAGAGTTCGCGCTTACGCTCGCAAATTGCACGGCCGGCGGGTGTGGCCCAGTCGTCGTCCACTACTGAAAGCGAGAGTCCCACAGGGGTACCCGGCGCTACCTCACGCACCACCTCCACAGCACGGCGATGAGCGCGCGCCATAGCCTCGTCCATAGCGTCGAACTCGTCGATGTCCTGCACGTTGCCCGCACGGTAATGCGCAACGCCCGCCTTTGCCGCTGCGGCATGCAGCACCACCTGCTGGAAGGCAAACGCCTCGGGAGGCATCGCACCGTTGGCGAGGAGCTGGTTGAGGTTGGGCTCGTTAAGTGTCACCACCGCAGCGGCGCGGCCGCGGGCGAGCTCCATAACGCGCCGCACATGCGCCGCAAAGAGGTCGACGGCGTCGGGCGCGAGCCAACTACCCCGTTTGGCAAACCAATGAGGACAGGTAAAGTGGCAAAGCGTGAGCACCGGCTGAATACCGCGCGCCAGGCAACCATCCATCAGGCGGTCGTAGTGATCGAGGGCCGCCTGGTCGATGACGCCCTCCTCCTGCTCGATGCGACACCACTCAACGGAGAAGCGATACGCGTTGAGCCCCATCTCAGCAACACAGTTGAGGTCGTCCTCCCAACGCTCCCAGCTGCGGCAGGCGTCTCCCGCGGGCTCCTTAAAAACCGTCGGCTCCACATGCTCCAAGAAGGTGGTGTCGGCAGCCGCGTCGCCGCCGTCGGTCTGGTGGCCCGCCGTCGACACGCCCCAGAGGAAGTGGTCGGGTTTATTCATATTCATCCTTTCTCTATGGTGCACCACCGTTACAGCACGGGCGTCCGAAGCCAGATGGCGCCCCCGCTCTTAGCTGCGACTTGCGCAACATCCTAGTCCTCGCAGCAGTTTTCAAAATTCACCAACTGCACGTGTTTCTGTTCGATCCACTGCTCAAGCTCCTCACTCACCAGAAACGCCGTTTCCATGGGACGAATCAAGGTAAAGGACGAGTGGTCGAGCACATATTGATCCAGGTACCCCGGGTGGAATACGAGCATGCTGCAGGCGTGACGCGCAATGTCGGCCTCGTCGTCAAACAAGTACTTGCGCGGATCGTACAGGCCTCGATCATCGAGGTGATAGGGTTTTGCACACACCACACCCCACTTCTCACTCCAGACCGGATCCATGGGGTTGATATAGAAGAGCCCATTGCGCTCCGCGACGTTCTGAAGTGCCTGAAAAAACGTCGGGGAGAACACGGCATGGCCCTCAAAGTACGCCGGGTCGCGCCCGGTCAGCGCACGAAACCGATCGAGCTGCGCCTGTATTTCGCGCTCCGCTTCCTCGAGCACGATGGTGTCCTCCGTGCGCGCCCTGATGGTTCTGCTAGAACAGAACTCCCCGTGTTCATCCACGAGTGAGGGAATGGACGCGGGGTCAGAAACCGGCTTACCAAGACAGATGTTTGTATGTTGCCCCACACTCACACCGCTTGCAGCAACGAGGTCGAAGCCGTGGGAGGCAGCAGGCATGTTGGGCATGAGCCCAACGCTCTTAATCGGTCCGCAAGAAATGGCTTTGGCGATACCGTAGTTGATGCCCTCGCTCATGCCCAGGTCGTCTGCCCTAAAAATGACCTTCATCCCAAGCGCCTCCTTTACGCGCACAGCGAGAACAGACTCACTTTGTGCCATCGGTTGTACTCTGCCGTTTGCCACCCATGGTATAGGACGTCCCCGTCCGCTCAAGGACGGCTTTTTCCGCGCACAATCCGGTAAATGAGGCAATTGAGCTGCTAGGCGCAGCGCTCGTATAGTATTTCTATCAACGATATCTGAATGCGGCGAAATGCCCCGATGCCCTAGGGGGCGACATGGATAGGGAGCTCCTCAATCTTCTTGAGCTCATCGAGCAGAGCGACTATGTAACGGCAGAACAACTTGCCCAACATATTCAAAAGAGCGAGAAGACGACGCGCACGCGCCTTAAGGCGCTCCGGCAGAATCTTGCAGAAAGTGGCGCCGAGCTTGTCTCCAAGCCACGCCACGGATACCGCCTCGAGATTAACGACGCTGAGCGCTACCATGCCTGGCGACAGCGTAGCCTACAACGCATTGCCCGCCACACGCCTGAAACCGCCGAAGAGCGTCTTATGTATCTCGTAGAGCGCTTCATAAGCGGATCGTTCTTCAAGCTCGCGGACGAGTCGGAAGCCTTGTTTGTCTCTACCAAGACACTCTCGCAGGAAATTCGCCATGCAGAGTCTATCCTTACACGCTCCGGCCTCACGGTGGAGCGTGTCCCTGGATACGGGATGAGAGCCATCGGAGACGAATTTGCCTTCCGCAAGGCAATCATGCACTGCTTGCGATTCCATACGGTCGGTTTTGATGATTGCCGCAGCGTACAAGATCAAGCCGCGGCAATCATCGGAGATCTTGTCGTGCAGACCTTTGCTGCCGAAAACGTCGTAATGTCCGAGGCTGCCCTCGAAACATTCATTCTCTATCTCGTGGTGTCAAGCGCACGCTGCCACCGTGGCCACATCATAGAGGACGTTTCCGGGCGAAACGCCTGGGAAGGCGCGGAGCATGACCGACATTGCGCGCACGTCGTTATAGAACAGCTGGAAGAACACGACATCCCGCTTGACGATACCGAAGGCGAGGTCCAGCTCATAGCTGCCTTCGTTGCCGGCGGTGTCGTGCGCCACGACGCATTCGGACTCGATGGGAACCTCGTTATCTCGGAGGATATCCAGCGTCTCATCGACCCTATGCTCGATGCCATCTACGATATGTACGGCGTCGACTTCAGCGATAATTTGCGTCTGCGCCTTATGCTGGGAAACCATCTCATTGCATTTGATATACGCATGCGCTATGGCATCGAAATCACAAACCCCCTGCTTGCAGAAACACGCCGCACCTACCCCTTCGCCCACGCACTGGCGCAGCAGGCGGCATTGCCACTCGCTGCTCACTACGGACGCCCCGTATCCGAGTACGAGATTGCCTACTTCACCATAATGTTTCAAATGGGACTCGTCATGCAGCGACGCATTCCTCATAAGAGCCGTGTGCTCCTGGTTTGTGCGACGGGTAAATCGAGCTCGCGCTTTTTTGCTTATCAGTTTGAAGAAGCATTCGGCGATTACATCAGCGAGCTCACCGTCTGCAGCGTCTTTGAGCTCAACCACATCGACCTCAATACATTCGACTACATCTTCTCGTCCGTCCCCATTGACCGAGCGGTTCCCAAGCCCATCATGCAGGTGAACAGCTTCCTTGAGGCGCGCGATATGAACCGCGTACGTCGTAGACTTGAACTGGGGGATAGCTCATATCTACGCCGGTTCTACCGGCCAGAGTTCTTTTTCACGGGCCTCACGTCGCGGCGTCGAGACGACGCGCTCGCCGAACTCTGCGAACTCGTCCGACAAGTGCGACCCCTACCGGACAACTTCCTCGGCTCCGTGTTGGAGCGTGAGAAACATGGAAGCACCGATTTTGGTAACCTGGCAGCTCTGCCTCATCCCGTAGAGGTGCTTCCCGACGAAAACCTCGTGGTCGTGGGTGTTCTCAAGCGCCCCATCCGTTGGAAAACCAATGACGTCCAACTCATCATCCTTACGTCGATCTGCGACTCAACCGCAGACGAGACCCAACGATTCTATCAGACGACCGCACGGCTTCTTACCGACGAGAAGCGGGTACGCTGCATCGTAGAGGGTGGCAACTACGAAACCCTCATGCGCGCCCTGTGCGGCTAGAAGGAAGGGGTGCGCATGGCGTTACCAGCTGATTTTCTATGGGGAGCCGCTTTGGCGGCAAATCAATGTGAGGGGGCCTATCAAGAAGACGGCAAGGGTCTCTCGGTTGCCGATGTGATGACCGCCGGCGCGGTCGATACGCCTCGACGTATAACGACCGACGTTGAGGCAGGGGTCTACTACCCGAGCCACGACGGCGTGGATTTCTATCATCGCTACAAGGAAGACATAGCGCTCTTTGCCCAGATGGGACTCAAGGTCCTGCGCCTCTCCATCGCATGGAGCCGCATCTTCCCCGAAGGCGACGAGATCGAGCCCAACGAGCGCGGCCTCGCTTTCTACCGTAGCGTATTTGCCGAGCTTAAGCGCTACAACATAGAACCTGTTGTTACGCTTTCGCATTACGAGATGCCACTTGGCCTCGTGAGAAAGTACGGGGGTTGGCGCGATAGGCGTCTCGTGGACTTCTTCGCGAGGTACTGTGATATATGCTTCCGGGAGTTCGGCGATACTGTGCGCTATTGGCTCACGTTCAACGAGATCAACGTTGCCGAGTACAATCCGTGGTCGCCCACCGGCATCAATAAGCGACCGGGAGACGAGGGCTATTGGCCCACCATCTATCAGGCGGTCTACCACCAATTTGTCGCAAGCGCTAAGGCGGTCATCCGAGCGCACGAGATCGATCCCGGCCTCAAGGTCGGTTGCATGACACTCGCGGGCATTGTGTATCCAAAAACCTGCCACCCGCTCGACGCGAAGGCGGCAGACGATTTCCAAAACGATATGCTCGCCTTTGCGGATGTGCAGGTGCGCGGCTATCTCCCCTCCTTCTTAAGCAAGGCCATGGGGCGACGCGGGGTTACCCTTGTGCGCGAGGCGGGAGATGACGAGATTCTCCGCGCCGGTACGGTAGACTTCGTTGGCTTTAGCTACTACTCATCGATGGTGCAAAGCGGCACCGAAGCCGACGCCGAAAAGACAGGCGGCAACATGGTGAGCGGCGTGAAGAACCCCTACCTCGAAACGAGCGCTTGGGGTTGGCAGCTCGACCCCATGGGCCTGCGTCTGACACTCCGCCTGCTTTACAACCGCTACCAAAAGCCGCTCTTTGTGGTAGAAAATGGCCTCGGCGCAGCAGACGAGGTGGTAGATGGGCGCGTTGATGACGACTATCGCATCGCCTACCTTCGCGCGCACATAGCTGCCATGATCGACGCGGTCGATGAGGACGGTGTGGACCTGATGGGGTACACGCCCTGGAGCGCGCTCGACCTCGTCTCCGCCGGCACGGGAGAGATGAAGAAACGCTACGGCTTCATCTATGCCGACCGGGACAACGAGGGCGCTGGCACGCTTGAGCGCATTCCTAAAAAGTCATTCTTCTGGTATCGCGACGTCATCGCATCGAATGGTACGAACCTGTAATTCGCCAATCAGTCACACGGCTGTTTATGTCACATGGACAAGCGAGCGCAACGCTGCCTTGTTGCGCTCGCACAACAACAGAAAGGATATTGCACCATGACTCCCGATGAAGAACTGCAAGTTTTTAAGCTCATCAGCACGGCAGGCACTGCAAAGAGCGCCTACATGGAGGCCATCAAGCACGCGAAAGATGGCCGAGCAGATAAGTCTCCCGCCCTCATTGCAGATGGCGATGCAAACTTTCTGGAAAGCCACGACGTTCATCTGGAAATGATCTCCTCCGCAGCTCAGGGAGTCAATGCCCCGGCATCGCTTATTCAAGTTCATGCAGAGGATCAGCTCATGGCGACCGAGGTCACCAAGGCTTTTGCACGCGAGCTGGTTGACCTGTACCGCATGATCGACGCCATGCAGAACCGTATCGATGAACTGGAGAAGAAGGTCAACGCAGCGTAAATCTTGTGCGCCATAACCGGCTAGAGATAATCGGCAACGCCAAGTACAGGGCCCCGGGCATTCAGCCCGGGGCCCTTCTTGTGGGGAGGCGTCGTCCTTGTGGTGGAGGTGTCGTCCGCGCCGTCCAATCCATACGGCGCTACGAATCGAGCCCGCGCAATACGCGGCGTCGGTATACAAAACGAGGTGGGCAGCGCTTCTGCAGCACCTCCCACCTCGCAAAACAAACGCGGCAATATGAAGGGGACTTGTTACTATGCCACCTGTGCTTCCTGCTCCGCCTTGAGCCTGGTGGCGTCCATCGCCTTGATAAACGGAATCCAAATCAAGATATCAATGATGAGAAACACGACCTCAGCGATGGCAATGCTGATACCACCGGAAAGCATGCCAGTGATGACCACCGGGATGTTGAACGGCAGGATGCCGACGCATTTTGCCACAATACCCAGGGACTGCAGTGCGTACATTCCAATGACATTGACAAGAGGCGTCACGATAAACGGAATAGCAGCCACGGGGTTCAGCACAATGGGGAGGCCGAAAATAATCGGCTCGTTGATGCCAAAGAAACCGGGCGCCAGCGCCACCTTGCCGACCGTACGCAGCTGAGCGGAACGGGCGACCAAAAGGATGGCAATGGGAACGGCGGGGTAGGCAATTGCGATGGTCGTAATGTAATTGAAGTTCATACCGATGATGTTGGGGAGAGCCTCGCCAGCAGCGTAGGCGGCCTGGTTGGCACCATCGAGCATCATGAAGAGCGGGCCGATGAGGCTCGTGATAAAGCCGGGATGAATGCCGAAGCACCACAGCAGGCACATGATCACGCTAATGAGAACAACGGAAGCGATGTTGCCGCCAATCAGGCCCTGGATGGGCATCTGGATGAGAGCGTAGAAACAGCTGAACGCGTCGCCCCAGGGAGTCAGCGCAAAGATCATGCGCACCACGATAGCGCACAGCGCAATGGCAAACGCGGGAATGAGCGAAACGAAACTGTTGGACACAAAGTCGGGCGTGCCAGTGGGCATCTTAATAACAATGTTCTTAGAAACAATAAGGTGGAAGAGCTTCGTTGCAAGGAACGCAATAACGATGCCCAAGATCATGCCTTTAGTGCCCAGATAGTCAAAAGCAAGCGACGTCACACCATCTTCTGAAGTCAACGTAGGCATCAGCGCAACATAGACAACAAGGGCGAGCACACCGGCGGCAGGAGCCTTAACCCCGATGTTCTCACCGTACGAGCGCGCAACACCGTAGGTGAAGAACAGGCCGAGCATGTTGGTGGTTGCGTTCACCACGGCAGAAAGCGCCACATTGACGCCGCTCGTTGTAAGGAACTCCTGATAAGCCGGAATGGGAATGCCCGAGAACAAGCTTGCGAACGATCCGACGATGATGATGGGGAACATCGACATGATGCCCGACGAAATCGCCTGGAGAATCGTATTTTTGCTGACAGCGTTACCCCAAGAAGAAATCTTGGCAATGATACCGTTCATGGATGCCATGTGCGACGCGCCTCCTAGTTCTCACCCATAAGGGATTTGGCCTGGGCAAGCGCAGCGTTGCCATCCATCGTGCCGTACGCCACCATGTCAATGACGGTAACCGGCACGCCCGGGCATGCCGCGCGAACTTCATCGGCTTGGAACTGAATCTGAGGGCCCAGCAAAATGCAGTCGGCATCCGAGGCGACTTCTGCCGCCTTATCAGTGGAGTAAGCGGCAATGGCGCACTCGAGGCCCTCGGTGGCGGCGGCATCCTTCATCTTCTGAACCATGAGGCTCGTAGACATGCCGGAATTGCACAAGAGGATAATCTTCTTCATCGGCTTCCCCTTCTCGTTATCGTTATCGTGGAACCGTTCGAAGTGCATGCGAAGCTTCGATGACACCACTATATGAGGGGAAGTACGGCCACTCCATAGCCGTTCTTGCCACGTTCGAATCCGGCAAGGGTGGGTAGGCCCCTTTAGCGCTTGAGCTTTTCCTCGCGGGCGACGAGGGCCTGCTTGAGCGCACCGAGGTCGCGCTCGGTGCGCTTGGCGCGGCGCGACAGAACAAACGCGTAAACCGCAAGTGCGAGCCAAATGCCCACATAGGCAGCTATAACAAAAGGAGCGGCCGGGAGAACTCCTCGAACGGCACGCCGGTCCAGCCCCTGCCCTCGAAGAAGTCGCACTTGAGCGTGCCGAAGAACCCCTCGGCACGCGCGTTGTCGGGGCTCCGGGCCCTCCTCGACATCGAGCGCCTGACCCCGGGCCCGCACGCCTCGCGCCACTCGCGCCCCATGTAGACGGCGCCGCCGTCGTAGCGCTTGCATTGAATCGCCCACCATTCCCCCGCCTCGGCGGTCTGGGCCATGAGGTCGATTCCGTTGTCTTGGGTGTCGTGGACGGGACAATCGTCCCATTCGAGTGCCTGGGCTATCGTCCCGACACGGGAAAGAACAGCGCGTAGAAGGGGTCGTTCTTGAGATAGCAAACGCAGGCCGCCTCGTACTTGTCGCCCTTCTCCTTGGTCGTTGCCGACCCGTTGACGATGGGATCAAGGGCATCGTAGACGGTCTTCATATAGCGATTCCCTTGTTGTTATTCAGACGTCACTATTTTAGCTAAGGACCGCCGGAACTCTTTCTAATTGGAGTTTATCGGTCGACAAGTCAAACCGCCCGGCCCGCGATTATCAATGGTTTATATGCTTCACAAAATAAACTGCCACAGGATTCACCCGCAATTCACCCGCAAAGTAAACCAATAAAGAAAAAGCTCGGAAGCAATTATGCTTCCGAGCTGCAAGTTCTTGGTCGCGGGGGCAGGATTTGAACCTACGACCTCCGGGTTATGAGCCCGGCGAGCTACCAGACTGCTCCACCCCGCAATGTCTGGGCGCCTCATGTGCGCAAGAAAGAATATTACGTGGGAGTTCGGTAAACGGCAAGGAAAATCTCGTAGAGCATAATTCCTTCATATTTAAAACCCCTCAGCCCATATCGCCGTGAACGAATCGCAGCCGAGCGCCGCCGACGGCGCGTATACAATGGTGCGCGTCCTTTTATGCCAACACTGGGAGTAGACATGCTGCTCGCTATCGATATGGGAAACACGCAGACGGCCATGGGCCTGTTTGACGGAGACGAGCTGGTGCAGTCGTGGCGCATGCCCACCGACCGCTCCTATACCGCCGACGAGATCCACGTGCGCCTGATGGGTTTCTTTAAGATGTACGACCTCTCGCTCGGCGCGGTCGACGCGATCGCCTTTGCCGGCGTGGTGCCACAGCTCTCGCGCGAGTGGCACGCCGTGGCCGACCGCATCGCGGCAGACGCCATCGTTATCGGGCCGCAGACGGCCGCGGTGACCAAGCTGCGCGCGGCGCGTCCCCAGGCCGTAGGTGCCGACCGCGTCGCCAACGCCGTTGCGGCCGAGACTTTCTACGGCGCGCCGGCGATCGTGGTGGACTTTGGCACCGCGACCAATATCGACGTTATCGACGAGGACGGCTATTACATTGGCGGAGCGATCGCGCCGGGCATCCGCATCTCCATGGACGCGCTTGCCGCCCGTGCCGCCAAGCTCGCCAGCGTGCCGCTCGAGGCGCCCGAGCACGCCATCGGCCGCGACACCGAGGAATGCATCAAGGTCGGCGCCGTGATGGGCGCCGCCGCCATGGCCGAAGGCCTGGTCGCTCGCATGAAGCGCGAGCTGGGCCGCGAGGACGCCACCGTTATCGCCACGGGCGGTCTCGCCGGCATCGTCGCCGATTCGACCGATGCCTTCGACGTGGTCGATGGACAGCTCACCATCAAGGGCATCTGCGAAATCTACCGCCGCATGCAGGAGCTGGGGTAAGACAGGGGCTAAAGTCGAGCGCGACACAAGCGCGAGCAGCGGACCAGGCAACGCGGCGGCCCTATTCCTCAAAATCGAAAATTTTTCGGTTTTGAGGAATAGGGCTTTCTGCTACGCCTCGCCGCAAAGCCACCTCGCCAGGTCCACTATCTGCACCCCATCGCGATCCGTAGTCTCGTGATGCGTGCGGGCGAGAATCATCTTGGGATACGCGTCGGCAATGCTCAAGAGCGGCGAGATTTCCCGCTCAAACGTCTTGTCCGAGCTAATGTCATCGCTCACCTGGATATAGAGCTTCTCGCTTCGCCTGATAGCTACAAAGTCAATTTCCTTTTTATAGAGCACGCCGACGTACACTTCGTATCCGCGCCGCAGCAGCTCGATTGCCACCATGTTCTCGTATACGCGTCCCCAATCCATATCGCGCGTGCCAAGCAGCGCATATTTAAACGCATGGTCCGCCAGATAGTACTTCTCGCCGCTCTTGAGGTATTTCTTGCCGCGAATGTCATACCGGCGAACTTTATAGAAGGCAAATGCATCGCACAGATACCCCATATATGTGCCCACCGTCTTGTTCGTGATTTTTAGCCCATCCGCATTCAAGCTATCCGTCATATTGCGAGCCGATGTAATGTTGGAAACGCTGTCCATCACGTAGTCGGCAATACGCAGCAGCGCCGATTCGTTTCTGACGTTATGCCGCTGCACGATATCCCTCACGATCAACGTCTTAAAAACGTTGGAGAGGTATTGATAGCGCTGCTCTTGCGTTCGGTAAGGATACGAACCGGACATGCCGCCGGCGTGTGCGTATTCATCAAAATCATGATCGACCTCGTCCTTGCCGTCGTAAGAGCGATACTCCTCAAACGAGAACGGAAACACCTCGATTTCGAACGTGCGCCCCGTAAAGAGCGTCGACAGGTCGCTCGATAGCAAAAATGCGTTTGACCCCGTAATAAAGATGTCATACTGCTCGGATGCGTGAAGGCTGTTGATTGCGCGCTCAAAGCCGCTACACATCTGAACCTCATCGATAAGCAGGAAGTTTTGCGTGCCGGACACCCGACGCTCTTTTACATAAGCAAGCAAAGCGTGATATTCGAGCAGGTCCTCGAACTCATCGAGGTTGTAGTTGATATGAATGACATTTGAATCAGACAGGTTGGTCTCCACGTAATCGCGGAGGGACTCGAGCAGCTTGGATTTTCCGCTGCGCCGGATGCCCGTGATGACCTTGATGTCGGGCACACCGATAAGACTCGTCAGCGTATCCATATACGACGTCCTATTGATGAGCTTCATTGGCATCCTCCCTACACCCGATGTTTGCTATTCCTCAAAATCGAAATTTTTTCAGCTTTGAGGAATAGCATGTGCATCGAATATACCTTGCCAAATGACAATCTGCTTTGTTCCTATTCCTCAAAACCGAAAATTTTTCAGTTTTGAGGAATAGGCTGCTGGCGGTTCATCCCCCAAACAGGCGAAAGCCCTCCCCGGCGCGTGCCGAGAAGGGCTTTGTTGTCATCGTTATCTTTGAGCGCTGGCGTCCCGCGCTACAGGCCACGAATGCGCACGGCCTCGGGCGGAAACTCTTGCTCGCCGGCATCGGTCTTGATGGTCGCACGGCCCCAGATGTCCAGGCCCGCAAACACACCGACCGCAAGCGGCAAACCGCTGGGCGACACCGCCGCAACCTGACGACCCAGCAGCGGCACCATATCGAAGTACTCACCCAGCACCGGAGCCAGCGGGCCGGCAGCGCCCTGTGGTGTGTTGGCGGCAACCGCCCAGGTGTCCACGCGGGTCAGCACGGCGGTGGCCAATGCCTCGACCAGCACCTCGTCGGCCATATCCACGCCAAGCTCACCCAGCGCCGCACGCTCAATATCAACCGTCACTGCGGCAAACATGCCCGCGGCACCGGCACCGCCGTTGACGGCGACGCGCGCGAACGACGTCTCAAACGCAGGCGCACCG
Source organism: uncultured Collinsella sp. (assembly GCA_900546755.1). Classification (GTDB taxonomy): domain Bacteria; phylum Actinomycetota; class Coriobacteriia; order Coriobacteriales; family Coriobacteriaceae; genus Collinsella. Next base: position 36,312 of record UREC01000001.1, on the reverse strand, counting down.
CACACGATATCGCTCGGCCACTGGATACCCACCTTACCGGCAAGGCCCAGGCCCGGCGTCGATGCCGTGCCCACGAGCGCGTCCATCATGCCCATCGCGGCCACAAACGGCAGGCCGTGGAAGGCGTGCATATTCACATCCGGACGCACAACCAGCGAAAACGTCAGCGAAGCATCGCCCGCGTTCCATGCGCACCAGCCCGCGGACACGCCCTCGCGGCCCGCGTCACGCGCCGCGTCGAGCTCGGTACCGGCGACAACAGCATTCATCTCGATCATCTACATACGCCCCAATTCGCCCACGATATGGCCCACGCGATCCTCGGGTTCCTTGACCTCGACACCGTTATAGCGGAAGAACCGCGCCGGGTCGTGCATCAGGTCCTCGAGCGGCACCAGCACAAAGTCGCGCTCGCCAATGAGCGGATGCGGCAGGCGCAGCTTTTTGCCGCCGTGGGTCTCGCCGTCCATCCACAGCAGGTCCAGGTCGATGGTGCGCGGACCGTTGGCCTTGGCCTTTTTGGAGCGGTCGCGGCCCAGCTCGGCCTCGATCTTCATGAGCTCGTCGAGCAGCACCAACGGCGCCAGCTCGGTCTTAATCTCGATGACGGCGTTGGCAAACGCGTCCTGGCGCGTCTCGTAGGCCGGCTCGCTCTCGTAGATCTTGGAGGAGTTGGACACGCAGGTGAGTGGAATCTCGGCGATCATGTCGCGTGCGGCGCGGATGTTGTCACAGCGATGCCCCAGGTTGGAGCCCACGGCCACAAACGCGCGGCGCGGCTGCGGCTTGGCAACCGCCCAGTAGCCGTTCAGGAACTGCGCAAAGCCCGCGGCGTCGTGCACGCGCACGATGTTGGCACCGGCCTGGATGGCGCCCAGGCACACGCCAAACGTAGCGGCATCGCGCTCGGCGGCCTCGGTCACGCCCGAGACGGCGCCCACAAAGCGCTTGCGCGATACGGCGCACATGAGCGGATAGCCCAGTGACGCCATCTTGGCAGTCTCGCGCTGGATGACGATGTCCTCGTTGGCCGTCTTGCCAAAGCCCGGACCGGGATCGATGCAGATGCGGTCGCGCGACACGCCGGCGTGGATGAGCGCGCGGGCCTGGTCGGACAGAAAGCCCATGACGCGGCGCATGATGGGCGCCGAATCGGGCAGGGTGAAGCGGCGGAGCTGCGAGGTGGGCACGTAGGCTTCCTCGCGGCGGGCGCTGCGGCGCATCATGGCGGCCAGGCGGTCATTGGGCTCCGATGCGGCCTCGGTGGCCTCGGGCGCGGGCGCGACGGTCTCGGCAGCAGCAGCCCGCTCGGCGGCCGGCGTCTCCTGCTCGCTTGCAGGCTCGGTCGCGGGCTCAGGTTCGCCAAACGGCAACGAGGGCTGCACCACGCCACCCGGAAGCTTTGCCTCGGGCTTAGGGTCGCCCAGCAGCTTGCCACGGCGGCGACGAGCGGGCTTCTCGGCCTCGCGCGCGGCCTCGGCAGCCGCCTCGCGCGCCTTCTCGGCAACAAACGCCGCTGCCGAGGTATCGAGCTGCACCGTTGCGTGCGTGCGGGTAGGCGCGGCGACCTCGCCGGCATGCATCACGATGACACCGCAGGTGCTCGTCTTAACAAACTCGACCATCTTGGGGTCAGTGAAGCCGGTCACGTCGTTGACGATCGAGGCGCCGCAGCGCACGGCCGCCTTGGCAACCGCCACGTGACGCGTGTCAATCGAGACGATGGCGCCCTCCTTGGCCAGCGCGCGCACCACGGGCAGCACGCGGCGAGCCTCCTCGTCGGGGTTGACCGGGGTAAAACCAGGGCGCGTGGACTCGCCGCCTACGTCGATGATGTCGGCGCCGGCGTCGAGCATCGCCAGACCGTACTCGATGGCGGCATCCGGGTCGAAGTGCTCCCCGCCATCGCTAAACGAATCGGGCGTCACGTTGAGGACGCCCATGATGCGCGGACGGTCAAAGCTGAGCTCATACTTTCCGCACCGCCATGTCTTGCTGTCGTTCGCCATGAACATCCTCCTAAAATGCCCACGCCGCCGAGCTTGGGGAGCTGGCGGCGGGGTCGCTTTGCACTCAGTCTTTCTATTGTATCCGCGCACACGGGCTAGAACGCAAACGCGGCCGCGATGTCGCAAGAAATCAGCAGGTCGGCATTTGCATCCTGATCGGTAGGCGCCAAATTGCAAATGGCCAGCGTATCGCCAGTAAAGTAACGCGTAAGGCCTGCCGCCGGATACACCACGAGCGAGGTCCCGCCCACAATGAGGGCATCGGCCGCGGCGATGGCGGCAACGGCACCGGTCAACACACGCTCGTCGAGCGGTTCTTCGTAGAGCACCACATCGGGCTTGATGCGACCACCGCACGCGGGGCACACGGGCACGCCCGCGGCGTCCTCGTGCTCGCGCGAGCAAATCCACTCGGCGCTATAGACCGCGCCGCACGACTGGCAAATGTTGCGATGGACCGATCCGTGCAACTCAAACACGCGCTGCGAGCCCGCCATCTGATGCAAGCCGTCGATGTTTTGCGTCACCACGGCATCGAGCTTGCCAGCTCGCTCCAGCTCGGCCAGCTTGGTGTGGCAGCGGTTGGGCTTAGCGTTAAGCGCGATCATCTTGGTTCGGTAAAAGTCGAAGAACTCCGCCGGATGTGTCTCGTAAAAGCTGTGCGACAGCATGGTCTCGGGCGGATAGGCAAACTGCTGGTGATACAGGCCGTCCACGCTGCGAAAATCGGGAATGCCGCTCGCCGTGGAAACACCAGCGCCGCCAAAGAACACCACACGCCCGTGGGTATTGAACAGCTCCGCCAGCGCGGTGGAGGCCTGCTTGGAATCTGTTATCGCTTGCGTCATGTTTGTCCTCCGTCCACGTTGGTCGGGGCGGCTGCGATTGCGCCGTCGCCCACGGAGCCCACCCCGCCCCTGTTGCGCTAATCTTAAGCCTGCCAACCCCGTCGAAAGGACACCATGCCTCAGACTTACACTTTCGCCTCGTGGAACGTCAACGGCCTGCGCGCCGTGCTCAAAAAGGACCCGAGCTTTATCCAGATCGCGCAGGAACTCGATGTCGATGTCCTAGCGCTGCAGGAGACCAAGCTGCAGGAGGGCCAGGTCGATATCGACCTGCCCGGCTATCACCAAACCTGGAGCTACGCCGAGCGCAAGGGCTACTCGGGCACCGCGGTCTTTAGCCGCCAGGAACCGCTGCGCGTGCTGCGCGCCGATGCACTGCTGCCCTACGCCGGCAAGGGTGGGGCTGCCGAGCTCGTCGCCCAAGCCGCAACCGAGGGCCGCGTCTGCGCGCTCGAGTTCGACAAGTTTTGGTTTGTGGACGTCTATACGCCCAACGCCCAAAATGAGCTCGCGCGCATCGACGTGCGCATGGCTTGGGACGATGCCTACCGCGGCTTTTTGGCAGGCCTCGAGCGCGAGACCGGAAAGCCCGTGGTGACCTGCGGCGACTTTAACGTGGCACACGAGGAGATCGATCTTAAGAACCCCAAGTCCAACCGCGGCAACGCAGGCTTTTCGGACGAGGAGCGCGGCAAGTTTACCGAGCTGCTCAACGCCGGCTTTACCGATACCTGGCGCGCGGCAAACCCCGACGTCGAGGGCGTCTACAGCTGGTGGAGCTACCGCTTTAATGCCCGCAAGAACAACGCAGGCTGGCGCATCGACTACTTCCTGGTAAGCAACGCAATCGCCGGCAATGTGCGCGACGCCGGCATCCGCGGCGACATCTTTGGCAGCGACCACTGCCCCGTCACCCTCACCCTAGAGCTCTAGCCCCAACTGATCTCCTGGGGACGGAGGAAAAGGAATCATTTTCACTTCGCGAGATCATCCACGCAGCTCGCTTGCCACGAAACTGGCCCATCTACTACGTTTAAGCCACTACCCTCAACCACAGTGAACAACGCAGAAAGAAAACCGCAGGTAGAAAGCCTACGGTTTTTCATAAAACACGGTTGAGGTTGGGGGTGTCGGGCCAAACGTAGTAGATAGACCGATTTCGTGGCGGGCGGGTTCAGCTGATTCCCTGGGAACGTCTGGAGGCGAAAGAAAACGGATCAATTTGGCTCTCCGAGGGCCACGATGCCCGTCGTATCAGCCGGCTATTTCAAAACTATGCCGGTTTACGGGGCTGAATCGCGAACCCCCAACCATACGCAATTCCGAAATAATAAAACCGCAGGTAAACGGCTTGCTCTATTTCAAAAATAGCCGGCATGGTCTGCTTGTGCCAATCTGGCCCCGTAAACCGGCATAGTTTTAAAATGGCACTTCGGCAGTATTGATTCCCGCGCCGGCGCCACCAGCCCTACAGTCCGTACTTCACGACGACTCGGTTGATGCGGCGACACCAAGGCTTGTACAGGGCGACCAAAAACACGCAGGTCGCGAGGCCGTGTGTGATATCGAACGGCACCGCCATAGCAAGACGCGCCACGGCTCCCGCCCACGTGAGCGGCTGCACAAAACCGATGATGTCGTAGGCGTTGATTACCACGCCGTATAGCAAACCCGAAGCAAAACCGTAGGTCAGTAGCGCCGGCATGCGCACGGTTCCATCCGCACGGTCGAACGCGCCCGCATGCGCCAACGCGCCGCCAACATAGCCAACCAAACCCCAGGCATACATCTGCCATGGCGTCCACATGCCCTGTCCAAAAAAGAAATTGCTGGTCAGCGCTGCCAACGCGCCGACCATGAAGCCGTTGCGTCGACCCAACGTCGCTCCCGCGATAATAGCGATAGCGCTCACGGGTTTAAAGTCGGGAATGGGGCCAAACAAGATGCGCCCCGCCGCGGCCAACGCCGCCAAAACCAGCGTTGGCATAATCTGGCGCAGGCCCGGTCGCGACGCCTCGTAGCCCGCAAAGAACAGCGCGAGCACCAGCGCCACCACGACAAGCATGGCGAGTGCCGCCTGCTCAACGCCCGCCAGCAACGTCGCGGCCATTACCGCCGGCACCGTCAGCAGCAGCGGGATCTCCAGTTTTGCCAGTAGGCGCGCGACGCGATAATCCGTCATCCCATCACGCCCTATAAAACACGTTGTCGGCAAAGAAGTCGGCCGGCGGCTCCATGCAGGCAATCTCACCGTCGAACATCATGGCAATGTCATCGGCAACCTGCTCGGCGAAATCCAGATCGTGCGTGGCCATGATGACGGTACCGCCAGCCTTCGCATGGTCAAGCAGGGCGCGAGCGATGATGCGGCGGCTGGCCAGGTCCAAACCCTTGGTGGGCTCATCGAGCAATAGCAGCTCGGGGCCAATCAGCAGCAGCTTTGCCAACGCAAGCAGTTGACGCTGCCCGCCCGAAAGATCGTACGGGTGGCGTCCATCTAGGCCCGACAGCCCCAGGCTCACCGCGCACTCCCGCGCCACAGCCTCGTCATATCCGCAGGTCGAAGCCCATTCCATCAGCTCGTCGCGCACCGTCTCGGCAACCAGCAACGCCTTGGGGTTCTGAGGCAGCAGCGCCGCCGAGGCCGCCCCGCGTTCCATACGCCCACGTTGCAACTTAACCGTCTTGGCCAGTACCGAAAGCAATGTCGACTTGCCGCAGCCGTTACCGCCCACAATCGCATGCACCGCGCCAGCCGAAAACGCCGCATCGAGTCCGCGCAGCACCCAGCCGGACGCCCGATCGTAGCGAAACCAGCTTCCTGCCAGGGTAGTAGCCGACCCAGCGTGCATTTTTGGGAATATTCGGCATCCGCCGGCGCGCGATGGCGTCCCCGAGTCGTCTTGAGGCAAGATTTGCGCCTCATATTCAGCCGTTTTGTCCGATTTCAGCCTTTTTTTCGCATCCGGAGCGCCCCCGCGCGGGTCCAAAGAGCCCTGCTGGCCACCGACGTTGCTGAAAATTCCGTTTTTTGCACGCCACGAGCCACCCCACCCCGGCATCTCGTCGGAAAATAGCTCTTCGCGATGCCCCAAGGAGGCGATGTCAGCCACCTCGTGCACGCTGCCGCCCTCGATCCGATACGCGCACGTCGCGTATTCGAGCATCGGACGCGGCTGGTGCGTTGCCACAACAACCGTGCAGCCCAGCTCGCGATTCACACGAAACAGCGCGTGCAGAAAATTCTTCTCGGCAACGGGATCGAGCTGAGACGTGGGCTCGTCGAGTAGCAGCACACGCGGACGCAACGCCAGAACGGCCGCCAACGACAGCAACTGTTTGCGACCACCCGAAAGCGTGTCAGTATCGCGGTGGAGCCAGTCCTCCAGCCCAAAGAAATAGCTGGTCTCGGCTACACGACGGCGCATCTCATCACGCGCTAGACCCAAGTTTTCCAGGCCAAACGCCATCTCGTGCCACACGGTTTCACACACGATCTGGTTCTCGGGATCCTGAAACACATAGCCCATGCGCTCTGCGGACGCCCGAACGTCCATATCGGCAACGCTCTCACCCAGCACGCACAGCTCGCCGGCGCATTCGCCCATCGGCGCGATCTCGGGTTTGAGCAGCGAGAGCAGCGTCGACTTGCCCGACCCGGTACCGCCAACGAGCAGTGCAAACGCACCTTGGGGAACAGACCAGTCGAGCCCGTCGAGCACCAGCGCCTCAGCCCCGGGGTAGGTAAAGCTCAGGCCCCGTACCTCAATCGCCGGAATATCCGGGCCGCACGCCGCGCCCGACACCGGGCCCCTATCCAACCGAGCCATCAGCCAAACCTCTTCTCATCAATCGCGTGCAACGCGCAAGGCAGCACCATCCAGGCAGCGTACACGACATAGCCCGGCCACGGCGCCGGCACCGAGAGCTGCGGATAAAACGAATACTGCGTCGTCGCGGTCCACGCCACTGCCACCGTGACCACGCCAAACAGCGCAAGCCCAACCAGCGCGGCAACGTCGCTGCGCCCCAGCCGATACCGCGCATACGTCGTACGACGCGTCGCGGCACCCCACCCGCGCGAGCGCATCGCGTCCGCGCGCTCCAGCGAATCTTCCATGCCCCAGCCCATCAGCACGCTCGATGCCCGCAAGCGCAAGCGAACGGGGTCGGCCGGCGCGCGCCCCGGCACATCGATCGCGTCCTGCACCGCCAGCACCGTACGACCGCGGCGTAAGAACTGCGGAATCAGCCGCATGCACATCGAAATCATGAGCGCGATCACCGGCGCGGCGTTGCCCAAAAGCGCGAGCACCTTGTCGTAGCCAAGCATCGACGCCGCGGCCTCAAACCACAGCACGCTCGCCACAAACAGCCCGCCCATGCACAGGCCGTAAACCATGCTCTCCAGATACACCGCACGCATGCCAATACGGAACAGCTCCGTCGAGCCCGAGGCGCTAAACAGCGGATTGAGCACCGCGATGATCAAAATCACCGGCAGCTGCCAGCGAAGCGCCCCCAACGTGCGCGCGACGCCGCGCGTCGCAAGCCCGTACGCCAGCCCGCCCGCAAGCGACAGCGCAATCAGCACCGGTTGCATCGAGAACATGGTGAGTCCCAGCGTCAGCACCATGTAGAGCGCCGGCACCGCCGGATGCGACATCGAAAATGCCGCGACGGGTTCGTTACCCGATTCCTCTCGCATGATATCCACGGACACCTCCCATCCCCTCGCGCAAAACGCCAACGCCGCAGCGCCGCCGCCATGCACAACCAGCGCAAACACCACGCCGATGGCAGCGACATCGGCCGTCACGCGTCAAACGTTACGCGCTCATCATATGCCTGCGGTATCATATTGCGCCGTGTATCGTTTCCAAACACACGTCTCTATAACGTAACAGGAGATCACATGGACGCAACCGCAATTATCCTCGCTGCCGGCGAGGGCACCCGCATGAAGTCGAACCACTGCAAGGTTTCGCACAAGATCCTGGGTAAGCCCATGGTCCAGTGGATCGTCGACGCCACCATCAAGGCCGGCTGCAACCGCGTCGTAGTCGTCATCGGCAGCCACGCCGACGAGATGCGCGCCCTCATCGACGGCGCCTACGCCACCAGCACCACCAAGGTCGAGTGCGTCGAGCAGACCGAGCGCCTGGGCACCGGCCACGCCGTGAAAGTCGCGCTCGAGGCCTGCGGCATCACGCAAGGCCCGGTCGTCGTGCTCAACGGCGACCTGCCGCTCATCACTGCCGACACCGTCGCCAAGTTCGCGCAGACCGTCGCCACCGGCGAGCTCGCCTGCACCGTCATGACCATGACCCCGCCCGACCCCTTCGGCTACGGCCGCATCAAGCTGGGCGCCGACGGCCAGATCGAGCGCATCATCGAGCAGAAGGACTGCACGCCCGAGCAGGCCGCCACGCTGCTCGAGTGCAACGCCGGCTGCTACGCCTTCGACGGCGCGCAGCTCGCCGCCCACATCGACGAGATCGGCAACGACAACGCGCAGTCCGAGTACTACCTGCCCGACATGCTCGAGATCCTCAAAGGCCACGGCCAGGCAGTCTCCATCTTCCACTGCGATGACTACCGCGACGGCCTGGGCGTCAACAGCCGCATCCAGCTCGCGCAGCTCACCGCCATCGCGCGCGACCGCATCAACGAGCACTGGATGGCCGAAGGCGTCACCTTCATCGATCCCACGCAGGCCTGGATTGGCCCCGACGCCACCATTGGCCGCGATACCGTCGTGTGGCCGCAGACGCACCTGATCGGCCACGTCACCGTGGGCGATGAGTGCCAGCTCGGCCCCAACAGCCGTCTCACCGACACCACCGTCGGCAGCGGCTGCACCATCGATGAGACCATCGCCATCGAGGCCGTCATCGAGAACGGCGTCGACTGCGGCCCGCGCGCCTACCTGCGCCCGGGTACCCACATGCTCGACGGTTCCAAGGCCGGCACGCACGTGGAGATCAAGAAGTCCACGATCGGCGAGGGCTCCAAGGTGCCGCACCTGTCCTACATCGGCGATACCACCATGGGCCCCGGCGTCAACGTGGGTGCGGGCTCCATCACCTGCAACTACGACGGCGTGCACAAGCACAAGACCGTCATCGGCAAGGATGCCTTCATCGGCTCCGATACCATGATGGTCGCGCCCGCCCAGATCGGCGACGGCGCGCTCGTTGCCGCCGGCTCCGTCATCACCGAGCCGGTCCCGGCAGACGCACTCGGTCTGGGCCGCGCCCGTCAGGTAAATATTGAGGGCTGGGCCGCCGATTACCGCCGCCGCCTGCACGAGGACGACGAGGTATAACGTTTTACCAAGCGCAAAAGGAGCTGTTCCATGGGGACGGCTCCTTTTTCTATGCTGACCTGCGCGGCCGGAGAGTGGTCGGTTCGTGTCCGTTGACGGTAAAGACGTTATCAAGACCCGATAAGCCCCGCCGCGCGGTTACAATGCAACAAGGCATCTATATGGCATTCGATATTAAAGGAGAAGGGTAATGCCGATTAATGATCCCGAGAAGTCGGAGAATATGCGCAAGTCCATCCGTGTGTATTCCGGTTCCTCCAACCGTCCCCTCGCTCAGAAGATTGCTGAGTACCTTGGGGTCGAGCTTTCGGGCCTTACGCTAAAGCAGTTCGCCAACGGTGAGATTTACGCCCGCTACGACGAGACCGTCCGCGGCGCCGACGTCTTCCTGATTCAGTCCGTGGCCGGCGGCAACGTCAACGACATGCTCATGGAGCTGCTCATCGCCACCGACGCTGCCAAGCGCGCATCCGCCCGCTCCATCACCGCCGTTATCACCCACTACGGCTATGCCCGCCAGGACCGCAAGGCCGGCCCGCGCGAGCCCATCACCGCCCGCCTCGTCGCCAACCTGCTCGAGCGCGCCGGCGTCAACCGCATCATCACCCTCGACCTGCACCAGGGTCAGATCCAGGGCTTCTTCGATATCCCGGTTAACCACCTGTCCGCGCTGCCGCTGTTTGGCCAGTACTACAACGACATGCACTTCGACACCGACAACCTGGTTGTCGTCTCCCCCGACGTGGGTCGTGCCAAGGCCGCCAAGAAGCTCTCCGACATGCTCGGCTGCGACCTGGCCATCGCCCACAAGGGCCGTCCGCGCCACAACGCCGCCGAGGTCATGGGCATCATCGGTGACATCAAGGGCAAGACCTGCATCATCAACGACGACATGATCGACACCGCTGGCACCCTGTGCGCCAACGTCAAGGAGCTCAAGGCCATGGGCGCCGGCGACATCTACGTGTGCGCCACCCACGGCATCTTCTCCGGTCCTGCCATCGAGCGCCTGAACGATGCCCCCATCGTCGAGTGCGTCGTCACCGACGCCATCCCCGTCGAGGTCGGCGGCAAGATCAAGACCATCTCGGTCGCCGAGGAGTTCGCTCAGGCCATCTCCGCCGTTTACCACGAGGAGCCCGTCTCCACGCTCGTCGGCGGCGACTTCGCGCTGTAGTCGCTTGACCCTCGCATCCCACCGGAAGCCCGGTAGGCCTGCGGGGTTATCACGCCGACGTCCTCGCCGCTTCGCGGCTGCGGGATGTCGGCTTAGATAACCCCTCCCGGCCTACCGGGCTTCCTGCTGTCTCGGGGCAGCTGTTTTCTGAAATGACTTTGCCGTGCCCTTTCCTCGCCTTCGGCGGGCGTGGTAGCCTTTGTCGTTGAACGAACTTCTTATGTAACGAAAGGAAGCCTATGGCAGCTGCACAGCCGCTTAAGATTCGCATGGTTGCCGGACTTGGCAACCCGGGCGAGGAATATGCCGAGACCCGCCACAACGCCGGCTTTAAGGCGATCGACGAGCTGGCCCGTCAGGCCGGCGTCACGTACTGGAAAAACCAGGCAGGCGCCGAGGTCGCGCTCATTAATATCAACGATGCCGAGGAAGAGAACGGCAAGCGCCGGATCGTGCTGGTCAAGCCGCAGTCGTATATGAATACCTCGGGTGGCCCCATCTCCAAGCTCTGCCGCGAGTACAAGATCAAGGCCGAGGAGCTACTCGTGATTCACGACGAGCTCGACATTCCCGCCGGCGACGTACGTGTTAAGGTGGGCGGCGGCCACGCCGGCCACAACGGCCTGCGCTCCATCATCGACAAAATGGGCAGCCGCGACTTTAGTCGCATCCGCACCGGTATCGGCAACCCTCCCGGCAAGATGGCCGTGGCAGATTACGTGCTCAAGCAGCTGCGCGCCCGCGAGGCCGAGGACTTCCAGAACACCTGCGCCCGCGCCGCAGATGCCGCCGGTCTGGCCATCGTCCACGGCGTAATCTACGCCCGCGATCACGTAAACGGCGCCGCTTCCGCCAACGGCAAGCACTAAAACCTACTATTTAGGGACAGGTTTATTTTGGCAGGTTTTATCTACGGAAATGCCGTGGTGGCTGCATCGCAATAAACCCCGTACTGCCATACACACATAGCGCCCCAAGGGGGCCGGCCTCATCACAACCCGAGGCCGGCCCCCTTTGCCGTTTTACCTGATAAAACCGACCAAAATAAACCTCTCCCCCTTTGGTAGGCCAAAGTGGATAAACCCTGCTCCCAACCGCCGAAGACACACGTAAACAGCATGTCCATGAGGGTATAATTTGCACCGTATGTCTGCACAACGCCTGTGCGCGTACGGTTTTACTCGGGCTACCGTCCATTTCCGTGGAGGCACGGTTCGGCGGCCCTAACAAGAGAGGGGTTCTATGTATAAGATCCTGGAGAAGACGCAGTTCTCGGAGAAGGTGTTCAAGTTCCGCATCGAGGCGCCCGCAATCGCCAAGCATGCGCACGCTGGACAGTTCCTCATGGTTCGCGCCAACGAGACGGGCGAGCGTGTCCCGTTTACCCTGGCCGGTTGGAACGGTGACGAGGGCTGGGTCGAGTTCATCTTCATGGTGATCGGCAAGACCACCGAGATGCTTTCCACCTATGAGGCCGGCGAGTCACTGCGCGACGTCGTGGGCCCGCTGGGCGTTCCCACCGAGATGGCCGAGGGCCCCTGCGCCGTCATTGGCGGCGGCGTCGGCCTGGCAATTGCCTTCCCGGTCGCCAAGCACCTGGTCGAGACCGGCCACGAGGTGCACGCCATCATGGGCGCCCGCACCAAGGACCTCCTGCTCATGGAGGACCAGTTCCGCGAGCTCCTCGACGAGGACCACATCCACATCACCACTGACGACGGCTCCTACGGCGAGCAGGGCGTTGTCACCGCTCCGCTGGAGCGCCTGCTGCAGGACAAGGCCGTGAGCCAGGTCTTCTGCGTCGGCCCCGTTCCGATGATGAAGTTCTCGACCCTCACCGCCCAGAAGTACGACACCCCCATCACCGCGTCGCTCAACCCCATCATGGTTGACGGCACCGGCATGTGCGGCTGCTGCCGCGTCGAGGTGGGCGGCGTGACCAAGTTTGCTTGCGTCGACGGCCCCGACTTCGATGCCACCCTGGTCGACTGGGATGACCTTCGTGCCCGCCAGGCCGCTTACCGTTCCGAAGAGGGCGAGTCCCTCAAGGCCTATGAGGAAAAGAGCTGCGCATGCCACTAGTTAATGGTCGTTTCGTTGCCGATATGAAGTCGCCCCGCACCCCCGATAACGAGGAGCCGGCCGCCGAGCGCGCCTGCGACTTCCGCCCCGTCGACAAGGGCTTCACCGAGGAGATGGCGCTGGCCGAGGCCGAGCGCTGCCTCAACTGCAAGAAGCCGTTCTGTGTTGAGGGTTGCCCCGTCAACATCAACATCCCCCGCTTTATCGAGCAGATCCGCGCGAAGGACTTCGGCGGCGCTCTCGATACCATCCGCGAGGACTCCATGCTTCCCGCCATCTGCGGCCGCGTCTGCCCGCAGGAGAACCAGTGCGAGGGCAAGTGCATCCGTGGTAAGAAGTCCGAGCCCGTGGCCATCGGCCAGCTCGAGCGCTTCCTGGGTGACCGCCCCGAGCTCGCCTCCACGCCCAAGATGGCCCCCAAGAACGGCAAGAAGGTCGCCGTCGTCGGCTCCGGCCCGTCCGGCATCACCTGTGCCGGCGAGCTCGCCCGCAACGGCTTTGACGTCACCGTCTTCGAGGCTTTCTTCACCGGCGGCGGCGTGCTGGTCTACGGCATCCCCGAGTTCCGTCTGCCCAAGGCAGTCGTCAAGCGCGAGATCGACGGCCTGGAGGACATGGGCGTCAAGTTTGAGTACAACTCCGTCGTGGGTAACATGGCCACGGCCGAGGAGCTGTTCGAGCAGGGCTTCGACGCCATCTACGTGGCGACCGGCGCTGGCCTGCCCAAGTTCCTCAACGTCCCCGGCGAGAACCTGCCCAACGTCTTCTTCGCTAACGAGTACCTCACCCGCGTGAACCTGATGAAGGCCAACAAGTTCCCCGAGTACGACACCCCCACCAAGCACGGCAAGAACGTCGTCGTCTTTGGTGGCGGCAACGTGGCTATGGACGCCGTCCGTACCGCCAAGCGTCTGGGCGCCGAGCACGCCATCATCGCCTACCGTCGTACCGAGGACGAGATGCCCTGCCGTCGCGCCGAGCTGCACCACGCCAAGGCCGAGGGCGTCGAGGTTCTGCCGCTCGTTTCCCCGCTCGAGTTTGTCGCTGGCGAGGATGGCTCCGTGTGCGCCGTCAAGGTCCAGAAAATGGAGCTCGGCGAGCCTGACGAGTCCGGCCGTCGTCGCCCGGTGCCCATCGAGGGTGCCATCGAGGAGATTCCCTGCGACGTCGCGATCTCGGCCATCGGCACCAACGCCAACCCCTTCGCAAAGAAGATCGGCGGCAAGATGGAGCTCAACAAGTGGGGCTACATCGTCGCCGACGAGGAGACCGGCCAGACCACCGATCCCCGCATCTGGGCCGGCGGCGACATCGTCACCGGTGCCGCTACGGTCATTCTGGCGATGGGCGCCGGCAAGAAGGCCGCCGCTTCGATCACCAAGAGCCTGCTGGGTGAGTAATCACCTGCAGCGCTAGCCACCAAACGGCAAAGTCCCCGTCGAGCACACGCCCGGCGGGGACTTTTTCTATGCCGACCACCCAAACCACCACGATGGGGCAGGCACCTTTGTGGCGGTTTGGGACTTGCCCGGTCGTTTTGTCTCAATCTGTAACAGCTGGAGTCCGTTGAGCCCTGCAGTTGTTACAGATTGAGATATTGTGCCGGCCGGCCACGCTGCATCTCAATCTGTAACAGTTAGAGACCAAATATGCCGCCTGGTGTTACAGATCAAGACGTTGGGCTGACGGCCGAACGGTTCATCTCAATCTGTAACAGTTAGAGCCATTTTCGCTGGCTTGGTGTTACAGATCGAGACTATGCAAAAGCCGAGGATAGGCACTGCCGCCAAGGCCTTTCCCTCGGCCTAAAACAAAAACCACCACAAAGGTGCCTGTGTCCCCCTTGTGGTGGTTTGGTCGGTTAGTCTTCGAGCTGCGCTACTTTGTAGCGGTAGGCAGCGGCGATAACGTCTTTGCAGCCCTCGCGGCCCAGCTTGGCGCGGTTGACGACGATGTCCTTACCGCTCGTCATCTTCCACTTGCCGGCGCTGTAGCGCTTGTAAAAAGCCTCACGCGCCTTCTGCTGCTGCTTGACCAGCTTGGCGCCCTTCTTTTTATTAAGGCCACGCTTCTTGCGCACAATCTCGACGCGATCCTCAAAGGGAGCGGTCACCAGCACGGCAATGTGGTTGGGGTTGTTGCGAAGCAGGTAATCGGACAGACGGCCTTCGATAATGCAGCTCTCGGTCTCGCCCAGGTCCAAAATCACCTGGCTCATCTTCTGGAACAACTTGTCCGAGTACGAACGCGCATCGTAGCGGTCGGGCAGAAACGCCATGTTCTCCACGGCCAGACGCTCGTCGTAGGCGGCCATCTTATCGAGCGACTCGCCCGCGCGCAGCGACGCACGCACCAGCAGCTCGTTGTCATACAGCGGAATCCCCAACTCGTCGGCAAGCATGCGACCAATCTCGTGGCCCTCGGCGCCAAAGTCGCGCGCGATGGTAATGACCACAGGATTCTTCTTATTCTCCAGATCGCTCATCGCGATTCCTTTCTCTATGTGACAAAGGGGCTGTCCCTTTGCCACATTCTACGCTGCCACCATTCGCCTCTGATATGCGCGAACCAGCAACGAGATACCAAAGTTGAGCACAAAGTACATCGCAAACACCAGGCCGTAGAGCATAAGCACCTGCGACAGATCGATCGCGTGGGCCATCACGACGTTTGCCGTGTACATGAGCTCGGCCACGTTAATGCCCGAAAGATACGAGCTGTCCTTGATGACGGTCGTGCACTGGCTAAACAGCGCCGGAATGATCGTCTTAAACGTCTGCGGCAGAATGATGTAGCGCATGGTGGCAAAGAAGCCGAAGCCCTGGCTTTGCGCCGCCTCAAACTGGCCACGCGGAATCGAGTTGAGACCGCCGCGCACAATCTCGGCCATAACAGCGCTGGTAAACAGTGTAAAGGCGATGGTCGAAATCACAATGTCCAAACCCTGCACCGTAAAGTAGATAAACAGGATCCACAGCAGGTTTGGCGTGCAACGGAACAGCTCGATATAGGCGCTCACCAAAATACGGAACGGGCGGGGCGCATAGCTTTTAACGAGCGCCAGCACCGTGCCAAAGATGAGCGAGAAAAAGATCGACAGCGCCGAGATCTCGATTGTCTTAACAAAGCCGCCCCAAATGTAGAGCAGGTTGGTCGCGTTGAAGATTTCCATGCGCTAGGCCTCCTCTACGTTGTCGAGCCCCAGCTCGGCGAGGCTCACGCCGCGCGGACGCTCCTTGGAGCGGCGCTCGAGCCACTGCACCAGCATGGCGAGCGGAAAGCAGATGATGAAGTACATAAGGCAGCAGACGGTGTATCCCTGCAGGTAACCGTACAGACTCACAAAGTTGTCGGAACGGTACATAAGGTCGCCGCCGGCCACAAGCGCCAGCACCGACGTGTTCTTGACTAGGTTGAGTGCCTGGTTGCACAGCGGCGGCAGAATGATCTTGAATGTCTGGGGCAGCACGATGTACCAGTACGCCTGCGCACGGGTGAAGCCCTGGCTCTGCGCCGCCTCCATCTGACCGCGCGGAACCGCCTCGATACCGGTGCGGATGACCTCCGAGATGTAGGCCGCGTGATACAGGCCCACGCCCAAGAAGCCCAGCACGAACGGCGCGATGCGCACCGGCTGGTCGGCACCGGTTATGGCCTGCAAAAACTGCGGACCAGCCATGTACATAAAGAGCACCTGCACGGGCAACGGGGTGTTCTGGTAAAACTCCACGTATACGCGGCTTATGGCGCGCAGCACGCGCGAACGGGTGGTAGAGAACACACCCAGCAGCGTGCCCAGCACCAGCGACAGCAGCAGACCGGCAACGACCACCTGTAGCGTCACGCCAAAGCCCTCCCAGAAGGGCCCCATGTTTTGAAATGTCGTCGACCAACGGTCGGCGTCAAATAATCCTTCGAGCATTTGATTCCTTCCTTGGACGATGCGCCTATACAAGACCCCAGGTCTTGACCTCTTGGTCGAGCCAGCCGTCGGCCAGACGATCGCAAATCACCTGATCGACCACGGCCGAAAGGTCGCAGCCCTTCTTGGTCGCCACGCCGTAGCCCTGCTCGCCAAACTTGACCTCGGGCTGCAACAGCTCAACGGTCTCGTTCATGTAACCGGCCAGCGTGGAGCGGTCCATGGCAAAGACGTCGATATTGCCGGCGTCGAGCGAGCTCTTGATGATGGGGTAGCCGCTAAAGGCCCTAAACTCGGGCTTGCAGCTAAAGCCGTTGTCCTTGATCATCTGCTCGATCAGGCCCTGCGTGGTGGCACCCTGGCTCACACCAATGACCTTGCCGTCCAAGTTCTCAATCGAGGTAAAGCCCGAACGCTTCTTGACCATGAGTCCAACGTAGTCGGTGCGGTACGGCGTCGAGAAATCCCAGCTCTTCTTGCGCTCGTCGGTGATGGTGTAGGTCGCCGCGACCACGTCGAGTTGGCCGTTATCGATCAGCGGGCCGCGCGTCTTGGGCGTTACGTCGGTAAACTCGACAAGCTCCTGGGCGCGGGCCTCTTTGTAGCTCACGCCAAAGACGGCAGCGGCGATCTGGTAGCACAAATCGACTTCCATGCCCTCAAAGCGACCCTTGGCGGTGTCGTAATAGCCGTAGCCGGGAACGTCTTTCTTAACGCCGGCATTCAGATGGCCACGCGACTTAATGGCCGCAAGCTTGGATCCCTTGTCGGAACCCTCGCCGCTGGTGGAGTTGCCGCAACCGGCAAGCGCGGTCCCCGTCAGCGCAAGCATGCCGGCGCCAGCCAGCTGCAAAAAGTGACGGCGCGATACAGCCGCCCTCGTCATATCCGTCATGTCCATCACCGCGCCTAGTGCAGAATCTTGGACAGGAACTCGCGGCAGCGCGGGTTCTCGGGGTTATCGAAGAAGTGCTCGGGCGTGCCCTCCTCCAGGATGCGGCCGTCCTCCATAAAGATGACGCGGTCGGCCACCTGGCGCGCAAAGCCCATCTCGTGCGTCACGCAGATCATGGTGATGTCCTCCTGCGCGAGCTCGATCATAACGTCGAGCACCTCCTGCACCATCTCGGGGTCGAGCGCCGAGGTCGGCTCGTCAAACAGGATGATGGGCTGCTTGGTGCACAGGGCGCGGGCGATGGCGATGCGCTGCTGCTGACCACCCGAGAGATTCTGCGGATACTCGCCGGCCTTATGCGCCATGCCGACGCGCTTGAGCGCGGCGATGGCGATCTCGGTCGCCTCCTCCTTGCTCTTCTTTTGCAGCTTGATGGGCGCGAGCGTCAGGTTACCGAGCACCGTCATGTTGGGATACAGGTTGAACTGCTGAAACACCATGGAGCTATACTTGCGGGCCATCTCCAGGTGATTCTTTTTGGTGAGCGGCGTACCGTCGATGATGACCTCGCCCGACGTGGGCTCCTCAAGATAATCGACGCAGCGGATGAGCGTCGACTTGCCCGAGCCGGAAGGCCCGATCATTACGAGCTTCTCGCCGCGCTTGACGGTGAGGTTGATATCTTTGAGCACATGCAGGTCGCCAAAGTACTTGTTGAGATGCTTGATCTCGATCATGTCTGCCATGGATGTCCCTTCCCTGCGTTTACACGAGTTGAACTATTGTACGGAAAGAACCACGTTTCCGCAGCCCACACTACATCCCCGTAAAGAACCCGCAACCTTCCACCCACTCATTGGGCACTCGGGCACTCATTGGGGACAGACTTAAATGAGTACCCGGGAAGTGGGCACTCATTTAAGTCTGTCCCCAATGAGTGCCCTTCAGCTGCCATCAAAAAAGGGGCGCGACCGCAATGGTCACTCCCCCTCAACATCAACTATATGCCGCTCGGTCCCTACGCGAGTTTGGCTCCAACGATCTTTGCCGCCGCAGGCTTGTCGAAGTTGCCGCCGGTGGCCTTGCCGAGTGCTCCCATGACCTGGCCCATCTGCTTCTTGGACGTGGCGCCCAGCTCGGCGATGACCTGCTCGATCAGGGCCTCGAGCTCCTCGCCCGAAACCTGCGCGGGCAGCAGACTCTCCAGAATCTTGACCTGCTCGGTCAGGTTGTCGGTACGCTCTTGGTCGGTGCCGGCCTTAATGGACATCTCCAGCGTCTCGCTCGTCTGCTTAATCAGACGCTTGATCATGCTGTTGACGTCTTCCTCGGTCACATCGCGACGCTCGTTGACCTCGATGTTCTTCACTTCGGCCTTAACCTGGCGAATGATAGACAGGCGAACCTTGTCCTTGGCCTTCATGGCCGCAATCATTTCCTTCTGCAGCTCTTCGTTGGTCATCTGCAAATCCTCCTCAATAGTGCGGGCGGCACTCACACGAGCACCGTCCCATGATTACTCAGTCGTCGACGAATCGTCGGTCGAACTCTTGGTGACGCCCTTCAGGCTGACGTTGTACGGCACGTCCTTGGGCATGGGGTTAACGGTGATGTCGGCATCCTTCTTGTACTGCTCCAGCCACTCGCTGTACGCAGTGCTCTCTGCCTGCGTCTTCACCACGTTGGAGACATACTTCTTGATGTCCTTGGGCACCTGCTTAATGTCATCAACCTGATTATCGACATGGAAGTAGTCGGTGCACTTGATGACATGATAGCCATACGTCGACTCGACGACGTCGCTCACGTCGCCCTTGTTAAGGCCTTCGAGCGCCGCCTGATAGCTGTCGACGAAGGTGGTGAGCTTGTCCC
This sequence comes from uncultured Collinsella sp., assembly GCA_900546755.1. GTDB lineage: Bacteria > Actinomycetota > Coriobacteriia > Coriobacteriales > Coriobacteriaceae > Collinsella. The sequence goes on along the minus strand of UREC01000001.1, from coordinate 17,179 downwards.
AGCCCACGTCGCCCTTCTTCTCCTTGGAACCGGTGTCGTCGGAATACTGCTTCACGGCGTCTTCGAAGCTCAGCTCGCCGGAGTTAATCTTGTCCAGGCACTCCTGCGCCTTGGCCTTGGCGGCAGCCTTGTCCTCGTCGGATGCGTCGGAATCGACCTTGATCAGGATGTTCGACGAGCGGCGGGCATCGTTGTACTTCGACAGGTTCTCGTTGATGTAATCGACGATCTCGCTGTCCTTGGGCTTGCTGGTGGGCGCCACGGCATCTTTGAGCTTTTGCTGCGCCAGGCTCTCCTTGAGTGAGCTCTTATAGGTGTCCTCGGTGTAGCCGTAGGTCTTAAGGGTCTTCTTAAAGGTCTTGGCGCCGCCCGCGCTCTTGCACGCGTCCTTCCAGGCTTTCTCGACCTCCTCGTCCGACACCGTCACGCCGTTCTCCTTCTGTGCCTGTTGAAGCAGAATCTGCTGCGTGTAGGAGTCGATGAGTTGCTTGCGGTACTTCTTGGGCGTGAGGTCGTTGTCGACCAGATACTGCGCCCAGTCCTTGTCCTTGGTGTAGCCGTAAGACGTGCGCATGCTCATGATCTGCTTTGTCACGGTGTCCTCGGTGAGGTTGGTGCCGTTGATAGTGGCAGCCACACCGCCGGTAAGCTTGTAGCCCGAGGTATCCTCTGCCTGCGACATAAGGCCGGAGCATGCCATGGCCGAGACGGAAAGCAGCATCGCCAGCACGCCGATGACCACCAGAACGATCTTGACGGTCTTAGACACGTACGTCTTGCGCTGCTTCTTACGAGAGCTCGACGCGGCGCGGGCCTGCTGCTCGGGCGTCGGTGCGGCCTCGGAGTTCTTTTTCTTGTTTGCCATAGTTGGCCTTTCGCATCACGAATCGAACAAACGCCATTGTGTCACAACGCAGCCCCCGCGACAAAGGGGCAACCCTGGCACTTGGGGACGTTCCTTTTCTGCCGGCAGTTAGGGACAGTCCCCAAGTGCCGGCTTTAAAAGTGGCGGCGGATGGCGTCGACCATGCCTTGGGGCGTGGTCTGGCCGAGCACATCGGCTGCGACGTCCGCGTCCATAAAGATATTCATGAGCGCTTGCAGGGCCTCGACCTGGCCGCCCGGCTCGGCAATACCCAAATTGATGACGATCTGCGCCGGCACGGGGGCACCCATGCCGGCCATAGCATTGAACGTCACGGGCGCGGCGGGCTTTACCACCGCGATATAGGGCTTGGCCACAAACCCCGGGTCGGTGTGTGGGATGGCGATGTTGGCCGCCGGCATGGCAAGGCCCGTGGGATAGGCATCCTCGCGCGTGCGGACGGCGTCGAGCCAACCGGTGCAGATGTAGCCGCGTGGGGCAAGTTCGCCTTCGAGTCGCGCAAACACCTCGGCGGGCGTCGCGCACTCCCAATCAAAAAACACCAGCTCAGGCGTAAACAGTGCTTCGTTATCCGCCATACCGTCCTCCAAAGTTGCATGAGGGCCACAATGCTCAATATGATAGCGAAACGGGGTATGCAAGGTTAGCCGAGGATCCCGATGAGCTCGAGTGCGCGCGCGGGCGTCAAGCATACCTCGGACATCGTCTCCAACATGCGTCGGTCGCTCGTGACTACGTAGTCAACATCCGCCGTATCGCCCGAGGCGATAATGAGATTGTCCTCGAGGTCCGGCATGCGCTTGCCAAGCATGCGCGCCATCTCGCACTCCGCCATCGAAAGCGGGGAAGCCGTTGCCACCTGCATCATATGCTCGACGCATGCCCATGCAGCCGGACCGAACGAAGCGTTAATCCCATTCACATTCCGTCGAGCTAGACGCCGAGGCAAGATGTAGAACACGTCCTTTGCCGTCGTTGGCGCGTACAGAAGGTCGATCTTTCCCGCTTCGGCCAGTTCAACCAATCTTCTCACGTTGTCGAATGCGCCCTCTTGCAGGTAGTAATCAAGCCAAACATTCGTGTCCACCAAGAGCCGCTTTGCCTCGATCATCGGCAATTCGCCTCGATGTCGGCAATCATCGCGTCATACATATCATCTCGTACGGCATCCCAGTCTTCCGCAGATGATCCACCTGGCGCAAAATCCGAAGCGCTTAGCCCCAACGAGGAAAAAGCTAGGCCACACCCCTGCTCGGCCAGGCTCTCCGCACGGGGCGCCTCGCGCTTATCCGCCACCATAAATCCCGGCAACGTTTGATGCTCGACAAGATAGACCCAAAGCGCACGAATAGCATCGCTCGCCCCCAATCCATTGCGAGTTAGGACCGCGTCGCCACCAGCCTTGAGCATAGGATCGATTCGCGTGTTGAGCTGCACCGTTGCTGTACCCATAGCGGCTCCTCTCTATCTGCTAGCAGTATAGCAAACATGAAAGGCCACGCAAAAGGGCCCCGCCCGCACACGGACGAGGCCCTATCAGATTTCTTGGTTCTGATGAAGCTTTTACATCTCAAGGAAACCAAGGAGACCCTTTTTCAAGCGACTAGCGCGCCGGGTCAACTGCCACCTTGCCGTTCTCCAGCACGTGGATGCGACCGTCGGCGAGCATTTGCACGACCTCGGGATACAGCACGTGCTCAATCGCGTGGATGTGCTCCTCGAGCGTGTCGACATCCCAGCCCTCCTCAACAGCCAGTGTGCGCTGGGCGATGATGGGACCGTTGTCGTAGATCTCGTTGGCAAAATGCACGGTCACGCCAGTTACCTTGACGCCGCGCGCAAAGGCATCGTCAATCGCATGCGCACCGGTAAAGCTCGGCAGCAGCGCCGGATGCAAGTTGACCACGCGGTTGGGAAACGCCGCCAGCAGCGGCGTGTGCACCATGCGCATGTAGCCGGCCATGACCACATACTCGCAGCCGCGCTCGAGAAGCTCGTGCGCGATGATCTCGTCGGCGGCAATAGGGTCGGCGTAGACATCCTTGGACAGCGTGAGCGTCTGGATGCCCGCGCGCTCAGCGCGCTGCAGGCCCTTGGCCGAAGGACGGCTCGACACTACAAGCTCAATCGAGGCGTTGAGCTTGCCGGCGGCGATAAGGTCGATCAGCGCCTGCAGGTTGGTGCCCGAACCGCTGATAAGCACGCCGATCTTGAGCGGCTCGGCCGTATCGGTGCCGGTCGGACGGGTGTAGGGCACAAAGCCCAGGCCCTCGGCAGCAGCCATCTGCTCGCTAGCGCTCATCGGAGTACACGACCTTACCGGAACCCTCGACGCACTCGCCCACGCGGAACGGCTTCTCGCCCAGCGCGACCAGAGCCTCGGTCACGGCAGCCTCGTCCTCGGGGGCGACGATCAGGCACAGGCCGACGCCCATGTTGAAGGTCTTGCACGCCTCGTTGGGAGCGAGCTCGGCCTGACGCGACACGTAAGTAATGACGGGCGGAACATCCCAGCCCATCTCGGCGCCGCTGCGGGTGACCACGGCATCGACATCGTCGGCGAGCGCGCGGTTGAGGTTCTCGGTGATGCCGCCGCCGGTGATGTGGGCGATGGCGTGCACGTTAGCGCCACCGCGCAGCAGCTCCAGAATCGGCTTGACGTAGATGCGCGTAGGAGCCAGCAGAGCGTCGGCCAGCGAAGCACCGCCGAGCTCCTCGAGCGGACGGCTCAGTTCCTCGGCCTTAGCGGCGGCCTCGGGCGTACCCGGCTTGATGCCGTCGACACCGATGACCTTGCGCACGAGCGAGTAGCCGTTGGAGTGCACGCCAGTGGAGGGCAGGCCCAGGATCACGTCGCCGGGGCGAACGTTCGCGGGATCAAGCATCTTGGGACGGTCGACGACGCCCACGGTAAAGCCGGCGAGGTCGTAGTCGGCCGGAGCCATGACGCCCGGGTGCTCGGCCATCTCGCCGCCCACGAGCGCGCAGCCCGCGAGCTTGCAGCCGTCGGCCACGCCCTTGATGATCTTTGCCATGTGCTCGGCCTCAATGTGACCGATGGCAACGTAGTCCAGGAAGAACAGCGGCTCGGCGCCCGAAGCCAAAATGTCGTTGACGCACATAGCGACCAGGTCCTGGCCCACCGTCTCGTGACGGTCCATGATCTGGGCGAGCACGAGCTTGGTGCCCACGCCGTCGGTACCGCTGATCAGGATCGGGTCTTCCATATCCTTAAGCGCGGCGGCCGAGAACAGGCCGCCAAAGCCACCGATACCGCCGATAACCTCGGGGCGGTTGGTATCCTTGACCATCTGCTTAATCGCGTCGACGGCGCGGCCGCCCTCGGCGGTATCGACGCCGGCGTCCTCGTACGTCACATGCTTGCTGTCGCTCATCTGAGCCTTCCTCTCCCACTACCGTGGCGCCGCGCGTGCGCCAAACGGTGCTCATAGTTGCGTTCATTTCGGCGTGTGCCATAACAGCACACGCCGTCATATCAACAAAACAGCAGGTAAAACCCACCAAAATAAACCTGTCCCCATATGGCAGGTTTTAGGCCTCGCCGTGCTCCTCTTCCCAGCTGCGGTCGTCGTATTTCTCGACCACGGCGTCGTCGTCAAAGTGCAGCGGCTTGTCCAGGTTGCGGGGCTTAAAGCCCTCCATAAACTTGTCGCGGCCAAAGCTCTCGGGAATCGCCACGGGATAGCGGCCGGTAAAGCACGCGTCGCAGTAACCGCCCTTGGGCATGACCTTCAGCAAGCCCTCGACCGAAAGGAAGGCCAGCGAATCGGCGCCGATATACTCGCAAATCTCGTCGACCGTCTTGTTGGCGCTGATAAGCTGCGACTGCACGTCGGTATCGATACCGTAGAAGCACGGCCAGATGACCTCGGGCGAGTTGATGCGGATATGAATCTCCTTGGCGCCAGCGTTGCGTAGCATCTTGACGAGCTGCACCATAGTGGTGCCACGCACGATGGAGTCGTCGATGACGACCAGGCGCTTGCCCTCGATGTTGTCGCGCAGCGGGTTGAGCTTCATGCGCACGCCCATGGCGCGCAGCTCCTGCGTAGGCTCGATAAACGTACGACCCACGTAGCGGTTCTTGATAAGGCCCTCACCAAAGGGAATGCCACTCTCATGCGAATAGCCCTCCGCGGGCGGCAGGCCGGAGTCGGGCACGCCGATGACCAGGTCGGCCTCGACGGGCTCCTCGTGTGCCAGCTGACGACCCATGTCATAACGGCAGGCGTAGACGCTCTTGCCGTTCATGATGGAATCGGGGCGAGCGAAGTAGACCTGCTCAAAGATGCAGTTAGCAGGCTCTTCGGCGGCAGGCACGCCCTGCTCGGACACAAGGCCCTCGGCGCTGATGCGCAAAATCTCACCGGGACGGACGTCGCGGACGTACTCGGCGCCCACAATATCGAGCGCACAAGTCTCGGAGGCGACGACCCAGCCGCCGGCGCGGGTGACATGGGTGGTGGCGTCAACCGTCGCGGCGCCGTCTTGCGAGGGCAGCTGCGAAACAGAAGCGGCGTCAGCCTGATCCAGGCCCTCGTCCACGAGCTTGCCAAGCACCAGCGGGCGAATGCCGTGAGGATCGCGGAATGCGTAGAGCGCCTGCTCGTTGATGAGCGTCATGGCGTAGCCGCCGCGCACGAGCTCCATCGTCTTGCGGATACCCTCGCGTAGATGGCCTGTACGCTGAGTAAAGTAGCCGATAAGCTTGGTCGCGACCTCGGAATCCGAATTGGAGAGGAACGGCACGCCCAGCTCGATCAGCTGGCGGCGCAGCTCGTCGGTGTTGACCAGAGTGCCGTTGTGAGCAAGCGCGATAATGACGCTGTTGATGGTGGAAAGATGCGGCTGAGAGGCTTCCCAGCTCTTGGCGCCGGCAGTGCCGTAGCGCACATGACCCACGGCCAGCTGACCGGAGAGCGTCGACAGGTCGGCGTTGGAGAACACGCGGTCGAGCAGGCCCAGATCCTTGCGGACCATAACCGTGCCGCCATCACCCACGGCGATTCCCGCCGATTCCTGGCCGCGATGCTGCAGCGCACGCAGACCAAAGTACGTCAGTCGAGCCACATCGCGATCGGGTGCCCACACACCAAAAATGCCGCATTCCTCATGCAGCTGGTCGGAGTCCGGATCATACGTCGACATGGTCTTCACCTGTCCCGCGGCACGCTCGGCCGCGTGGATGGTTTCTTGAGACATGGCATCCCCTCAGAGCCTCGTTATTTGGCGTTACCTGCCCTATTATACGCACGGCAAGACAAGCACTCCCGCGCATGAACAGCGCTTTTTAAAAGCCCACCGAGCTAATAATCCGTTTTGCAGCCAAACATTTTATTGGGCAACCGCCTCGGGGCCGACGATCCCGCATACTTCCGTTACGACGCGTCTCGCCCGCCGTTGGGGCTTGCATTGTTGCAATTGGGACGTTCGTCCTGTCTTTTGGCAGGTCGGCGGCGTATCCTTGTACCTACAGCAAAACGAGAAAGGTTATGTATGGATCGAAACGAACTCGACCCCAGCGTCCCCAGCGCCACGGAGGTCAAGAAGATCCCCCTCATCATTAAGGTGTACGCCGTCCTGTGCATCCTGTCCGGCGTGGGCACGCTCCCTTCGGTCGGCGCCTTTATGTGGCAGGTCATCACCGCGCTCATCAACGGCAACGCCGCCGCCAACCTCGGCGACAACACGCTCGTCGCAGTCGGCCTTATCGTCGCCGGCATCATGCTCTCTGCGGCAAGTGCCGTCATCCTAATCATCTTTGGCCTGGACCTTATCAAAAACCAGCGCCGCAACGCCGCCCGCCTGTCCTATATCCTCATCGCATTTACCGTCGTCGAGCTTTTGGTCGACGTGATGCTCCAGGGTATCGGGCCCTTCTTGCTGCGTCCCGCTATTCAGCTCGGCATCCTCATCGCGCTTTCGGCCACCGTCGACCCCACGCTGCGTCAGGAGCGCGAACTGCAGCGCCGCCTGCAGGAGATGCTCGACCGCGACGCCGCCGCCGAGGGCATGCTCGGGCGCGATGAAACCGGCGAAGGCTACATCAAGCTCAACTACTTCAACCTGTTCTGGGTATTCTTTGTCTGCTGCGTGCTCGGCCTGATCGCCGAGGACATCTGGCACATGACGGTCGACGACCCGGGCGTCTACCAGAACCGCGCCGGCATGCTGTTTGGCCCCTTCAGCCCCATCTACGGATTTGGCGCCGTGCTCATGACCATGGTGCTTAACCGCTTCTACAAAAAGAACCCCATCATCATTTTCCTGGTGAGCGCCCTGCTCGGCGCCAGCTTTGAGGTGTTCGTGGGCTGGTTTATGCAGACCGCGTTTGGCGTGGTCTCGTGGAGCTACTCGCACATAACGCTGTTCGGTTTGCCCGATCCGCTCGTGGTCCTCACGGGCGGACGCACCTGCACGGGCTTCGCCTGCCTGTGGGGCCTGGGCGGCCTCATCTGGATCAAGCTGCTGCTGCCGAGGCTGCTTAAGCTTATCAACAAGATCCCCTGGAAGAGCCGCTACTCGGCCACCGTCATCTTTACCGTTATCATGCTGGTCGACGGCGTCATGACGCTGCAGTCGCTCGACTACTGGTACCAGCGCGTTAACGGCACGGAGCCGGACATTCCCGTCGCACAGTTCTACGGAGAGCACTTCGACAACGAATACATGGAAAACCGCTTCCAGAGCATGACCATGAGCCCCAAGGATGCGACGCGCGTGTAGCGCCCACCGCGCCCAAAACGCAAAATGCCCGCCGGTATCACACGTACCGGTGGGCATTTTTATAAACGATCCTTCTATCGACGCAAGCCTCTACGCCTCGCGCTCGACCTCACTCACGCATTCGTTCTTAATGGTGCCAACGAGCGCCTGCAGCGCATCGACCACGTGCGGGCGAATGTCCCCGCCGATGAGCACGAGCATGATGTCGTCACCTACGGCAAGCTCGCCGCTTGCCAGCCACACACGCACATAGCCGATACCCGGCATCGCACGCGTCGCCTCGATAGCAGCCTGCACCTTCTGAGCATCGAAGCCAAACACCATGCCGCCCACCTTATGCCCAGGCGCCACGCCATCGGTCTCGACTCCGCGCACCTCAGCCTTGGGCGTCGCGCGCACCACACCGTTATGCGTCAGATACATCCCACAGCCTGCCGCCGAAGCATCGGCCTTGGCCTCGCGCAGCCAAGCATCAATCGAAGGCATCAATTTGCCACTCTCGAGCATCATTTCTCCCTTACCGTCGTCGAGTAGCCAATTTGGGACGGGCCTTTTTAGCTACTCTCGAACAACTTATTCCTCGACCGGCGTGAGCACCATGACGGCACGTGTGTTGCTCAGCGACAGCGAACGACAGGTCACAAGCGTTACAACCTTAGTTGCCGAAGCGGCACGATCGGTGGCATCACTCGCCACGGCAGAAGCGCCGTCGAGCATCTCGGACAGGTAGTTCTTGAGTCCGTCGTCGCCCTCAAAATTGGTCGTGCGCGCCTTGGCATACGTGTCCTCGACCACCTTGGTCGCCAGCGGACGCAACTTATACGTCGCATCGCGCGTGATGTAGTACACATATTCAATGCTATCGAACGTTGCCTGGTCAGTCGTATCCGAAATCACGTTGAACATCGACCCATCGTTCATATGGTGGCCGTAGATCGTGGTCTGCTGGTCGACCATTCCCGGCGCGGTGTCATCGCTATCCAAGAAGATGGCACCCGAGGCGTTAGACGTGCCATCGAACAGCGCGTTGAGGTATTTGGAGTTGTTGTTGGTCTGCACCACGGGATAGTTGATGTTGGTTTCCGGCACGTAAATCCAACCCACAATCTCGGGGTTCGTCTGAGCAAGCGCATCAAAGTCGATAATCGGCACGCCGCTGGCGTCCTTATCGCTTACATATTGCTTCTCGATTTTCTGATACGAATCGCTCGCCTGCTTATAGCCAATCTGGGCATTAATAAAAATAGCGGCGGCGGCGACAATCAGACCGATACCGATGATGATGAGCAGAATGGGAATAATGGAGTGGCGCTTTTTGCGCGGCGGCTCGGTGCGATCCGACGGCGCGGCATGCGATGAAGACCGGGGCGGCTTCTTAGCGGAGCTATAAGACGAAGGACGATATGCGGCCGGCGCGTCCTGTCGACGATGGGTCGCCGGTGTCACGGGGCGCGGCGCGCGCGGCTGCTGAGGAGAGGATGTCCGACCCTGCTGTGCCGCACGGGCAGCACCCGGCTTCGACGGATCGGGAATCTGAGAAGCCTTGAATCGTTTTCCCTGATAATCGGACATGGCTCTCCTTATACTGCGGTGAAACGGCGGAACGCTTAGGCGTCAGCCATCTCCTGCTTCATCTTCTCGATAACCTTGCGGTACTCGGGGTCGCAAGCACCCAGAATCTGTGTGGCATAGATGGCGGCGTTCTTGGCACCGTTGATGGCAACGCAGGCCACGGGCACGCCCGAAGGCATCTGCACCATCGACAGCAGCGAATCCATACCGCCCAGGTCACTCGTCTTCATAGGCACGCCGATAACCGGCAGCGGCGTAAAGGCAGCCACGACACCACCCAGGTGAGCGGCCTTGCCGGCGGCGGCGATAATCACTTTGACACCGCGATCGGCGGCAGTCGAAGCCCACTCGTGGACCTTCGCCGGCGTGCGGTGCGCGCTCGCGATCACGAGCTCATAGGGCACACCCAGTGCCTCGAGCTCGGCGGTGCAGCCTTCCATAACGCCCAGATCGGACTTGGAACCCATGATGATCCCGACAACCGGCTTTTGATCTGCCATAAACAAAGACCTCCTGTTGAGAGCGGCGACGCGGCGGATCCGCGACCCTTAACTGCAAATAAATCAAGTATAGCCGCCGATGCTGATGTGTTCGGCGGGAGACGGAACGCTTTGCGAGATTAGGGCCGAAGGGTCGGAGCTTTCTGCCTACATTCAAAAAGCGTGCCCACCGTCCTTGGGTGGGGCGGCGGGCACGCTTGCTTAGCTGTTGCTGGGGCTACTTAGCCTTGCTGCGACGATGGAAGAAAGCGCCGATCGCGGCGATGATGGCGCCAAGACCACCGACGGTCGCGACGGTCGCCGCCGTCTGGTCTCCGGTATTGGGAATCGCCGAACCGTTCTTCTTGCTGCCCTGGGCCTTGTCGCCTGCGGGCTTGCCCGCCTGGTTGCCGCCGTTCGAGCCATTGCCGGAACCCTGGTTGCCCGAGCCGCCCTGGTTGCCGGAATCGGCATCCTTGAGGCTCTCAATGGCCAGCTTGAGCTGGCCATAGGCCGCCTGGATCTGGGTGTCGGAAGCATCCTCATCACCCAAGACGTCCTCGGCGTAGGTAATGGCATCCGTCAGGGCCTTGACAGACTCGTCCGTCTTGCCCCTGGTGTCAGTCTCCTTCGCCTGCTTGACCAGGGCCTTGAGCTGCTTCTTAGTCGGATTCTCGACCGGGACCACCGGGGTCTTCTCGAGCGCGCCGCGGGCGCTCTCGAGCGCCCTGAGCGCCTGGTCGACCTCGTCCTGCGTGGCGTCCTCATCGCTCAAGATGGCGCGGGCGCTCGCCAGGGCGTTCTCGAGCGCCGTCCAGGAGGCCTCGGTGTAGTCACCGGCCTTGAGGTCGCCGGCAGCAACCTCGGCATCAACCTTTTCGATCGCGGTAGCGAGATCATCCTTCGCCACCGGATCGGGGACGGCCGTACCGTAGAACTTGAGCTCCGCCATGCTGCAGTAGGCATCAACGTCGCCACCGCCGGCGTGAATCACCTTGACGGTCACGTAGCGACCGCGCGCGGCGCCAAAGCTCATCTGCTTCCAGTCGCCACGGTCGGTGAGCACGCGGCCGTCGTTGTCGAAGGCGAACGTACCCATCGACGCGGCGGTGCCCATCTCATAACCGTCGGCAGTGTCGGAGACCAGTATCTCGGCCTCGAAGATATCGCCGTTAGTGCCGCCGTCCTGGCGCGGCAGGAATGTAACGTCGGTGAGATCGTAGTCGCGGCCCAGGTCGACACTCAGATACTGGGGCATACCGGTCCCATGGGCCCAGTCGCTGTGCCAAAGCGTCCGCTCGTCGCCGTCGAGAGCGTTGACGGCGTTGCTGCCCTCGTAGTCGGCCTCACTCGAGAAGCCGGCCACCTTGACGTTCTTGCGGTTCTCGGGCGTGTTGATGAGAATCTTCTCATCAACAGGGCGCATCTTGAGGCCGTCGATTGCCTTCTCGATCTTGGCTGTGGCGTCTGCGACATCCTTCTTGCTATAGCTGCCCTGGCCGCTGTCGAGGAGCTTCTGAGCCGCCTCGACCGCAGTGGTGAGAGCTGCATAGGAATCCTTGGTGTAGACGGACTCGCTGTAGCCCGCGGCCTTGGAAAGCGCTGCTACGAGCGCAGAGGTATCGACACCAGCCTTGACCTCGACCTCATAGGATGCGGTCTTGGAGGGGTCGAGTACCGACGCCACCGTGATCTTTGCCTTGCCGGCCTTGTTGGCACGCAGGTAGTAGCTCACGCTATCGCCAGCCTGAACAGCGGAGACGCTTACCACAGAGGGGTCGGAGCTCTCGACCGTCACATAGGGGTAGCCAGCGCTCTCAGGCGTAGCCTTGGCGTCGACGGGCGTAATGTCGCCTTCAAAGAACTCGGTCTGGTTCTTGCCTAGCTCGACACCCTCGATGGCCTCGACACCCTGCGTGTAGTTGAAGTTGACCTCACGCAGTGTGAGCATCTGGTCACCCGATGCCTCAAGCGGCGTGACCTCGACCTTGGTCGCCTTCTTGCCCTTGTTCTCGGCAGAGAGGTCAAAGGCGTAGCGAGCCAGGAAGGAGTCGTACTCCCCGCCCGCGAACTCTTGGGTCGAGCCATCCTCGAACGTCACGACAGCCTTGATCTTCTGCACGGTTCCGTTGCCACCGTTGCGGTTAACGACCTCGACACTATCGAGTTTCGACGGCGTCTTAAATGCGAATGTCATCGTGGTGGGAAGCTTCACGTAACTCGGAAGCTTACCCTCGCTGTCCCAGTTGCCGCTCCAGTTCCATAGGAACTCAAAGCCGTTGTCGCCCTCGTTATTATCGAACAGCGCGTTATAGCTCTTCTGCTGGATAAGTTTCTCGACGTTGGTCCCGTCGTCGGTCGTGAGCTCATCGTTGGTCATCGTGATGTTGAAGGCGTCCTGACCGTACTCGGCGACCGTTGGCTGAGGAACATCCGGCATCGTCACCGTGCCGTCGCTCGCAAACTCAAGTGCGTCGCATGCCGGACCGATGAGCCAAGATGTCGAGGGCAGTTCGACCTTGCCGGCGGTCTTGGCCTTGAGCTTGAAACTCGCCACCGCGCCGGTACCGTTGTAGAGCTTGCCATCGCCGCGGTTGGCAAAGGCGAGATTGATAGTCTGCGTTCTGTCCGCGAACTGGACCTTCTCGCGAGACAGGTTCTCCATGCCGGCAGTCGAGCCGTCCTGCGCGATGCTCTCGGACACAAACTCGAACTGGTCGCTCTTGAAGTTGACGAGAGCGCCCAGGGCGTTGACGTTCTTGGCGTCGGCCGCATAGACATCAACGGTGATCTCATCACCGGCCTCGACCTCGGTCTTGCTCGGAATCACCGCGAGCGAACCTGCGACCTTTCCCTTTTGTTTAGTGCCGCCGTCAAGACCCGCCATGGTGAACGAGTAATCGTAGACGTCGTAAACGCCGTTATCGTTGAGGTCGGCGAAGTGGTCGCGGATCTGCGAACCGAACGTCGGGGTATCGGGCTCGCGATTCTCGAGGCCCAGATAGTTCTTCATGTTGGAGTAGTCTCCGTCGGAGATCGTGGCCTTGTTGAGGTTGGAGCCCACGGCGAAGCCATCCGTGCCGTCGGTCTTGTAGATGGCAATCTCGGACGCGGAGAAGAAATTACCGACCGAGGCGAGCGGTGTCATGCGCACATAACGGGCGGCCACGGTGCCGTCAAACGCTACCGTCTTACAATCAGCGGAACGTGCCCAATCGACCTCCTGGCTCGTCCAGTGGACGCCATCGAGACTCGTCTCAACACGCATCTTGGTCACAGTGCCGTTGCCGGCGTCATCGCGCGGATAGTACTCGAGCTTATCGAGCTTGTAAGCGCGTCCATAGTCAACGGTAAGCGCCTTGCCCAGATCGTTGCCACCGGAGTGGAAACCGCCGTCGCCCGACTGGAACTCATGGTCGAAGGCGAGCTCGGCCTTATGGCTGCCGTAAAGTGAGCCCTCCCAGGTGATTTGCTCGGCGTCGGGGACGTTCCGCCACGGATCGAGTGCGGAGTTCGCCTCGAGCACATCGCTCCAGGCGGAGTAGCCCTCGGCGTTGCGCGAACGAATCTGGTAGGTGTGCTTGCTATTGTAGGCGAGGTCGGTGTGCGTGAACTCGGCCGCATCACCCACGGCGAACACGGTGCCGTCGACCTTAAGGTCGTAGGAGGTAGCACCATCGACCTTTCCCCAGGTGAGCTTGATGCTCGTTGGGGTCGTGACGTCCTCGGGGGCAGCAAGGTTCGTGGGTGCGGAGAGGCTCTCGTTGAGGCGATCGGCTGTGAGCGTGGCGTCGGCGTTCACGAAACCGCCCAGCTCGAGCGTCTGCGCCGCCGCAGCAACATCGGTCTTCGCGAACTTGACGTAGACCTTGGGGTTCGTGGTGATCTTGGTGTTGTTAAAGCTCTCGCCCCGCTCGGCCTCGGTGCCGTCCACATCGCTGCCGTAGTGGTTGAGGTTAGGGGTCTCGCTGTAGAAGTAGACCGCCTGGCCGGCCTCGGGGGTCGCGGTGTCAAAGGTCTCCTGCGAGTCGACCTCAACCACGTTGAGCGCGGATCCGCCGTTCTTGGCGACGACGCTCATGGGCTTGGCGGACACGTTGGCCACGAAGGTCGTGGTGCGATTGGAGTCGTAGCCGTTGTAGCCACCCTGCGAGGCTTCGGCGGTAAAGGTCGCGGTGCCGCCTGCGGCCTTGGATCTGTAGACGGTGCTCACATGCTCACCGTAGGAGATATTGTCGATCGTACCGTAGGAATCGTCCTCAGTCGTGTTGTTCTCGATGGAGGAGCCGTCGTCCTCGTACTGCGTAAAGGTGCCGTCGCCCTCGGTGGCGAAGAACTCGACGATACGCTGGCTGCGGTCGGTACCCTTGGTGTTGGTGTCGCTCACGGCCTCGGGGTTGTTGTTCTCGGCGTACATCGGCACGATAGCGTTGGCCTTCACAAACAGCGGCAGCTTCCAAAGCGGAGCCTCGTAGTTGTTGAGAACCTGGCCGCCGCGATACTGCTTACCCGAGAAGTAATCGATCCAGATGGTGGGATTCTCGTCGGTGCCGTAGTTGGGAAGGTAAATCCCATTGCGAATGTCGTTGCCGTTCTCGTCTGCCTGGGTATCCTGATACACCGGTGCCACTAGGAAGTTCTCACCGAACATATACTGGTACTGCGTCGAGGTGCTTGCGGCGTACTCGGAGTTATCGGAAAGCAGCATGGCGCGGATCATGGGCAGGCCGACATCGCCGTTACCCGTGTCGATGTTGGCCGCCGAGGCCGCGCTCGTGTAGATATAGGGCATGAGCTGCGCCTTGAGCTTGAGGTAGAAGCGCGAGATGCCTGTGTAGGGATCGCCGTGCGTCATGGGCGATTTACGGTAGGTGCCCCAACCGTCCATGTCGAGCATAGAGGGCGTGAACGTCTTCCACTGGTAGTCACGCGCAGAGATGATGGGGTCACCGCCAAAAATGCCATCCATGTCGGAGCCGATGTTGGGGTTGCCCGAAAGACTCTGACCGATATACGTGGGGATATGGAAGCGAATGTACTCCCAGTTACCGCCATACTGGTCGCCGGTCCAAATGCCACCAAAGCGCTGCGTGCCGGCCCAACCATCGAGCGTGATGATGTTGGGGCGCTTGTTAGCGCCGGTCGTCACCGTGTCATAAGCTGTCTTGATGCCATTAAGACCAAAGGAGTAGCCAGATCCAACCCAGGCAACGTCGGTCTTAAGGGTAGTGATGCCTCCCGTCTTGACCTCGGCGTCGAAGTCGCGAAGCAGATGCCACGGGGTCTCAGGGTTGCTGTCGGGCTCAAGGTTGGACTGGGTCCACAAGCCCGTGCTCACACCCTTTGAGTTGGCATACTCGGTGAACTTCTTAAGGTTGTCGACGTTGGCACGCACAGCGTTAAGACGGTCGGCCGAGCTCGCTCCGTCGGAGTTGACGCCGCCGGTCTTGTAGTAACCGTTCTGGCCATAGCCGGCGCCGTAGCCGTCGTTCGGCAGGAACCAGCCGAGCGGCATGTCGCTGTCCTCGTAGTCATCGATAACCTGCCGAGCAGAGAACTGGCGGTCGAAATCGGTCGCTTTCATGTTCTCGGTATCAACCGTAGGGCCCTCACCGTTGAGCGTCTCGGCCGCAAGTGTGCCGTCGAGCTTGTAGCCCGTCGACATGCCAGACTCGTACTTAACGTCGCCCTTCTCGCTCGAGGACTTGCTGCCCTTGGTCTCCCACTTCTTTTGACCCGAGGTCGTTGACCAGCCATCACGGTTATAGGCATTAAGATGACCAAGGTAGAACCCGTACTCGGGCAGCAGTACCGGGTTACCGGTCACCTTGTAGTAGTCCTGCAGCATCTCAGTTGCCACGTTCGAAGCTCCCTCGTTGGTCGCCACGAAGTAGTAGGCATCAAACTCATTCTCGCTGTGCAAAGTCGTGACCGTCGATGAGTCCGTGGAACCGAAGTCGTAGGAACCCTCTGCAAACGTGTTTCGGAGCACGCCGTAGCCGTCACTCGTCCAATAAAACGGGTTGGGCGAGGCAACGCCGCCATCGGTCCAGTTGTTCGTGTTGGAGATGGCGATGGTCTGGTTGGTGTGCAGGAAGCGTCCGTTCTGGGTGCCGCCGCCAAAGAAGTTCTCGGACTTCTCCTTGGCGAGCGTCTGGACGGTACCCTTCTTATCAAGGTCGAGGGACGCGGACTCGGAAACCACGACACGGTCGCCTGACTTGATACTCATCTTGCCAGTCGCCTTGTCCAGGATCACGGTCGCCTTTCCGCCGGTGATCTCGATAGTGTCGCCCTTGTCGGCAACCGTCGCACTCGGCTTGCTGTAGGTGTCCGAGGTATCGGGCTGAGCCTGGATCTTAGCCGTGTGGGACTTACTGCGCGGCGTGGCGTACTCGGAAAACTCACCCTTGGGGTCGACGTTATAACGGAAAATACCGTCCTCGAGGAACGTAATACGGCCCTTGATGCCGTCAGCGAAATCGATGTCGACGACATTCGAGGCAGACTGGGACACGGTCGCCGAGTCGACGCCCTTGAGTGGCGTGGCAATCGCCTGCTGGGGATTGGCAAACACGAGCGTCGCTGCAGTGGCAACGAGGACCGCGCTTCCCTTCACCCACCGTTTCGTAAAAATGGAATTCCTGCGCATCTGGTCTCCTTTCTTCCGACATGCTGAGGTGCCGAGGACGCCCCCCCCCCGGCAGCATGGGAAAACGTATCAAACGGAGATGTTCGGTACATTCCGCACAATGGGGCCACCCGTTACCAAGGGGCCAACTGGTAGTAACCAGATAGCCACCTACTAGGTCATATCAACATATGGGAGCACTTGCGCACCCAAGTTCGGAATTCTCCCAGCGGCAGCAAAATAAGCGTCAACGGCAAGGTGGGCTTAATAAGCCATACCAATTGGTTCTTCAGTCAAATACCAATCTAGCAAAAATGTACTGTTTATCTGGTATTACACAGACCATACCTTTCCCTCGGGAACTGGGCTTCGCGAAGTTTCCCGAGGGAAAGGCTCAGCCGCCACCCTGCGACCTACCGGATATTGCCATGACGTACGTTGACTGATTTGGTTTGGATAAAAAGGTTGACGGAGAGTGATGGGCGGTTAGTTCAGATACGTATAATTTGGCCGTGGCCTTGGGCACGAAATTGCCGCTTGGAAGCCGACGCGGACCCAGTATTGGGCCGTTCCCGGCTTGGCTGAGCATCTTGATCGATTCAGATTGCCAAAAGTAGGCCGAATGAGTCCAAATCGATCTTCTCCTACTCTCTAATAAATACGAATTTGAACTAACTGTCCAGAGGCGTCCTCGACTAACAGCAAAAAGGCCTCCATACAAAGAGTGGGCCCTGCCGCTCGAACGAACGGCAGGGCCCACTCTCATTTTCTATTTAGCCTTAGTCATCGCACAAAGCCCCTTCGGCAGCACACGGTGCACCCAAGTCACCGAAGGCCGGGGCGGAGGGGGCCGAGCTTCCCACT